>NZ_BAAGWY010000006.1:0-233892 GCF_054780115.1 Humibacter ginsengiterrae
ACATTCAAAAATATCTAATCCAAAGGAATCCCAACACCAACACCAACCAAAAAGGCCGATGCCAGTGACGAGGTTAATTGGCATATGACATTGTGCACGCTGTTGAGTTCTCAAGGATCGGACACTCCTGACCATCGGTCTCGCGACCTACTTGTCAGGGTTGACTTCACCGATCATCCACGGGTCACTGCTCGAGACGAACTCGAGTACGCGCCGATGGAAGTTGTTCGTTCCGTCCAGCCAGTGGTTCTCTCCTGCAACAGGAGTAGCTCTTCGGCTGAGGATCGGTCCCGCTTGAGGCCGGAAGCTCTGCGAGCTTTCCGCACCTTTGGGGCGACAAGTGAATACTTTACGTGGCCTGACGCACGTGTGCAATTCGGGACTGCAGCCCGGGCGTGGCGCGCTCCAGGCATGCGATCACGGATGGGTCGGCGCCGGCGCCACCGGCCGCATGGCCACCCGACCCGCGCTACCGGCGCAGCGAGCGGTCCAGCGCGTCGATGAGCCGCCGGTAGGTCTCGTCGAGTGACTCGTCCATGCCGAATCCTCCGGCACGTTCGAGTACGGCGAATCCGTGCATGATCACCCGCATTTCGCGCACGGCGTGCACCAAGTCGGGCTCGGCCAGGTCGTAGGCGGCGAACACCTGACGCATCACGTCGAGCGCGGCGATTGCTGCATTTTCGTGCTCCCCGTCACCGGGATCGGGCGCCCTGAGAACGACGTTCACCATGCCCGGGCGTCGCTCCGCATAGGCCCGGTATGACTCAGCGGCCGCCAGCAGCGCATCTCGTCCGGATCGGCCGACCGTCGCCGACCGCATCTGCGCAGTGAGCTCGGTGAGCCCCAGCACGGTAAGGTCCCGCCTCAGCCCACTCAATCCGTCCACATGCTTGTACAGCGCAGGAGCCGAGATTCCGAGCCGCTTCGCCAGTCCGGCGAACGTCACCTCCTCGAGTCCCGCCTCGTCGGCGAGCGCCGCCGCCTCGTCCACGACGCGCGCACGTGTCAGACCCTGTCTCGGCATGGCGTCAACGTACCCGAAGCCCGAGCAGGACGCCCCAGCCTGTCATCCAGACGAGCAACAGCGGCAGGGAGGCGTAGGCCGCTGCCGCAAGCGGAGTGAGCGCGAACAGGTATCCGAGCCCCGAGATGACGATCGCGACGGCCAGCAGCGCACTCGTGACGCTCAGCCAGATCGGCCGCGCCCGCTGCGCGATGATCAGGTAGACCACCGTGGCGACGGCCATGCCACCGAAGAAGAACATCTTCACTCCATCAAGGCGAGTGACGGCATCCGAAAGCCCGGCCGACGCCGTTGCGTCGTTCGAAGGCACTGCTCCGATCACCAACGTGACACCCAAGACGAATTGTGCGAACGAGATGATGCAGGCGGCCAGGGCCATGATCCAGGTGGCTCGAGCCAGACGCGAATGACCGGAAGTACGCATCGAGCGGCAGAGCGCCCTCACCACGACCAGAATCGCGATCGGCGGGAGGCCCTCCGTGAACAGGAACTGGGCGAGAGCCGCGAGCGCCTGACCGCGGTAGGAAGCGATGACTTCTGCGCCGGTTGAGACGACCGTCGTCGAATCCGCGAAGACGCAGAGGCCGATGATCCACGACAGGCTGAACCCGAGCCCGGCGAGGGTAGTGCTGCGCCCCATCCACCGCACGGAATGTGGAAGGCGCGAAATCTGTGACGAATCGGCGGACATGGTCGCCCCCTTCTTGTTAATGCTCATAACTTTATGGTTATGAGCATTAACAAGTCAAGAGGCCGTCGCGGTTCCGTTTAGATGTCGAGCCCGGATGCCGTGCGATCAGATGCCGCGCTGGAGGCGCCAGTAGGCGGCGCTCCACCGCAGCTGCTGCTCGAACTCACGCGGCCTCGTGTCGTTGTCGATGATGACGAGCTCGGTGGCGGACATCCGCGCGAAGTCCTCCCATGCCTCGATGCCCACGGCGTTCGTCATGACCGTGTGGTGTGCGGCGCCGGCCTGCAGCCAGGCCCAGGCCGAGGTGCGGAAGTCCGGCTGCGGAACCCACACGGCACGACCGACGGGAAGCTTCGGCAGCTGCTCGGTGGGCGGAACAACCTCGACCACGTTCGCCGTGAGGCGGAAGCGGTCGCGCATGTCCGAGAGCGCCACGACCACCGCGGGGCCGGCATCCGCGTTGAAGACCAGACGCACCGGGTCGTCCTTGCCGCCGATGCCCAGCGGGTGGATCTCCAGCGTCGGCTTGGCCGTGGTCAGCGACGGGCTCACCTCGAGCATGTGCGCGCCGAGAATGCGCTCCTGCCCAGGCGTGAGGTCATAGGTGTAGTCCTCCATGAGGGATGCTCCGCCCGGCAGACCCGCGCCCATCACGTTGGCGATGCGCACGAGCACGGCCGTCTTCCAGTCGCCCTCGGCGCCGAAGCCGTATCCCTCGGCCATCAGACGCTGCACCGCGAGGCCGGGCAGCTGCTTGAGCGCGCCGAGGTCCTCGAAGTTCGTCGTGAACGCGCCGAATCCGCCCTCCTCGAGGAACGAGCGCAACCCCAGCTCGATGGCCGCCCCGTCGCGCAGCGATTGGTGCCGCTCGCCGCCACGCCGCAGCTCGGGCACCACGTCGTACAGGTCTTCGTACTCGGCCACGAGCGCGTCGATGTCCGTCTCGGATGCCTGGCTCACGGCATCCGCGAGCTCATTCACGCCCCAGGTGTTGACCTGCACGCCGAAGACGTGCTCGGCCTCGGTCTTGTCGCCCTCGGTGACGGCGACGAAGCGCATGTTGTCGCCGAACCGGGCGAGTTTGAGGGAGCGGGATGCCGCGTAGCCGGCTGCGGCGCGGGTCCAGGTGCCGATGCGGCCGCTCACCGAGCGATCGCTGACGTGTCCGACGACGGTGGTGCGTGCCACGCCGAGCCGGGACTGGATGTAGCCGAACTCGCGGTCGCCGTGCGCCGCCTGGTTGAGGTTCATGAAGTCGAAGTCGATCTCGCTCCAGGGCAGCTCGACGTTGGCCTGCGTGTGCAGGTGCAGCAGAGGCTTCTGCAGCGCGTCGAGACCGGCGATCCACATCTTCGCGGGGCTGAAGGTGTGCATCCAGGCGATCACGCCGATCACCGTGTCGGCGGCGTTGGCCTCGAGCATGACGCGCCGGATCTCGTCCGATCCGGTGAGCACGGGCTTCCACACGACGCGTACCGGCACGTCGGCGGATGCCCCGAGCTGCTCCGCGATCGCGCGAGATTGGTCGGCGACCTGCGCCAGCGTCTCTGGGCCGTAGAGGTGCTGGCTGCCGGTGAGGAACCAGACCTCGTATCCGTCGAGCGAGGTGGTGAGCGGGGTGCGGGTCATCGGACTGTCCTATCTGTGGTCATTCGTGCAGTGAAGCGATGGGGCGAACGGTGTCGCACCCTCGAGCGGAGTAATACGCACCCTCCGGGAGACGAACGTGCACCCTCGGGGGGAGGGACTCGCACTCTCGGGGGAAGGAGGGGCACGGGCGGCATGGTCTACAGGGCGGCGATCGCGGCGCGCTCGACGGCGAGGCCGGCGCTGTAGCGCTCGAGGTAGGCGGCGAAGCCGGCGACGTCGGCCGGGTCTGGGTCGGTGACCTGCGTTGCGGCATCGGCGAACACGGTGTCGTTCAGATATTCGGCGAGCGACAGCCCGGTGGATGCCTCGCGCAGGTACGCGGCGAGCACCGCGGCGCCCCACGCACCGCCCTCCGCCGCGGTCTCGCCCACGGCCACCGGAGCGTTCAGCGCCGCCGCGAGGAAGCGCTGCGCGACACCGGCGGTGCGGAAGATGCCGCCGTGGGCGAGCATCCGCTCGAGCGCGACTCCTTCGGCGGAGAGCACGCGCATGCCCAGGCTCAGCGTGCCGAAAACCCCATAGAGCTGGGCGCGCGCGACGTTCGCGAGCGTGAAGCGACTGTCGGGCGTGCGCACGAACAGCGGACGCCCCTCGGCGGTGCCGGTGACCGGCTCGCCAGCGAGGTAGTTGTACGCGAGCAGGCCGCCGGCATCCGCATCGCCGTTCAGCGCCTCGCGGAACAGCAGCTCGAACACGGCATCCGCATCGACGGATGCGCCCGCCAACTCGCCGAATCGACGGAACAGGCCCGCCCACTCGGCCAGCTCGCTGGCGCCGTTGTTGCAGTGCACCATCGCGACCGGGTCGCCCGCCGGGGTGGTGACGAGGTCGAGCTCCTCGTGTGACTCGGCGAGCGGGTGCTCGAGCACCACCATCGCGAAGATGCTCGTGCCCGCGCTGACGTTGCCGGTGCGCGGGGCGACCGCGTTCGTCGCGACCATGCCCGTACCTGCATCCCCCTCCGGCGGGCACAGCGGGATGCCCGGCTGCAGCGCGCCGGTCGGGTCGAGGAGCGCGGCGCCCTCGGGAGTCAACTCGCCCGCCGGCGCGCCGGCGGAGAGAACCGCCGGGAGAATCCTCCGCAGATCCGGCTGCGTGACGATGGTCTCAAACCGTGAGAGCAGGTCGGCGTCATAGTCTCCGGTGGCGGAGTCGATCGGGAACATGCCAGAGGCATCTCCGACGCCCAGGACTTTGCGGCCGGTCAGCTTCCAGTGCACGTAGCCGGCGAGCGTGGTGAGGAACGCCACGCTCGGCACGTGCGGCTCCTCGTCGAGCACGGCCTGGTACAGGTGGGCAACGGACCAGCGCAGCGGGATGTTCACTCCGAACAGCTCGCTGAGCTCGGCCGCAGCAGGCCCGGTCGTCGTGTTGCGCCAGGTGCGGAACGGCACGAGCAACTCGCCCTCCGCATCGAACGGCAGATAGCCGTGCATCATGGCCGAGATGCCGATCGCACCGAGCGAGGCGAGCTGCACGCCGTATCGGCGCTGCACGTCGGCGACGAGGTCGGCGTACGCGCTCTGGATGCCTGCCCAGACATCCTCGAGCGAGTACGTCCACCTGCGGGCGACGAATTGGTTCTCCCAGGCGTGGCTGCCAGCGGCGATGGCCACGGAGGGGTCGTCGCCGATCAGGCACGCCTTGATGCGTGTGGAGCCGAGCTCG
Organism: Humibacter ginsengiterrae; assembly: GCF_054780115.1. Lineage (NCBI taxonomy): Bacteria > Bacillati > Actinomycetota > Actinomycetes > Micrococcales > Microbacteriaceae > Humibacter > Humibacter ginsengiterrae. The sequence goes on from NZ_BAAGWY010000006.1 coordinate 5,037, forward strand.
ATGCCGAGCACGGCACGCCCGGAGCGGATGGCGTCGGCGGCGACGGTCTCGGCCGCGTCGATCGCGCTTTCGGTCGGGGATGCGGCCCCTTCGCCGGCGGCGCTCACGACTGGCTCCTGCGGGCATCCGTCGCCTGACCGTACACATTCTGGTAACGGTCGTAGAGGCGGTCGATCGCCTCCTGCGGAATCGGGATGAGATCGCCGCCCTGGCGTGCGATGTGCACGGTGCGGGCGACGTCTTCGACCATGACGGCGGCCTTGACGGCATCTTTCGCGCTCACGCCGATCGTGAACGGGCCGTGGTTCTGCATCAGCACCGCACGGCTGCGGTGCTCGCGCAACGTCTCGACGACGCCGCGGCCGATGGAGTCGTCGCCGATGATCGCGAACGGGCCGACCGGAATAGGGCCCCCGAACTCGTCGGCCATCGCCGTGATCACGCACGGGATCTCCTCGCCGCGCGCCGCCCACGCGACCGCGTACGTCGAGTGCGTGTGCACCACGCCGCCCACCTCGGGCATATGCCGGTACACGTAGGCGTGCGCCGCCGTGTCGCTCGACGGGGCGCGCTCGCTGCCCGACGTGCCAGGGACGACCTGCCCCTCGAGGTCGCAGAGGATCATGTTCTCGGGCGCCAGGTCGTCGTATGACACTCCGGACGGTTTGATCACGAACAGGTCGGTGCCGGGCACGCGCCCGGAAACGTTGCCGCCGGTCCACACCACCAGTCCGTAGCGCACCAGCTCGGCGTGCAGTGCGGCGACCTCCTCGCGCGTGCGCGCTACGGCTGCCTCCTGCGTCGCATCCAGAATCGTCACTGACTCCTCCATCGTCTTCGTCTCGTCCGCTCCGGCGTCGCATCCGCCCCTCTGGATCGAACAGGCGGCGCTTCGGCCATGTTACCGGTCACATGCGGGCAGAGCCAGTCGGATACCCGCTATCCAACAGGAGCCGTCGACTCGCGTGCAATCAGGCGCGGCGACTTCACGGATGCCTGCACGTCGAGACCCAGCACCTCCGACACGCACCGCCGCGCGTCGCCCTCCAGGTCGACGCGCACCGTGGTGAGAGCGGGCCGATAGAACGCGGAATCCGTGTTGTCGTCGAAGCCGACGATCGAGACGTCGCGCGGAATCGACAAACCGACCGAGACCAGCCCGGACATGAGGCCGAGGGCCATCTGGTCGTTCGTCACCATGACCGCCGTGGCCGTGCCCGACCGCACAACCTCGGCGACCTGGGGCGCAAGTGCTGCCCCCGATGCCGCTGACCAGTCCCCCGACCATCGTGCGACCGCGTCGAGCCCGGCGCGTCGCATCGTCTCGTCGAAACCGCGCACCCTAGCGGCTTCCTCGAGCCAATCGCCTGGACCGCCCAGCCGGGCTATGCGGCGGTGTCCGAGATCGAGCAGGTGCGTCACCGCGAGACCCGCGGCCTCGGCCTGGTCGTCGATGCCTCGATCAGAAGGCAGCGCAGCGATGCGCAAACCGGCATCCTGTTTGCGCAGCACCGAAACGGTCGACACGCGCGGAGCGACCACCACGATGCCGTCGACGCCCTGCGAGAGCAGATGCTCGAGGGATGTCAGTGTCGATGACCCGTCTGAGGCGTCGGCATACGCCGTGGTCACCCAGCGCCCTTCCGTACGGGCCGCCGCTTCCAGCGCCACGACCGCGGACGATGGTCCGAACAGCGCCGCGTTCGACGCGATCACTCCGAGAGTGCGCGTGCGCCGGGTGCCGAGGGTTCGCGCCGCGTTGTTGACGCGGTAGCCGAGCTGGAGCATGGCATCCTGCACGCGGCGTCGCGTCTCATCCCGCACGCTCGGGTGCTCGTTGATCACGCGCGACACGGTCTGCGTCGATACTCCGGCGAGCGCGGCCACGTCGCGCACGCCGGCGCGGCGCACATCACGCGCGGAGTCGACGGTTTCCATGAGCCTTCACGATAGCCGCGGGCATCCGTCACGGCTCAGAGCACGCCGAGGGTGGACCCGCGCGCGATCAGCTCGGGCTGCACGCGTTCGATACCCGGCAGGCGGGTGCCTCCAATGGCGTCGAGCAGAAGCTCCGCGGCACGGCGTCCGATCTCTCCGAGCCTGCGGTTGACCGTCGTGAGCGGCGGACGTGCGCCCTCGACGATCACGTCCCAGTCGTCGAACCCCGTGATCGCGATGCCGTCGGGGATGCCCACCCCACGTTCGCGAAGGCGCTCACACGCCCCGCGCGCGATCTGGTCGTTGCCGCAGGTGATCGCATCCGGTGCACCGTCACCGTGGTCGAGCAGGATGTCGACGGCCGCACGGCCCCATGCTTCGCTCCACGCTCCGTAAAGGGGCTCGTGCATGAGGGACAGCCCGCTCTCGCCCGCCCGCGCGAGCATCGCCTCGGCGCGCACCTGAGCACTTCGCTGGTCGACGGGTCCCGTGATGTGCGCGAGCCGGCGTCGGCCCAGGTTCACGAGGTGGTCGACGACGAGCGCCACGCCCGCCGCGTCATCGGACACCACGGACGTGTCGTTCGGATCGCTCGATGGCGTGTGCGCGTACACGATGGGAATGTCGGCGCGAAGCGGCCGGCGCGGGTCGGTGAATCCGCCGGTCACGATGACGCCGTCCACGCGCTGTTCGCGCAGGCGCTCGAGGTAGTACTGCTCACGAACCGGGTCGTCGCGTGTGTCGCAGAGCAGCACCATGATCTGCCCGAGACTCAGCGCGTTCTCCGCGCCGAGCAGGATCGGCAGGCTGAAGCGACCGACCGAGTCGCCGGTCAGCAGCGCGACAGTGACGGTGCGAGACGAGTCCCGCTCACGCTCACGCTCGGTGAACCCTAGTCGCTGCGCGGCTTCGCGCACTCGGCGCCGGGTGCGTTCGCTCAGCTGTCCCGTGTTGTTCAGCGCCTTGGATGCCGTTGCCGGTGAAACGCCGGCGGCCGCGGCGACGTCGACCACGCGCACCGACGAGCCCGAAGGCGCCGACTTCATTGCCATACGAGCCTGCCTCTGCGATTCGAGCGACACGTGGCGCCCGTGCGACGGAAATGTTCCGTGACGCTCACGATATCAAGAGCAGTGGTATTGACGAGGTCGGTCAGCGCGGTTACGGTCGACGTAGTTCGGAAATTTCCGGAACGTTCTGGCGCCGGCGGCCTTTCGGCTGCTTCCTGAACCAACCACTCTTCGAGAAGGACCTCTACGTCGTGACCGTCTCCTCTCCCGCCGCCGCACGCCCGGTTGCCTCTGGGCACGTCTCGGGCCCCGCCAGCCCTCGCGCCGACACGGTGCTGCGTCCGCTTGCGCTCTCCGACGTGGTCGTTCGCGAGGGATTCTGGCTCGATCGGCAGCTCGCCAACCGCGACGTGTCCATCCCGGATGGCCTTCGCCAACTGCGCGATGCCGGCAACCTGGGCAACTTCGAGATCGCAGCGGGCCGCGCCGAGGGTGAGGCGGTCGGCCCGATCTTCGCCGATTCGGATGTCTACAAATGGCTCGAGGCCGCCGCCTGGGAATACGCGCGCGAGGCCGACGAAGAGCTTCTGGCCGACCAGCTGAAGATCACCGAGCTTGTCGCGGCAGCGCAGGAACCGGATGGATACCTCAACACGGTGGTGCGGCTGCGCGAGGGCGAGCGATACGCGCATCCGGAGCGCAACCACGAGCACTACTGCGCCGGCCACCTCATCCAAGCGGCGGTCGCGCAGAAACGGGCGACCGGACGCGACGACCTGCTGAACGTCGCGGTGCGGGTCGCGGACCACCTGGTGCGCGAGTTCGGTCCACGCTCCGCAACCGGGTCCGCAGGCGACGTGGACGGTCATCCGGTTATCGAGACCGCTCTCGTGGAGCTCTACCGCGAGACCGGCGAGCACGCCTACCTCGACCTGGCCGAGTGGTTCGTGGACGCACGCGGGCACGCCACGTTGGAGCGGTTCGGCGGCAACTCCACCTACCTCTCGGACCGCGTCCCGGTGCGCGAGGCGACGACCGTCGAGGGGCACGCGGTGCGCGCCGTGTACCTCACGACGGGAGCCGCGGACGTGGCGATCGAGACATCCGACGCCGAACTGCTCGCCGCACTCGGCCGGCAGTACGACCAGATGGCGGCGACCAAGCAGTACGTCACCGGTGGACTGGGATCGCGCTGGGAGGGCGAGGCATTCGGCGACCCGTACGAGCTGCCGTCCGACCGGGCGTACGCCGAGACGTGCGCCGCGATCGGTGCGGTGCAGTGGGCGTGGCGGATGCTGCTGGCGACGGGCGAGGCGTTCTACGCGGACCAGATCGAGCGACTTCTCTTCAACGGGTTCCTGGCGGGTGTCTCACTGCGCGGCGGCGACTACTTCTACGTGAACCCGCTGCACGTGCGGCACGATGCGCACGCGGACGACGAGCGCACGCCCAAGAACGGCCGACTGCGCTGGTTCGGCTGCGCGTGCTGCCCGCCGAACATCATGCGCACGCTGTCGAGCCTGGGCGGCTACCTCGCGACCTCGACGACCGACGGCGTGCAGCTGCACCAATACGTCGCAGGCGATGTCGCCGCGACGACGGATGCCGGTGACGTCGCGCTCGCCGTCGACACGGCGTATCCGTGGGACGGCCGCGTCAGCGTCACCGTGACGGCGGCACCCGAGAGGCCCATCTCGCTGAGCCTGCGTGTGCCTTCCTGGGCCCACGGCGCCATACTCGACGGAGCGAATGCCGTACCCGGCAGCTACGCCACCGTGACGCGGTCGTTCACGGCAGGCGACACGATCGAGCTCCTGCTCCCCGTGCAGCCGCGGGTCACCCGCCCGCACCCGCGAGTGGATGCCGTACGCGGCTCGATCGCGATCGAGCGTGGACCGCTCGTCTACGTCTTCGAACGCACTGACCAGCCCGGCGGCGTCGTGCTCGACGATGTTGCCGTGCAGCCCGAGTCGGTCGCCGAGGCAGACGGCCCGGGCCTCGTACCAGGGCTCGTCGGGGTCTCGGTTCAGACGCGAGATGGCCAGACGCTGACCGGCATCCCCTACTTCGCGTGGGCGAACCGCGGCGCCGACGACATGCGGGTCTGGCTGCCCGAGGGCTGAGCGCTCCTGGTTCGTTGGCGGACCACTGACCGCCCCTGGTTCGTTAGCGGAACGCTGGCCGCCCCGCTTCGTTGGCGGACCGCTGGCCGCCCCGCTACGTTGCTGACCGCCCTGGTTCGCTGCGGTACCGGGTCGCGGGTTCCCTCTGCCGCCGATGCTCGGGTCTGCTCTGGCTGCCCTGCTCCTGAACTCTGATCGACGGCTGAACGTCGGCAACACCACGGGCCGGCGCACGGCGCGGAGCGCGGCAGGCGCGCACATCGCTGTGCCTCGTACGCGGGCAGGAGCTTTGATAGCGGTTTCAGAAATCTCGGTGTATATTGCTGAAAGCGCTATCAAAGTACGCGCCGCCAACCAAGGCGCCATCACCCACGGCGCTTCCAGCACAGCACCCGACGCCAGTCCCTCGAGCCGTTATCGCCACCCGTTCCGGGGTTCGCGCGGCTCGAGGCATCCCGAACCTGAGGACGACGATGACCGAGACCACCCTGCGACTCGACGACCCGGCTGCACCGGTTCGCCACAGCTCGACGGAGCAGGGCTCACCGGAACAGGAATCGCCCGATCAGGACCTCGCTCCTCGCGACTCGGCACCGGGCGTCACCGTCCTGCGCTGGGGCGACGAGCAGCTGTCGCTCGAGATCGGCTGGTCGGATGCCAGTGCACCCGCACTCGTCGGTGTGCACTCCGCGGGCGTCGACGTCGAGCTTCCCCGCTCGGTTCCGCTCATGGAGATCGTCACGGCCTCGCAAGGCCACCTGCCTGCAGGTGACCGGCTCGCGCGCACCCTCATCGGCGCGGAGGCGAGGTACGGCTCCCACTCCTCACGCGAGACCGAGACGGCATCCGTGCTCACGATCACGGTGCGGCACAATTTCATCGGCATAGAAGCCGAGCTGTCGCTTGAGCGCCCGCACGGGGTCGCGGCAGTGCAGGCGTCCGTCGTGGTGAAGAACCGAGGCTCGAAGCCCGTCACCCTGAGGTCGGTGCCGTCGCTGACCATCCCGCTGGGCGCGAACGACGACGGGAACCCCTGGCTGCTCCGGCAGGGACGCAGCGACTGGCTCGGCGAAGGACGGTGGTCGATACGCGAGCTGAACTCCGTGCTTCCGGATGTCGGCGAGGAGTTCGCCGGACGCCTCCAGCGCGGCGAGCTGTCAGTCGTATCCACCGGCACGTGGTCGACGGGCAAGCACCTGCCCGCCGGCGTCGCCGAGCGCGACGGCCTCGCATGGATGTGGCAGATCGAGCACAACGGATCGTGGCGCTGGGAGCTCGGCAGGGACTCCACCGGGCCGTACCTCTCGCTGTCCGGGCCGACGCACCCCGACCACAACTGGCTCAAACGCCTCCAACCCGGCGAGGAGTTCGGCTCGGTGCCGGTGTCGCTCGCTGTCGGCCGGGACTTCGAGAGCGCCGTCTCGGCCATGACCGCCTATCGCAGGGCAACCAGGCGCCGTCACCCGGACGCCGAGGCGCTGCCCATCCTGTTCAACGACTACATGAACACCCTCGCTGGCGACCCGACGGAGGAGAAGCTGCTTCCGCTCATCGAGGCCGCCGCCTCGGTCGGTGCCGAGGTGTTCTGCATCGATGCCGGCTGGTACGACGACTCCGGCGCCTGGTGGGACAGCGTCGGTGCCTGGCAGCCGTCGCACACCCGCTTCCCGCACGGGCTGGGCAACGTTATCGACCACATCAGGCGGCACGGGATGACCCCCGGTCTGTGGCTGGAGCCCGAGGTCATCGGGGTCAACAGCCCGCTCGCCGCGGAACTCCCCGACGAGGCGTTCTTCACCCTGGGCGGAGAGCGCATCGTCGAACACAGCAGGTATCACCTCGACCTGAGGAACGGTGCCGCGCGAGCCCACGTCGACTCGGTCATCGACCGGCTCATCGCCGACTACGGCATCGGCTACTTCAAGCTCGACTACAACATCGACCCGGGAACGGGCAGCGACCGGGCGGCCGACAGTGCGGGTGCCGCGCTCCTCGACCACAACCGCGCGCATCTGGCGTGGCTCGACTCCGTGCTCGACAGACATCCGCAGCTCGTGCTGGAGAACTGCGGATCGGGCGCGATGCGTTCGGACTGGAGCATGCTGTCCCGGCTGCAGCTGCAGTCGACATCCGACCAGCAGGATGCCGTGATGTATGCGCCGATCGCGGCCGCGGCACCCATGCTCATGCTGCCGGAGCAGGCGGCCAACTGGGCGTACCCGCAGCCGACGATGACCGACGAGGAGATCGCCTTCACCCTCACCACAGGTCTGGCCGGGCGCTTCTTCCTCTCCGGGCACCTCGACCAAATGCCGGCCGAACAGCGTGCCATCGTCACGGATGCCGTCGACACGGCTCGCTCTCTCGGGCCGCACCTGAGCGCGGCACGCCCGTTCTGGCCGCTAGGCCTTCCCGGCTGGGAGGACGCCTGGGTGTGTCTCGGCCTGGCCTCGCCGCACGACACCACGCTGCTGCTCTGGAACCGCGACCCCTCGGTCGCGACGGTCACCGTGCCGACAGAACGTTGGGCGACCTCGGCGGGCGTCGCATCCCTCCACACAGTCTTCCCCCGCGCATTGGCCGCATGGCCGGCTGACCACGCGGGGGAAAGCGGAACGATCCGGATCCACAACCCCACCGGCTCAGTCGGCGCCCGATTGTTCCGCCTCTCCGCCGAAGGCGGATCCCCGCAACCCACCCAGCACATGTGACGACGCCGTTCGCCACCTCACCAAGGAGCAATTCAATGAAGAAGACTCTCGTCGGGCTCGCCGCCGTGGCGGCGGCCGCAGCCCTCGCCCTGAGCGGATGCAGTGATCCCGGCTCGGGCGGGAACTCCGGCGGCAGCGCCGAGTGGCCCGCACAGAACACCAGCCTCAAGGGCACCACACTGACGATCTGGGCGGCTCAGAACTCGAACAAGACCGCCGATTCGGTCATCAAGGGATTCGAGAAACTCACCGGCGCCGACGTGAAAGTCGTGACGATTCCCGACCCCTACGAGCAAGGCGTGGAGACCAAGGTCGCGACCGGAGACAAGCCGGACCTGGCGTTCTGGCAGCCCACGGCATCCATGCTCACCACCATCAACGCCAAGACGAACCTGCAGTCGCTCGAGGGCGCGCCCTGGGCGAAGGACTACACGGGCAACCTCGGCAAGATGACAGGCATCCTCGACGGCACGCGCTACGCAGCCCTCGTCACGACGCCCGCCGTGATCGGCGTCTACTACAACAAGGACGTCTTTGCGAAGGCCGGTCTCTCGAGCACGCCGAAGAACTGGAAGGAACTCATCTCCGACGCCCAGACGCTGAAGGGCAAGGGAGTCGACCCGTTCTACGACTTCGGCGGAGGCGGAAGCCCGTGGGCCACGCAGTGGTGGGTGCAGGCTCAACTGGCGGATGCCGCCAAGAACGGCCTCTGGGACCGCGTGAACCAGAACAAGGAGAAGTTCACCGACCCCACGATCCTGAACGCCATCAAGGAGTACAAGTCGCTCATCGACGACGGCTACTTCAACTCCGACATCAAGACCGCCACGTTCCAAGACCAGGGAACCGCCCTGTTGGACGGCAAGGCCGCCATGGCGCTCCAGGTGAACTCGTTCTTCGGTGAGCTGCAGGCGACCGCGTCCACGAAGGAGCTGGATGCCAAGATCGGCTTCTTCCCCATCTCGCCCTCCGGCAACATCGGCACGTACATTCCCGATCAGAGCAATGCGCTCGTCGCGTTCAAGACCGGTGACAGCAAGCGAGAGGCCGCAGCACGCCAGTTCCTGTCGTACTGGCTGGGTCAGGGTTACGGCACGTTCGTGAAGGCGCAGAGCACGGTCTCCCTGCTCAAGGGCACGCAGACCCCGTCCAGCGTTCCCACCGCGCTGAAGGATGTCGCCGCCTCGCTCGACGACTCCGTGGGATCGATGCAGGCTCTCGCCGTGGCCAACCCGGATCTGTACCTCAACCTCGGTGACATGATCCAGGGCACGAAGACGCCGGAGCAGGTGGCGCAGACCACCCAGAACCAGTTCGCGCAGTTGGCGAAGGCGCAAGGCGCCAAGGGCTTCTGATCCCTACTTGACAGTCGGGTGCCGGCGGCTCGCCCGCCGGCACCCGAACGAAAGGCCAGAGCATGTCCATTCTCGACATCACGAAGCCGGCGGCCAAGACCGCCGAGCCTGCGGGATACCCGACCGCTGGCAGGCGAGGACGTCGCAGTGACCACCCGTACTGGTTTCTGGTTCCGGCGATCGTCGTGCTCTTCGTTTTCTTCTTCCTGCCCACTCTGTACAACTTCATCTACGCCTTCACTGACTGGTCGAGCTTCAAGTCGGCCATCAATGTCGTGGGGCTCGCCAACTTCGGACAACTTCTGAGTAACGGCAGCCTGCTTGCCGATCTCCGCATCACCCTCGTGTACGCGGTGCTCGTGGCGCTGTTCCAGAACCTGTTCGGGCTTCTGCTCGCTCTTCTGCTCGAGCGGGACACGAGGATCAACCGCTTCCTGCGCGCTGCGTTCTTCGTGCCCGTCGTGATGTCCGCGCTCGCGGTCGGCTACATCTTCCAGGCCATGCTGAAGCCGAACGGGGTGATCAACGGCCTCCTCGGCTTCCTCACGGGGCAGCACATCAGCATTCCCTGGCTCGGTTCGACCGTCTGGACCATCGTCGTCGTGGCCGTCATCCACGCGTGGAAGTGGATGGGACTGTCGATGCTCATCTACCTGGCCGGCCTGAAGACGATCAACGAAGACCTGGTCGAGGCGTCCCGCATCGATGGGGCGGGCCGGTGGCGCGCGTTCTGGTCCATCAGATGGCCGCTGCTCGCGCCCGCCATCACGTTCAACGTGGCCACCGCCCTGCTCGGGTCCATGAACGGATTCGACATCGTGCAGGCGACGACGGCGGGCGGCCCCGGCGGTACGACCGAGCTTCTGAACATCTTCGTGTTCCGCACCTTCGGTCAGGGTCTCTTCGCCCAGGCGACCACCATGAGCCTGATGCTGTTCCTCATGGTCGCCATCCTGGCCTTCCCCGTCATCTGGTTCCTCCGCAAGAGAGAGGAAGTGCTGTGACCACAGCAAGCGTGCGTCGCCGCCGCTTCCCGCTTCAGCCCACGATCGCCGTGCTCGTCGCCGCGCTGCTGTTGGGTATCCCGTTCACAGTCGTCGTGCTCCCCGCAGGAAAGGACCAGGCCCAGGCTCTGAATCCGAACCTCTCACTGCCGACCCATTGGCAACTACTGCAGAACCTCGGCACGGTGCTCGATGAGGGGCGCATGATCCCCGCGTTCTTCGGCAGCCTTCTGATCATGGTGCCTTCGGTTGTGCTCGTGCTCGCACTGGGGGCGATGGCATCGTGGGTGCTCGCCAGGCGCAAGTCCCGTCTGGCGGCGCTCTTTTATGCGCTTGCGATCAGCGGCATCGTGCTTCCGCCCGCGGTCGTGACGATCGTGCTCTTGCTGCGCCAGCTCGGCCTGGCCGGCACCGCGATCGGCATGATCTGCGTCTACACCGGCATGTACTTGTCGACCGTGGTGTTCTTCGTCACGGGCTTCATCCGCACGATCCCGCCCGAACTGGAGGAGGCCGCGCGCATGGACGGCGCCTCGCCGTTCGTGGTGTTCGCGCGCGTCATCCTGCCCTTGCTGACGCCGACACTGGCCACCGCGACGATCCTGATCTGCCTCTACATCTGGAACGACGTGTTCTATGCGCTCTTCGTCGTCGGCGGACGCCTCGACACGCTCCCCCTGAACCTGTACCAAGTCGCGAGCTCCGGGCTCTATCTTCAGAACTGGCACTTGATATTCGCGTACATCATCCTGATGAGCCTTCCGCTGCTGATCACGTTCGTCGCTCTGCAGCGCAAGATCATCGCGGGCATCACGAGCGGAGCAGTCAAGTGACATCCGTGAAGGCAGGTACATGAGCACAGCGGGCGCGGCGCGCACTCCGACCATGGCGGACGTGGCGAAGCTGGCCGACGTATCCGTTCCCACCGTCTCGCGCGTCCTCACAGGTGCCGCTAACGTGCGTCAGGACAAGCGCGAGCGTGTCGAGGCAGCCATCGCGCGCTTGGGCTTCCGGCCGAGTGCTGCCGCGCGAGCGCTGGCATCCGGCAAATCCGACGTGATCGCCGTCATAGCGGGCAACACGTCCAATTACGGGTATGCCGAAGCGATCAGGGGCGTCGAGGAAGCGGCCCGCGCCGAGGGCTACACCGTGATGATCACGGTCGTCGAAAGCGCCGGCGACGCAGACGTCGAGCACGCCGTGACCATGGCGCTCAACCAGGCGATAGCCGGCGTTGTCGTGCTCAAGTTCGACAAACCGGGTGTAGCAGCCCTGCATCGGATGCCTGAGGGCCTGCCCGTCGTCGCGCTGTCCGGTCTACGGGAGCGCGGAGTCGCTCAGGCCGTCATCGACGAGACGCGCGGCGCACAGGAGCTGACCGAGTACCTGCTCGAGCTGGGACACGCGACGGTGCACCACGTACGCGTGCCTCCCTCGCGTCGCGAGGACGGCCGCACCACGGGCTGGAAGCGGGCGCTGCGGAAAGCGGGCGCAGCCATCCCTCCCCCGCTGGACGCGACGTGGGAACCGCGCAGCGGCCGCGAAGTGGGCCACATGCTCGCGAACGACCCCGACGTCACCGCGGTGTTCTGCGGCAACGACGAGATCGCGATGGGTGTGATCAGGGGGCTGTCCGACCGGGGCGTGCGTGTGCCCGATGACATCAGCGTCGTGGGATTCGACGACCACCCACTGGCCGAGCTGTGGGCGCCCGCTCTCACGACCGTGAATCAGGACTTCGCCGGGCTCGGGCGCAGGGGCTTCGCATTGCTGCAGAACACGATCACCGGGTCGAGCGGCGTGCGCTTCTCGTCGGAACGCCCGCTCGTCGTGCGCAGGGACAGCGCGGCTCCGCCGAGTCCGGCGCCCCGGTCGCGCGTCTGACTGCGACAGAGCGCAGGTCCGCGCCGCGCTCGAGCCGTGCGCGCCTCGTCCGATTTTCGCGGCGCACGCCGGCCTCACGCTTTGCGCTCTTCGGTGCCCTTGCGCGCCGGCAGCGCGTGCGTGGTCGGCGATTGCAGAAGAACCTGCTCGCCTCTTGAAACCGCTATCAAAACCGGTCTACAGTCTCTGATAGCGCTTTCAACAGTCGAGAGCGCATCGCATCCTTACGAGTACGAAGGAGTACGCATGCCTATGACACGATGGCGAACCGCTGTCGGATGTGCGATGGCGGCAGCCCTGGCGGTCGGTGCAGCACTCGCCGGCGCGATGCCGGCGACAGCCGCATCCGGCCAGACCCTGTCGGTGGACTTCGGCAAGACCACCGGCGACTTCCGCGGAGGTGCCTCGGGCAGCCTCTACGGTCTCGGCGATCCGGGCGTGCCCAGCCAGCCGGTGATCGACGGCGCACACGTGACCAACATCTCGCAGAAGCCGCCGTCCGGCGCACAGCATCCCAGCGGCGATGCTCTGCAGGTCGAGAAGGGCTTCTTCGCGGGAGCCGGTAAGGACCTGTACGTGTACGTGCAGGACATGTACCCCGACTGGCCGTACAACGGCGGCAAGCGCCCGGGCGACGCGAACGGCGACGGGGTATGGGACTACCTGCCCATTCTCAAGAAGGTCGTCGAGGATATAGCGACGAAGTCGGCGCATCCGAAGAACTACGTCTTCATACCGTTCAACGAGCCCGACGGCATCAACTGGTACCCGGACTGGACGAACCAGAAGGATCAGTTCCTGGCCGACTGGTCTGCCGCGTACGACGTCATCGAGGGCGTCTATGCCGAGCACGGGCTCGGACACGCGCGCATCGGCGGCGACGGCGAAGCCGTGTGGCGCGCCGGCCGCGAGAGCGACTTCCTCAGCTATGCGAAGGCGCACGACGAGCTGCCCGACATCATGATCTGGCATGAGCTCGGAACGCAGAATCTGGCGACCTTCCGCTCCCACATGGACGAGTACCGATCGGTGCTCGAGCAGGTAGGACTTCCCTCGATCCCGGTTGACATCACCGAATACGGAATGCCGCGCGACATGGGCGTTCCCGGGCAGATGGTGCAGTGGCTGGCCATGTTCGAAGACGAGAAGGTCGACGCGCAGGCGGCGTTCTGGAACTACGCGGGCAACCTCTCCGACAACTCGTCGCGCGTGAACGGCGCGAACGGGGGGTGGTGGATGCTGAAGTGGTACGGCGATCTCACGGGCTCCAAGACCGTCACAGTCACTCCCCCGCAGCTCAACGCCGTCGACACGCTGCAGGGCATCGGGGCCATCGATGCCGCCAAGCGCAAGGCCACCGTGCTGCTCGGCGGCGGCAGCAGTGACGTCACCCTCAACCTGAGCGGTCTGGACACCAAGATATTCGGCAGCAGCGTCGACGTGGTGGTGCGGCGCGACAGGCTCAACGGTGTGGAGGGCGACTCGCTTCAGCCGTCAGTGGTGCTCGCAACCCAGGCGACCGTCAGCGGAGGGAAGGCGACCGTCACCATCCCGAACGACGACCGCTACTCCGGCTATCAGGTGGAGATCACGCCTCATCTGGCACTCCAGCAGACCGTGAGCACCGATCTCGTCGACTCGACCGAAGCCGAGAACTCGACGGTTGTGGACGCGTGCGTCGCATACCAGGACCCGAGCGCCGAATGGTCGCATATGGCATCCGGCAGCAAAGACGTCGGCTGCATGACCAAGCCCGACTCGTCGCTCACCTGGCAGGTGGATGCCCCGCGCGACGGCACCTACCGGCTCGAGATCCTGGGCGGGGCCAATCAGACGCCCGGCAAGCAGGCGCTCTTCGTCGACGGCAAGCTCAACCAGCTCGTCTCCAAGTCGGCGGACCTCGGCTGGAACTACCGCGGGACGGCTACGGCCATAGTGAAGCTCGGCAAGGGTTCGCACACCTTCTCGCTGCGCTCCAGCGCCGACGGCACCACCGTGCTTCCCGGGTCGGACATCACCGCTGATCGGTTCGACCTGTACGACGTGACCGACGGCGAGCGCGCCACCTACCCGGCGATCGATGCTCGGCTGTCGGGCGGGGCATCCGTCGACTACTCCAGGGCGTCCACCGCGGGCGACGTGAGTCTGAACGGCAACGCCACTGCGACGGTGTTCACCGCCGTCGCCGACACGGGGTACTACGACGTCTCGGTCGCGTATCGCGCGGTCGGCAGCACTACGGTGCAGCTGTCGGTGAACGGCCGGAGTGTTGCACTGCCCGCCTCGCACGGCACCGGGTACTGGAACGCGACAGCGCAGGTGTTCCTGCCGGAGGGCGTGAACGAGTTGACGCTGTCGTCGCCGCGCGGAGCGGACGTGTCTGCCGTCACCACCCTGCGCGGCGCCGACCAGATCGCCAGCGACCACGACTCGAGGTATGCCAAGACGTACGCGCCGCAGGACCTCACGCTTGCGGGAACGGCATCGTTGCAGGCGCTGCCCGCGAGTTCGAACGGAGTGGACGGGCAGGATGTCGAGCACCTGGGCAACGGAGCGGGCAACACGGCGACGCTGAGTCGGCCGGCGGGCTTCGGCCCGGGCGACTATCAGCTGGTGCTCGCCGCGGCCAATGCCGACAGGTCTTCGGCCATCAACTACAACCCGCAGGTGATCAGTCGCTTCGTGGATGTGTCGGAGGCCGGCGGGGCGACCGTGCAGGCGACGATGCGCAACAACTACGCCTGGCAGAGCTTCTGGAACCTGACCAGTCCGCTCACGCTGCAGACGGCCGGTGGCGCGATCACCCTGGGCAACCCGAACGGCTGGGCGCCGAACATCAACACGGTGACCCTGGCGAAGTTCGTCGCCGGGACGCCCGTTGTGGAGCGGTCGTCGAAGGCTCCATGGTGAGGCCCATCGGATCCTGACCGCGGACGATGATGGCCGGCATCGCAATGGACGCGGTGCCGGCCATCGCTGCTGCCGGCGATACGACTCGGCGGTCGAGCTTGTCGAAACCGTGCTCGCCGGATGGCTTCCGGCGAGCTCAACCGGCGGAGTCGGAGGACGGCCCGGGAACGGCCATCGCGTCGCCGAAGCCGTCCTGCACGACGCGGGACGGGGTGCAGTACGCCATCACGGCACGCTCCGGCAGCCGGTACTCGGCCCAACCGGGGTCACCGGTGGCGATGAACGAAACGGCCGCCGCGTGCACCTCGTCGGCGAGCGCCTGTGGCGGAGTCGTCCCGGCGATGACGTCGACGCGCTCGGCGCCGAGGCAGTCGAAGAAGAACGGAACGTCGAGACAGTGCACGGCGCCGGCCATCGTGGGCGACTGCCACGAGAAGCGGAACAGCCAGGTCGGGGCATCCGCCCGCGCTCGCGCGTCGCCGACACGACGCGTCGGCGCCCGGAACAATGCGTCGGTGACGAACTGGCCGAGCACGGCGACCGCCGGTTCGCCCGGATGCGCGGAGGCGTAGGCATCCGCTTCGTCTCCGCTCAGGCCCGCCCGCTGCAGCGCCTCCCGTGCATCGACGCCGGCCAGCAGCTCGCCGAGCGACGCGACGCCCATGTTGAACTCCTGGTCGGTCGTGCCCAGCAGCAGCGGCTTGCCGGCGGCGGCTCTGGATGCGATCCCCTGCGCCACATGGGTGGGCAGCAGGTCTCCGTCGACGACCGGGCACCACGGCATGGCCCGCGTGGCGAGCCGGCCGACGCCGGCGAGCGGGTCGGCTGACGTCCCGCCCGAGCCCGCGATCGGGTCGGCCTCGTTCTGCAGCTGCAGCACGCGAGTCTCGTCCAGCGACGAGAACCCCGCTACTGTCGGCTCCACCCCGGCCGCTTTGGCGAGCCGGCGGGCGTTCGCCTCGGCCGCTTCGAGCGAGCTGTCGGCGACCGGCCCGGAGAGCGAGATCGCGGAGCGGAACAGGTGCGCCGCCTTCGGGCTGGCCAGCAGGGCGAACACCGACGCACCACCCGCGGACTGCCCGGCGATCGTCACCTTGCCAGGATCCCCGCCGAAGGACCGGATGTTGTCGCGCACCCATTCGAGTGCGAGCATCCAATCGAGCATGCCGCGGTTGAGCGGAGCGTCTTCAACCCAGCCGAAGCCCTCGAACCCGAGCCGGTACGACACGCTCACCGTGACGACGCCGTCGCGGTTGAACGCCGCGCCGTCGTACCACGGGCTCGCCGGGGACCCCGCGACGAAGCCGCCGCCGTGGATGTACACAAGCACAGGCAACGCCGCCTCGGTGTCGCCTGGAGCCGGCGTGAAGACGTTCACGTTCAGCGTCGAGTCGCCTGGGATCGACGGCTCAGGGATGAGCGTGATCTCCGCAAGCGCCTTGCGCTGCGGGGTGGCGCCGTACTGAGTCGCATCGCGGATGCCATCCCACCCCTCGTGCGGAACGGGCGCGGCGAATCGCAGCTCCCCCACCGGAGGCTTGGCGAACGGGATGCCCAAGAATGCCGCCGACCCTCCTCGCCGCACGCCGCGCACGGCGCCCGCTCGAGTCTGCACGACCGGGCCCGCGGAACCGTCGGCTCCCGCTTTCGCCATATCCGTCAGCTGATCGGTCATCGATGATCTCCTTCGTCTCTCTAACGTACGGACTTGATCGGGAACACGAGCAACGACGACAGCACGAGCGCGACGATCGCGTAGATGAAGATCGCGACGTAGCTTCCCGCGAACAGACCGAGGAGTAGCGCGGCGATCGGGGGCGTGAGTGCCTGAGGCACATTCGCAGCGACGTTGAGCACGCCGAGGTCTTTGCCGACGTCGCCCTGCGACGGGAGCACATCGATCATGAGCGCGAGATCCACCGCCATGTACGCGCCGTAGCCGAAGCCGGCGATCGCGGTGAAAACGAACATGGCACCGACGGTCGGCGACACCATCGGCGCGAGCACGCCCGCCGCGATCACGATCGTTGCGACGAAGACGAACATCTTGCGCCGGCCGGTCTTGTCGGAGATGCGCCCGAACACGAGTGTGCTGACGATCATGCACGCCATCGAGACCACGGACAGCATGCCCGCCGTGGAGCCCGCCTGCACCGGGGTGAGGTGGATGTAGTCCTCCAGGATGTACAGCTGGTAGGCCGCGATCGCCTGGTAGCCGAGGATCATGAAGAACCGGCCGCCGAACGCCCACGCGTAGTCCGGATGCTTGCGGGGCGACACCCAGAACGACTTCGCGAACGCCAGCCAGCTGAATGTCGTGCGCTCCAGCTGCTTCGAGCTGCGGTCAGGGTTGATCACCACGAACAGCACCGAGACGACGATCACGCCGAGGCCGAAGATGAGGTAGGCGAGGCCGAGGTGCATCAGCAGCTGACCGGCGAGGATGACACCGGCCGCGGCTCCGACGGACATCCCGACACCCGCGAACGCGGACGACGTGGCCCGGCCGCTGACCTCGATGCGGTCGGCGATGATCGACGACATCGGGCCCTGCCACGCGTTGAGCAGCACCTGCGCGAGCACCCAGATCACGGTCAGCGCGAAGATGCCCGGCGAGAACTGCAGCGCGATCACGCAGAGGCCACCGCCGATGCCGCCGAAGACGATCCACGGCGACCGCCGGCCGAGGCGAGACCTGGTGCGATCGGAGAGCGCGCCCACGATCGGCTGCACGAAGATGGTGACGATCGAGCTGAGCGCTGTCACGATCGCGAAGTTGCCGACCTTGTTCTCCGGCGTGAGGTCGGCGACCTGCTGCGGCAGCAGGATCGCAATGACGCCGGCGTAAGTGGCGAAGAGCATGAGGTTGCCGACGAGGAGCGATCCCATCAGGGTGCGCCGGCGTGCCGGCGACAGGGTCTGCGCGACCGCGCTCGGGTCGTCCGAGCGGACCGGCGGATTCACCAGGGCAGGCTGCCCGATGAGCACGGGCTGCGCGGGAACGGCCGGAGCGACGGGCTCGGATGTGTCGAGTCCGTCGCGCTGAGGCGTAGTGGTCATGAATGTCTCCTCATCGTCGAGTAGGCACAGCTGTGGGGGTAAGACGCGTCGGAGCGAGTATGCGCTTGTTCCCAGTTTATTTCAAGCGTTGAACTAAAGATCTTTAGGGCTCCCCTCGACAAACACCAGCGGCAGCTGGCATTCAGTCGGCCAGCAGCGGCTGCAGCGCGAGCGGGTCCTCGAGAAGGCGCTCGCGAGCATCCCGAAGCGCACCGAGGACGGCGGCGTCATCACCGAGTCCGCTCGGCACGACAGCCGGCAACACGGACCCGGCGCCCATCAGGAGGTCGCCCTCCGCGAATGCATCCGCGATCGTCTCGGTCAGCTGCGGTTCTGCCCAGAAGCCGCCAATCACGACGAGCTGCGGGTCGAGCGCCATCGTGACAATGCGCACGGTGCGCGCGATCCAGGGAACGGCATCCGTCCATGCCGCGGCCGCCTCGAGGTCACGGGCTTTCAACCGGGAGACGAACTCGGCCAGCGCGGCCGTGAGGCCCTGCTCGGCGAGCACGTGCTGCAGGCGGGCACGCTCGAGGAGCAGGTCAGGGCCGGCGACCGTGACCAGGCATCCGCGCTGGCCGCACACGCACAGTGCGCCGTCGTGGTCGATGGCGACGTGCCCGAGTGCTCCGGCATAGCCGTGCGAGCCGACGATCACTGCACCGTCGACGACGAGCGCACCGCCGATTCCCGAGTTGCTCTTGAGATACACGAGATCGCGGATGCCCGGATGAGCGGCCAGTTCTTCGCGGGCGGCCGCCGTGGTGTCGCCCACGAGCCGCGCTTCGGGCAGGCGTGGCGCGCGGCTGCGGAGTCCCTCCACAAGGTCGACCGGCCCCCACAGCAGGTCGGTGTCGGCGAGCACGATCGCCGGTTCACCGCCGACCGGTGCGAAGGCGATCACGGTGACGTCAGCAACGGTTCTGCCGAGCTGAGCTGCTGCATCCAGTGCCTCGTTCGTGACGCTCGCGAGCACATCGAGCACGGCATCCGGATCGCCGAGCGGGCGACCGTGGTGCCTGGATGCCCGTGCGAGCGTCTCCCCCGCGAGGGTCGCGAGCAGCGCGGTTGCCGTGTCGGCATCCAGTTGCACAACGAGCAACGCGAGATGGTCGGCGGAGAGAGACAAACGGGTCTTCGGACGACCGCGGCGGGTCGGTTCGGACTCCGCACTCTCGGCGATGACGCCCGCGTCGAGGAGACTGCTGGTCAGGAGCGTCACTGCACCGGCGGTGAGCCCCGTAGCGGCCGCGATCTCGCTGCGGGAGAGCGGCCCCCGCTCGGCGAGCGCCGTCGCGACGATCGAGAGGTTGCGCCTGCGCACATCGCTGCTGACCAGCGTGCCGCGGGCATCCAGTGCCTGCTCACTCACCGTTCGGACCCGCCTCTTCGTCGCGCGCTCGTCACCCGACGAGCCGGCGCCCCTCGAAGGCTCGCCCGAGTGTCACCTCGTCGGCGTACTCGAGGTCGCCGCCGACGGGCAGACCGGATGCCAGCCGGGTCACCCGCATCTCCATCGCCTGGAGCATGCGGCTGAGGTAGGCGGCAGTCGCCTCGCCCTCCACGTTGGGGTTCGTGGCGATGATGACCTCGCGCACCGAGGCGTCAGCGAGCCGCGACATCAGCTGGCGGATGCGCAGCTGGTCGGGGCCCACTCCCTGGATCGGGCTGATCGCGCCTCCGAGCACGTGGTACAGGCCACGGAACTCGCGGGTGCGCTCGATCGCGACCACATCTTTCGCCTCTTCGACGACGCAGATCAGGCTCTGGTCACGCCGTGGGTCACGACAGATCGAGCAGGTCGTCTGCTCGCTGACGTTGCCGCAGATCTCGCAGAACCGCACCTTGTCGCGCACCGTGGTGAGCACGTCCGCCAGTCGCGACGGGTCGTAGGTCTCCGTCTGCAGGATGTAGAACGCGATGCGCTGCGCAGACTTCGGCCCGACTCCGGGCAGCCGGCCGAGCTCGTCGATCAGGTCTTGGACGACGCCTTCGTACACGGCTTACCTCTGCCATCCGGCGGGGCCACCGGTGCCGCCAGAGCTGGAGGGCGGCGTGATCTGCTGCTCCTCGATGAACTTGGCGCCGAGCAGCTCGCGCACGACGGCCTCGCCGTAGCGCACGGGCGCACCGAAACCGACGGATGCTTTCGGCCGGGCGGATGCGCTCCGCGCGTCGTTCCTGCGGTTCGGGTTCTGGCTGGTCGGGGACGGCCCGTCCTGTTCCGTGCGAATGCCCTGCGAGGGCGAACCGGCCGTCGTGCCGGCGGCCGGCATGGGCGTCGCGGCGCCGGGCGCCGGGGCGCCGTCGGTCACGGATCCGTCGTCAGGAAACGGCGGCTCCATGTCGTCGGGGGCTGCGGCGTCGTCGGGGACTGCGTCGTCGGGGACTGCGGCATCGTCCGGGCCCACGTACCAGCCTTCGTCGTCGGACGCGGATGTCGCGGATCGAGAACCCGCGGCGGAGTCGATCTGCGTCGTCGCCGCCTCGTTGCGCGCGGGCTCGTTGCGCTGTGCGGCTCCACCGCGCGCGTCCTCGGCAGATGCGGTTCGCTCCGCCGAGCGGGGGACGTCAGCTGCTTCGTCCGGCGCTGGATGGTCGAGCGGTCGCTCGAGCACCGCGGTCGTCGAACCGGGAATGGCGACCGTCTCCCAGCCGACGGAGGAACTCGAACCGGCGGAGGAACTCGAACCGGCGGACGAACTCGGGCCGGAAGATGCGCTCGGCCCGGCGGCCGCGCTCGGCCTGACGGAGGCGGTGGACGCACGGACTCCGGCGCTGGAGGGCCGGCTCTCCCGGTTCTGCTCCACTGGTGCCGACGCGATGCTGCCGTTCCCGGAGGGCTGCGCACTCTGGCTTGATCCTGCTCGTCCTGGTCCGGGTGGTACCGGTTGTCCGGGGCCTGACCCAGCGCTGCCCGGTCCACCGTTGCCCGGGCCGCCGCGTTCCGGCCCGCCGGGTGCGCCCCCGTCGAGCCCGGCGGCCTTCGCGACGAACTTCACCCGGATGCCGAGCAGGTCGACGATCGACTGCCTCAGCACCTCGCTCGCGGCATCGTTGGCGCCCGGCGTACCGCGGAAGCTCTCCACGTCGTTCGCGCTCGGGAACGACAACGACAGCACATCCCCGTCGAGCGCGCGCACGGTCGCCGTGTAGATGACGGCCCAGGCGTTGCGGCTCGCCTCGGCGACGGATTCGAGGATCTCAGGCCAGGCATCCCTGACCTGCTGCGTCGTCACCGCACCGACTTGCACCGTAGGTGCATCGTCGGTCACACCGGGCGTTGCCCATGCGGATGCCGCATCGCCACCGCTTGCCGCACCATCGGCGGACGCCCCGAGCGCACCGCCGGCGTTGCTGCCCTTCTTCGCTGCGGCGGCCGCAGCGAACGCCGCGGCCTGCGCGACCGCTGGATCGACGACTGCCGGTTCGTTCGGTTCCGGCTTCCCCGTAGCGGTTTCGTCCGGTTCTGGCGTAGTAGCAGACTCGGCCGGAGTACCCGGGGACTCCGCCTCACCCACTACCCCGGCACCGCTCTCGGAGGCATGCGCTTGCGCCGACTCGGCAGGTCGCGACCGCGCAGAGCCTGCGACGCGCCCTGGCGTGGTCTCGGCCGCAGCCGTGCTCGTGGACCAGGCGGATGTCGCGGACTTCGCGGCCGCTCCCGGTTCGGCATCCTGTGCGGCCGCCTGCTGCACCGACGGTGCGACCGGCATGCGCGAGCCCACAGCTGTCCGAGCCGCCGCCGGTTGACCCGGTGGCGCAGCTCCGCCGGCCCCCCCCGCAGTGTTCTGTACACCGACGCGGCGTTCGAGCCGCTCGACCCGGGCGAGCGCACCACGATCCGTCGAGTCGGAGGCGGGCACGAGCATCCGGGCGATCATCAGCTCGAGGTGCAGCCGCGGCGAGGTGGCACCGGTCATCTCGGTGAGCGCGCTGTTCACGATGTCGGCGCACCGCGAGAGCTCTGCGGTACCGAAGACGGATGCCTGCACCGACATACGGTCCAGCTCCTCTTGCGGGGTGCCGCGCAGCACTGCGGCGGCGGCATCCGGAGACGTGGCGGCGACGATGATGAGGTCGCGCAGGCGCTCCAGCAGGTCTTCGACGAATCGCCGCGGGTCCTGCCCGGTCTGGATCACCCGGTCGACGGCAGCGAAGGCGGATGCGGCATCCACAGCACCGATCGCATCCACGACCTCGTCGAGCAACGCGGCGTGCGTGTAGCCGAGCAGGGCGACCGCACGCTCGTACTCGATGGTCGCGCCCTCGGAGCCGGCGATGAGCTGGTCGAGGAGGGAGAGCGTGTCACGTGGCGAGCCTCCGCCGGCGCGGACGACGAGCGGCAGAACGCCGGGGGCCACGGACATCCCCTCGCTCTCGCACATGTGCTGCACGTAGTCGAGCATCTGGGCGGGAGGCACCAGCCGGAACGGATAGTGATGCGTGCGCGAGCGTATGGTGCCGATCACCTTGTCGGGCTCGGTCGTCGCGAAGATGAACTTCACGTGCTCCGGCGGTTCCTCCACGATCTTCAGCAGTGCGTTGAAGCCCTGCGGCGTGACCATGTGCGCCTCGTCGAGGATGAAGATCTTGTACCGGTCGCGAGCGGGAGCGAAGATGGCGCGCTCACGAATGTCGCGGGCGTCGTCGACGCCGTTGTGGCTCGCCGCGTCGATCTCGACGACGTCGAGCGAACCCTGCCCTCCCCTGCCGAGCTCGATGCAGCTCTGGCACTGGCCGCACGGGGTGTCGGTGGGGCCCTCCGCACAGTTCAGGCAACGGGCGAGGATGCGCGCACTCGTGGTCTTGCCGCACCCCCTCGGCCCGCTGAAGAGATAGGCGTGATTCACGCGATTCGTGCGCAGCGCCGTCATCAGCGGCTCGGTCACCTGAGACTGGCCGATCATCTCGGCGAACGTCTCTGGCCGGTAGCGGCGATACAGGGCGGTGACCACGCGTCAATGGTAGTCGGGACCCCCGACACACGATTGAGGTCGCAAACGGTGCCCGTGAACTCCGGAAGTCGGGTCGACCTGTGGCCGGAAAGCCCCCAGTGGCGCGGAGCCGTCCACCCCCTGGACGGTCCCCTCCGCGCCCTCGAGGTCGTGCCCCGACACGACCTCGAACCGCCTGTAACCGTAGCGGCTCTGTGGCGGCTGAGGTCAAGCGCCCGAAGGAGGTTCACCCCCTAACAGGGGCGAGCAACGTGGACCGTGGTGCACCGAAGCCCCCGTGTTGAGGAAGCCTTCCACGTCATATTCAGACGTCTGAATATCGCACAACCTGGTTGTCCCGCCAGCCCCTCAAGGGGGGGTACGTGAGGTCTCCCCACACCGTGATGTGGCCGCTAACGTGAGCACGGGCCCCTCGGGGGCCGTATCGGGATTTTCGGGAATTGCGGCATCGGTCCGCGGTCGCACTGTCTCTGAGAGAGTGCTGCGGCGATCGCTGTCGCCTACGGATGGTTCAGCGCTGCTGTCTCGAGTGCTGCCTGTCTGGCTATGCGTCGGCGTGCCGCCGCAGTTTGGGGAAAGTTGATGTCACATCAAGTCGAGGCGTTCCGGCGGCGCCGCAAGCACAGGACGGTCGCGGGCGTCGCGGGTTCGGCTGTCGCACTGGGATTGGCCGTTGCCCTGGTCATCCCCGGCGTGGCGAACGCAGCAGGCGTCGTGTCGCAGTCGAACGGGCAATTCCTCAGTTCGACGTTGTTCACCCAGGCGAATCTGGCCGGCGTCGCCGGTCTTGCCGGTGTCACCGCCTCGAACACGACGGCCACCGGTGACGTGATCGTCGACAGCCCTGCGCTGGATGCGACGGCTCTTCAGGCATTGAACGTGACCGTCGGCGGCACGGACCTGCTCGCCGGCAACGGCATCATCCAGCTCGGGGCCGTCGGGCAGTTCGCCCGGGCGAACGACGACGGGTCATCCTTCGCCTTCTCGGGCGCGGTCAGCCAGGCGCCGAGCCTCGTGGGCGTCTCGACGGCGATCCCCGAGTCCAACCCGATCGGCACGCCGACCGGTACGGCGCAGATCGCCGTCGGCTCCGCCACCTCACCGGTCGGACTGAACGTCTCGCTCGGTGCACTCGCGGCCGGGGCGAACGAAACCACGACGGGAACGCAGACCGGCAACTACACGCTGGGCTCAGCGGACATCACGGTCAACGGCACCGTGGTTACCCCGATCGTGCAGAGCCTGTACACGCCGCTGCAGACGCTGATCACAGCGCTGGGTGTCGCGGGTGTCACCGTGCCGAATCCGCTCAACGCGGACGGCAGCGTCAAGATCTCGCTCGCCGATCTGCTCGCCGCGGCTGGAGTGACCAGCGTCAACGACCTGCCGGAGGGCACGAACCTGCTCTCCTACGTGCCGGCCGCCGTCGCAACAGTGCTCACCAACGACGTCAACGGCATCCTTACGCAGGCGCAGAACCAGGTGACGTCACTTGGGGCGCTCAACCCTGTCGGCGTGATACTGAACACCGCACTCACCACGGCCAAGGGCCTACTCAACCCGATCCTCTCGGGCCTCAACAACAACCTCGTCACGCCGCTGGGAACCGCCATCAGCGGGCTTGCGGCGCTGAACGTCAACGTGCAGACGACGAGCAATGGCTCCTTCACCGAGACGGCCGCGCAGCTCGAACTGCTCGGCGGAACCGTCTCCACCATCAACCTCGCGAACGCGACGGTCGGGCCGAACGCCGGACCCAACGCTGTTCCGATCGTGAACCCGGCCAGCGCCGGACTCGCGGGAGGAATCGCGCTCCTCATCGGTGGCGCCTGGTTCATCGCCTACCGCGCACGCCGCCGCACCGCGGCCCTGCCGGTGGCCTGAAAGGAACTCGAACGATGTACGGAGGAAAGATCGGCGGCGGAATCGCCGGAGGCGCGGGCCTTGCGGGCCTCGCGAGCACCGGGTCATCGATTCCCGTCGGATTCATCATTCTCGCGAGCATCGCCATCGCCGTCGGAGCGCTGATCATCGTGCGCACCGTGTACCGCAACCGTCGGCACAACGTGGCGAACGGGCGCTAGCCGCACGTCATCCATCGGGGGAAGGCAGACGTCACCGAAAGGGTGTCTGCCTTTCCCCATTGGCGTCGTTCACGACGAAGCGATCCGCGCAATCACTCGTGAATGACAAGACGCGCCTGCAGGCGTCCGCCTCTCCAGGAAGCATCACTACCCATGACAGCGAGTGAATCGACCCAGGCTCTCGCCTTCGTCTTTCTCGTGATCTTTCTCGCCTACGTGCTGATGATCATGATCCCGTTCCTGCGCCGCAAACCGGACCCCGAGGGCGACCCGGAGTCGTTCTCGTGGCACGTCTTCGTTCCGTGCCGCGACGAGGAGGCCGTGATCGGACAGACCGTCGGTCGCCTTCGCGGACAGTTCCCGAACGCGCACGTGTGGGTCATCGACGATGACAGCGATGATGCGACAGCGTCGATCGTCGACGGCCTGATGGCCGGGGATCGCCTCGTACACCTCGTGCGACGTGCCCGGCCCGACGCCCGCCAGGGCAAAGGCGCTGCACTGAATGCCGCCTACCGCGCTCTCGGGGCATGGTTGCCACGCGAGGCCGACCGCGATCGCACCATTGTCGTCGTGGTCGATGCGGACGGGCGGCTCGCGTCGAACGCGCTACGCCAGGCATCCGGCACCCTCGCCTTCGGCGATCCGGCCACCGGTGCGGCCCAAGCTGCGGTGTGGATGTCGAACCGCGACGCCGATCAGCCTGCCAAGGGCGGAAAGGCCCGGCAGTGGTGGGGCCGCTACCTGGTGCGGATGCAAGACATCGAGTTCCGTACCACGATCGCCGCCATGCAGTGCCTGCGTGGGCGCACCCTGTCGGTCGGACTGGGCGGCAACGGCCAATTCACGCGATTCAACGTGCTCGAGCGCATCGCCGCTTCAGCGGGAGCGCCCTGGCACGGTTCGCTGCTGGAGGACTACGAGCTCGGGATCCACGTCATGCTCGCCGGCTATCACAACGTGTACATGCACGACACGCACGTCGAGCAGGAGGGGCTGCCCTCCCTGCGCCGGCTTCTGACCCAGCGCACCCGCTGGTGCCAAGGCGGCATGCAGTGCGCCCGCTATCTGCCGGGAATCTTCGGATCGCAGTACATCACGAATTCCGGGGCTCTCGAGGCCGGTTACTTCCTGATCATGCCGTACGTGCAACTCATCGGAACGGTGCTCTGGCCGACCGTGTTCATCACGATGATCGCCGAAGGCGCCCTGAGCGCCGACGGGCTCGCAGCATGGCTCGCAGCGTCATGGTGGCTCGTGCCCCTCATCGTGCTCACAGGCATCCTTCCCTTCGCCATCTGGCCGCTGCTATACCGCCGTGCCGGTGCCGCGCCGGGGCGTTCCATCGGCACCGCGCTGGCCTGGGGGTTCGGCTACTGGCTGTACATGTACCAGAGCTACGTCTGCGTGCTGCGCGCCTTCGCACGGCTGATCACCGGACGCAATGGCTGGGCGAAGACCCGGCGGAACGACGAAAGCGACGGGCAGCTGCTCGCGCGAGAGGCATGAGGCGACGATGACCACCACCCCACCGCCTTTGGCGCTGCGCACCCGCGCCGGTGGCGCGAGCCCCCTCAGCGTCGTCCTCGGAATCCTGCTGATCCTGCTCGCGGCCTTCTTGATGATCCAGCAGGCCGCCTTCCGCACGATCGAGGCCACGGTGACGGCCGGGGTCGTCGGGCTGTTCACGCACGGCCACGTGCAGAGTGCAGGCGACGTGGTGTACTTCGGTCTGGGCACGGGCAACGTGCACGGCATCCTGATCACGACGCTCTGCTCGAGCGTGATCCTCGTCACGCCGCTCCTCGCCCTGGCAGGCATACTCCTTTTCCTGCCCGGTTTCAGGATGCTCCGCATCGCCTCCGGCCTGCTTCTCGCGTTGGCCATCGCGGTCACGTGCAACATGCTCAGGTACGCCGGATCGGCATTCGCGTTGCAGACGTGGGGCACGAGCGGATTCGACGTGGTACACGAGTACGCGGGATCGCTGCTGGTCATCTTCGGCTTCGCCGGGTCTTTCATTCTGCTGATCCGCATCGCCTCACGCTCGCGTCGTCGCCATCGCCATGCCAGGCACGGCGGATGAACGGCACAGGCAAACGGACTTTCATCCGGGCCCTCACTCTCATCGCCGTAGCGCTCGTGGTCGGCACATCGTTGACCGCGTGCGATAGCGCACTGCCCGGTGTCTCCACTTCGCACCCCGTGGTGGGCAGGTGCACCGACCTGACACTGTCACCCGAGATCGATTCGACGAGCAACGCCAACCCTTCGGTGCTCTGCTCGAAACCGCACACCATGCAGACGTTCGGAGTCAACACCATCGGGACGCCGCTTTCGACGTGGAAGGCGAGGCCGGGTCAGCAGCAGCTTCAGAGGCTGCAGTCGTCACTGTGCTCGCTGTCGGCGCTGCGCATCTTCGTCGGTGCCGTGGCGGGCGACTCGTTGACGAACGTCTCGATACACGGCTATTTCCCCACCAGGGCCGATTGGGCCGACGGCGCACGGGCGGTGAGTTGCGACGTCTCCGTGAACGACCCGGACGGCGGCCCACGCAGCATCACGCACAGCCTTGCCCAGGTGATGTCGAAGCCGGAATCCTCCGCCATCCGCACGTGCTACCGGCAGAAGGCGGAGCCCGGCGGCGGGTGGAGCCTCACCGGAGCGGTGACCACCTGCGACAAGAAGCACAGCAGCCAGGACATCGATTACTGGGTCACCATCGATACCGCTACGCCCACTCCAGCCGCGATCTCGGCGATCTGCGGGCCGCCGGCGCAAGGGTACGTCGGCCCTTCACGCATTCGATCGATCCTAGTGTCCGGAGTCGTCGTACTCCAGGCCAATAAGACCGCCCAGCTTCGATGCACGATCGGAGGTGAGAGCGCACATGGCTACGTCACCGGAGCAATCCTCGCGGGCTGAGGAACAGCTCCGATCAGGGTCCGAAGTACTGACCGAGGAGCGGCCCGGCGATGGCGGGGACGGCCGGCCGTCGACCACCGTCGGCGACTCACCCCAGCCTCCGGTCTGGCGTAACGCGTGGTGGCGGCACCCGTTGCTGGTGCGCATCGTCGGCTGGGGCAGCGCGCACCTGATGCCCGGCCCTGCGTCGCGCCGACATCGGCATTTCTGGCTCGTCGCCGCGCTCTGCGGCGTGGTCGCAGCCGCCGTGCTGCTCCTTCGCCTCTTCGTGCCGACCGTGGTCGGAATGGGCGATCAAGGCGACGGGAACAGGCTGCTCTGCGAGCTCGGCGTCGGCAATGACGAGCCGTACGACTATGTGAAGCAGACCCAGTACGTGTTCCCGCACTGGAGCCCACATCAGTGGTACGGCGAGTCCTGCGGGGCTGACGGCTCCGGCGAACCGTATTACTCCACGCAGTCGCTCTTGCTCTGGCCGGCCAAGTTGCTCACGCCGATGTTCGGCTGGGGAAACGGGCTCGACACCCGCGTGGTCGGGATTCTGTGCGCGATCGCCTTCGGTCTGCTCGTTATGCTCTTCGTCACCCAGCTGCCCGGTCGGCCCGGCTTCCGCATCCTCATCGCGGCCGGTGTGACCGCGGTGATGGCCGATGGTGTGTTCGCCGATTTCTTCATCTCGCCCTACAGCGAAGCGGCGTGCTTTCTCGGTGTCTTCGGAACGATGATCGCGCTGATGTTCCTGTGGCGCAGGGAGAGCACCGATCTGCTCGGCCTCCTGCTCGTCGCCGTCGCCTGCGCGTTCACCATAGGCGCCAAGACGCAGATGGTCTCGATGCTTCCTGTGGTGGCGGTCGCACTTCTCTGGCGGCCCTACCGAAGCCGTCACGCGAATCTCGACCACGGAGGCGCCTCGGCACGACGGGGTTTCGTACGCAAGCTGGCACTTCGCATCCCCGCCCTGCTCATCGTGCTCGTGCTGGCCGGAGGGACCGCGGCTTACCTGGCCGGCCAGCCGAAGCGATTCACCGAGCTGAACACCTACAACGCGATTTTCGTCGAACTGCTCCCGCACAGTCCGAATCCCGTGAAAGACCTCGAGTGGTTCGGACTCGACAGCAGCTTCGCAACGAGCACGGGAACCACGGTCGCATCAGCCGATTCCGCGGTGTACAACCCGCACTACGCGGAGTTCCTTCACAACGTGACGGAGACGAAGATCGTTCTCTTCTACCTGGAGCACCCCGAACGCCTCATCTCCATGGCCGACCGCGGCCTCGACGCGATCGCGCATCCCGAGCTCGGATACATCGGCTCGTACATGGCGAACAGCGGCGAACCGCCGTGGGCGAAGGAACACCGCTTTTCGCCGATCCTCGGCATCTCGGCCTTCTATTCGACGGTGCCGCTTCTGATCGTCGTCGTGCAGTTGCTCACGGTCGTGCTCGCCACAGCGGTCGCCGCACGGCGTCGACTCGGCGCGCGTGCACGCGCGTTCGGGCTCGCGGTCGTCTTCGTCGTCTTCGCGCTGTGGACGCAGTTCTGGGCGGTGATGCTCAGCGAGGGCGCGTCCGAGATCTACAAGCACATGATCGTCGCGACCTTCATGACAGGTCTCTGCCTTCCCGCGATCGCGGCCCTGATCATGCTGCTTCGCCGCAATACCCGTACGCGAGACAGAACGGAAACGACGGATGCCGTTTGACCCGTCGGTGACGTTCGTCTACGGCACTCGGCCGGAGGCCGTCAAGATGGCGCCGCTGATCCGGGAACTCCGCGCGCGCGGCACGGTGCGAACGCGCATCCTCGTGACGGGACAGCACCGCGGGATGGTGCACGAGGTGAACGATCTGTTCAGGATCGCCCCGGACGCCGATCTCGACATCGCGCGCCCCGGCCAGTCCCTCACCGGAATCGCTGCCGCGGTTCTCACCGGCGTCGCCGCGGACCTCGAGGCGCACCGCACGGATGCCGTCGTGGTGCACGGTGACACCTCGACATCGTCCGCGGCGGCGCTTGCCTCCTATTACTCGAAGGTGCCGGTCGTGCACCTCGAGGCGGGGCTGCGTTCCGGCGACATGCTCTCGCCGTTCCCGGAGGAGGGCAATCGGCGTATCACCGGCCAGCTGGCGTCGCTCCACCTGGCACCGACGCCTGATGCGAGAAACAACCTGCTCGCCGAGAACGTCGCGGCGGATGCGATCGCGGTCACCGGGAACACGGTGATCGACGCGCTGCTGCACACTGCCGCTCGCTCGGTGCCCCTCGAGGAGCCGCGCATCGAGAATGCCGTGCGAGCCGGCCAACGCATCGTTCTGGTCACCGGGCATCGCAGGGAATCGTGGGATGGCGGACTCCGACGAACGGCCATCGCGCTCGAACGCGTCATCGTCGGCCACCCGGATGTCACCGTTGTGCTGCCACTGCACCCGAATCCGATCGTCCGGAGTGAAATCGAGCCGGTGCTTCGCCACCACGACCGGGCCATCATCACCGAGCCATTCGGGTACTCGCGATTCTGCACGCTGCTCGCCGCCAGCCACTGCGTGGTGACGGACTCCGGCGGGATTCAAGAGGAAGCGCCGAGCCTGGGCAAGCCGGTGCTCGTCACCCGCGACGTCACGGAACGGGCGGAGGCCGTGCGAGCGGGAGTGGCGCGGGTCATCGGCACCCGTACCGACGACATTGAGCGCGAGCTGAGCCTGCTGCTCGACGACCCTGGCCTCTACGCCCGGATGAGCCGCGCCGTCAACCCGTATGGAGACGGGATGGCCGCTCCCCGGGCGGCGAGCGCGATCGAGAGCTTCCTCGGCTTCGGAGAGCGCATGCCCGATTTCGCTGTTGAGCGGCCGGTGGGAATCTAGCTGCTCGACGGCCTTCTACCCGGCCGCCTGCAGCGTCTGCCGTGCGATCTCGAGCTCCTCATTCGTCGGCACGACGAGCACCGTGACGCGCGAGGCATCCGTGGAGATCACGCGCGGCCCCGTATTCGGCGCCTCGTTGCGGTCCGCGTCGACCTCGATGCCGATGCTCTCCAGCCCCGACAGGGACCGTGAACGCACGACCGCGGAGTTCTCCCCCACGCCGGCGGTGAACGAGATGACATCGACCCCGCCGAGCTCCGCGAGATACGCCCCGACGTAGCGCTTGATGCGCCGCACGTAGACGCCGAGGGCGAGGCGCGCCGTCTCGTCGCCGGCATCCGCCGCCCTGGTCAGATCGCGCATGTCTCTGTGGCCCGACAACCCGAGCACCCCGGACTTCCTGTTCACGAGCTCGTCGAGCTTGTCGGCGTCCATTCGGGTCTTGCGCTGCAGATAGAGCAGTACGGCTGGGTCCATGTCGCCGGTACGGGTGCCCATGACGAGCCCCTCGAGCGGCGTGAAGCCCATGCTCGTATCGACCGAGCGTCCGCGGTCGACGGCGCACTCGGATGCCCCGTTCCCCAGGTGCAGCACGATCTGTTTCAGTTCCGTAAGGGGCCGCTGCAAGAACTCTGCTGCGGCCTCCGACACGTACTTGTGGCTCGTGCCGTGGAATCCGTACCGACGGATGCGCAGGCGCTCGGCGAGGGATGCCTCAAGCGCGTAGGTGTAGGCATCCGGCGGCATCGTCTGGTGGAAGGCGGTGTCGAAAACGGCCACCTGCGGCAGGTCGGGGAACGCGTGCTGCGCCGCCTTGATGCCCTCGACGTTCGCCGGGTTGTGCAGCGGGGCGAGGTCGGAGAGATCCTCGATGTTGATCAGCACGAGCGGCGTGATGAGCGTGGGCTCGAAGAACCTCGCCCCGCCGTGCACGACCCGGTGGCCGACGGCGACCGGTGGATGCTCGTCGAGGCTCGGCCCGTGCTCCCGGAAGCCGGCGAGCATCACGTCGAAGCCGGCCGTGTGATCGGGGATCTCCACCGAGCGCTCCCAGTGGCCCTCCGGCGTGTCGTGGCTCACGTGACCGGTGGCCTCGCCGATCCGCTCCACCAGGCCGGACGCCAAGCGCTCCTCGGACTCCGCGTCGATCAGCTGGTATTTGAACGACGACGACCCGCTGTTGATGACCAGTACCGATGCCATAGCCCCTCTAGCTCTGCGCCTGGATCGCGGTGATCGCGATCGTGTTCACGATGTCGTCGACGAGCGCCCCGCGCGAGAGATCGTTGATCGGCTTGCGCAGTCCTTGCAGCACCGGTCCGATCGCGACAGCACCCGCGGAGCGCTGCACCGCCTTGTACGTGTTGTTGCCCGTGTTCAGGTCGGGGAAGATGAACACGGTCGCCCGGCCGGCCACGCTGGAACCGGGCAGTTTCGCGGCGGCGACGGCGGCATCCGCTGCCGCGTCGTACTGGATCGGGCCCTCCACGAGCAGCTCAGGCGCCCTGGAACGAACGAGGGATGTCGCCTCCCGCACCTTCTCCACATCGGCGCCGCTGCCCGACTCCCCGGTCGAGTACGAGAGCATCGCCACACGTGGTTCGATGCCGAACTGCTCGGCAGTGGCCGACGAGGAGATCGCGATGTCGGCCAGCTGGTCGGCCGTCGGGTCCGGGATGACCGCGCAGTCCCCGTACACCAGCACCCGGTCGGCGAGCGCCATCAGGAAGACGCTGGAGACGACCGAGACGCCCGGTTTCGTCTTGATGATCTCGAACGCCGGACGGATGGTGTGAGCGGTCGTATGCTTCGCGCCTGAGACCATGCCGTCGGCGAGGCCCAGCTGCACCATGAGGGTGCCGAAGTACGAGACGTCGGTGACGACATCCGCCGCCTGCACCCGCGTGATGCCCTTGTGCGAGCGCAGCCTGAAGTACTCGTCGGTGAAGCTCTCGTGCAGCTCGGGATCGAAGGGCGACAGGATGCTCGCCTCACCGAGCTCCACGCCGAGTTCCCGCGCCCGTCCGAGCACCGTCGCCTCATCGCCGAGGATCGTCAGGTCGGCGATCCCGCGCGAGAGCACCACACCCGCCGCCTTGAGAATGCGATCGTCGTCACCCTCAGGGAGCACGATGCGCTTGCGGTCAGCACGCGCCCGCTCGATCAGCCGGTACGCGAACGCGAGCGGCGTGACCACCGGGGCGCGCTCGACGTCGAGCATGCGCAGCATCACGTCGGGAGCGATGCTGCGGTAGAACAACGCGAGAGCTCGCTCACGCTTGCGCTCGGAGTCCGCGGCCAGCCGGCCCCTGGTGTGCGTGACGCGCACCGTCGTCTCGTAACTGCCGTACCCGGTCGCGATGAGCGGCACCTTGGTGTGGATGCCGTCCAGCAGCCGCTCGATCGGCTCACTGAGCTCGAATCCTCCGTTGAGCACGACGCCGGCGATCGACGGGAAGGTGCCCGACGCGTTCGCCATCAGCACGGCCAGAAGCACCTCGGTGCGGTCGGCCGGCAGCACCACGACGGATCCCTCGATCAGCCGGGTGAGCACGTTCTCCATCGACATCGCCGCGACCACGACCCCGAGCGCCTCGCGCTCCAGGAGCTGCGGGTCGCCGGAGACGAGCTCGCCGTCGACGGATGCCATGATCGACGCGACCGACGGCGCCACCAGCACCGGATCCTCCGGAATGGCCCATACCCCGGGCTGCGATTCCGCGGTCCCATCCGGCATGGCCGATGTCACGGCCCGCACGATGTCGTCGAGACAGTCGGGGTCCGCGCGATTCACCACGACCGCGATCAGCTCGGCGTGCTCAGCGTGCAGCGACGCCACGGCCACCTCGGTGAGCTGGCGGACGTCGGAGGGAGTGCGGGCATCCGCTTGTCCGAGGCGTTCGTCGGCACCTCGGGCGACGCGTCCGCCCAGCACGAGCAGCACAGGCGAGCCGAGGTTCGCAGCGATACGCGCGTTGTAACCCAGCTCGGTCGGGGTGCCGACGTCGGTGTAGTCGCTGCCGACGATGACGACGACGTCGCTGGATGCCTCCACCGCTTTGTATCTGTCGATGATGCGGGAGAGCGCCGCGTCCGGATCGGCGTGCACGTCGTCGTACGTGACACCGAGCGCCTGCTCGTAGCCGGTCTGCACACCGTCGAGCTTCAGCAGCAGATCGAGCACGTAGTCGCGCTCCGTCGTCGACCTCGCGATCGGGCGGAAGACACCGACCCGGCGTCCCTGCCGCAGCAGCAGGTCGACCACGCCGAGCGCGACCGTCGACTTGCCACTGTGCCCTTCCGCCGAGGTGATGTAGACGGAGCTCACGCGTTGTCCCCTCCGGTGTCGGTCGAGCGATTCACGGCGTCCGAGTGCCCCCATGCCCAGTTCGCGACTTCGGGGATGTCCTCACCGTACTCGCGGGTGTACTGACGGGCGGCGAGGCGGGCATCCTGCATGCGCTGCCGCAGCTGAGCGTAGCGTTCGGCCAGTCCCGGCACCCGGTCGATCACGTCGATCACCAGGTGATACCTGTCGAGGTCGTTCAGCATCACCATGTCGAACGGCGTCGTGGTGGTGCCGTTCTCCTTGTACCCACGGGCGTGGATGTTGTCGTGCCCGTGCCTGCGATACGTGAGCCGGTGAATCAGCCACGGATACCCGTGATACGCGAAGATGATCGGCCGGTCGCTGGTGAAGATCGCGTCGAACTCCCGGTCGGAGAGTCCGTGCGGATGCTCCGACTCCGATTGCAGGCGCATCAGGTCGACGACGTTGACGACGCGCACCTTCAGATCGGGGATCTCTTCGCGCAGCAGGTGCGCCGCCGCGAGCACCTCGAGGGTCGGGATGTCTCCCGCCGCAGCGAGCACGACATCCGGGGCCTCTCCCTCGACCTCGGTGCCCGCCCAGTCGAAGATGCCGAGGCCGCGCGTGCAGTGGGCGATCGCGCGGTCCATGCTGAGCCAGTTCGCGGCCGGCTGCTTTCCGGCGACGACGACGTTCACGTAGTCGACGGAGCGCAGGCAGTGATCGTACGTAGACAGCAGCGTGTTGGCGTCGAACGGCAGGTACACCCGCACGACGTCGGCGCTCTTGTTGACGACGTGGTCGATGAACCCCGGATCCTGGTGGCTGAACCCGTTGTGATCCTGCCGCCAGACGTGGCTGGAGAGCAGGTAGTTCAGGCTCGAGATGGGCCTGCGCCACGGGATCTCGCGGGTCACCTTCAGCCACTTGGCGTGCTGGTTGAACATGGAGTCGATGATGTGGATGAACGCCTCGTAGCAGTTGAACAGCCCGTGCCGTCCGGTGAGCAGGTAGCCCTCCAGCCAGCCCTCGCACTGGTGCTCGCTGAGCATCTCCATCACGCGGCCAGCCCTGGCGAGATGGTCGTCGGTCTCCCAGAGCTCGGCGTTCCACTGCTTCTCGGTGTGCGCGTACACGGCGGGGGCGAGGCGGTTGGATGCCGTCTCATCGGGCCCGAAGATGCGGAACGTCGTCGGGTTGTCCTCGATCACCGTGGCCAGCCACTGCCCGAGCACCTTGGTGGCTTCGTCGACCGTGGCGCCCGGCTCGGGAACGTCGACCGCGAAGTCACGGAAGTCGCGCAGCGTCAGCTCCTTGCGCAGCAGACCGCCGTTGGCGATCGGGTTGGCGCTCATCCTCCGGTCGCCCTCCGGCGCCAGCTCCGTGGCGAGCGGGACCGGCGCACCTGCTTCGTCGAAGAGCTCGTCTGGACGGTACTTCTTCAGCCAGTCTTCGAGGATCTTCGTGTGCTCCTCGCTGTCGCGCGCGTTCGCCAGCGGCACCTGGTGAGCCCGGTAGGTGCCCTCGATCTGCACACCGTCTACAGCGTGCGGACAGGTCCAGCCCTTCGGTGTGCGCAGGATGATCATCGGCCAGGCGGGAACGGCGCCGTCCTCCTCGTCACCGGGAGATGCGTCGTAGCGGCCGGCGCGGGCATCCGCCTTGATCGTCGCGATGTCGTTCAGCACCTCGTCCAACGAGGCCGCGAATCGCTTGTGCACCTCGATCGGATCTTCGTCGTCGAACCCGCCGCTGACGAGGTAGGGCTTGTACCCGTAGCCACGAAACAGCTCGAACAGCTCGTCTTCCGGGATGCGGGCGAGCACCGAGGGATTCGCGATCTTGTAGCCGTTGAGGTGCAGGATCGGCAGCACGACGCCGTCCTGCTTCGGGTCGAGGAACTTGTTCGAGTGCCAGCTCGTGGCCAACGGCCCGGTCTCCGCCTCGCCGTCGCCGATGACGCACGCGACGAGCAGGTTCGGGTTGTCGAACGCGGCGCCGTACGCGTGGCTCAGCGAGTAGCCGAGCTCGCCGCCCTCGTGGATGGAGCCCGGCGTCTCAGGCGCGACGTGGCTCGGGATGCCGCCGGGGAAGGAGAACTGGCGGAACAGTTTGCGCAGTCCCTCCTCGTCTTGCTTGATGTGCGCGTACACCTCGGAGTACGTGCCGTCGAGGTATGCGTTCGCGACCATGCCGGGGCCACCGTGCCCCGGGCCGGTGATGTAGATCGCGTCGAGGTCGCGCTCCCGGATGGCTCGGTTCAGGTGCGCGTAGACGAGGTTGAGGCCGGGCACAGTGCCGAAGTGGCCGAGGAGCCGGGGCTTGATGTCGTCGCGCGTGAGCGGCCGTCGCAGCAGCGGGTTGTCGAGCAGGTAGATCTGCCCGACGCTGAGGTAGTTGGCGGCGCGCCACCAGGCATCCAGTGCCGCGAGCGTCTCCGGGGCGAGTTCGCGGAGGGGGCGATGCGGGAAAGCGGGATCGTAGTCGGCCGCGGTGCGTCTGCCCTCGTGGGTCAGGCGGGTCGCTGTGGTGGATGCCACGACCTGCGGCGGCTGCGCGGGCCTCCCCCGCCTGGTGGTCCCGTTCGTCTCGGTGGTTTTCGCTGCGCCTTTGGCAGAGCTCTTCGCGCTGCGTTTCGTCGATGCCGACACGGGAGCCACGAGGATTCCTCCAGACCGGTCGCGATCGCGGCCGTCCGTTCCATCCTTGTCAGGCGGCCACGTGCCGCGCCACCCCTTCGTGGCATCCCGCGACAAATGAAAAAGGACCCCCCGCGCACCCGCCAGAGCCCGGTTACCCTTGCTGCGTTTCCGCCCTGGGGGAGTTGGCCTGGATGGCGCCACGCGAGGAGCCGTCACCAAGTGTACCGGGTAGCGGATGCGGCTTGCTCCGTCCGTCTGCACGAGACGAGCGAGCACGAAACCGACGAGCCACCACGCTACGGACATCCATTGCGTGCTCGCTCGTCAACACCGTGCTCGCTCGTCCGCACGGTGCTCGTCCGCCCACGCCGTGCTCGCTCGCCAGGAACTGGTGGTCCCGCGCGGCGAGATACGCTCGTGGAGCATCCGTCGACCGAAGGGAATGGGCATGACGCTGTACCTGGATGATCTGCACGCCGGACAGGTGTTCGTCACGCCCGGGCGCACGATCACCGAAGCGGATGTCATGTCCTTCGCCTCCTGGACGAACGACAACAACCAGGTGCACACCGATGCCGAGTTCGCCAAGCACACCCGCTTCGGCCAGCGGATCGTGCACGGCATGCTCGGGGCATCCCTCTGTCTCGGGCTGATCGCGCGCACCGGCGTGTTCGAGGGCAGCGCCGTCGCGCTGCTCGGCATCGACGAGTGGAAGTTCGCCGCACCGATCTTCATCGGCGACACCGTGACGTGCACGGTCGAGATCCTCTCGGCGCGTCCGACCAGTTCCGGCCGGTACGGCATCGTCGAGCGGATGCTCACCCTGCGCAATCAGCGCGACGAGGTCGTGCAGAGCGGGCGCATGGACGTCATGGTGGCAACGGCGCCGGTCGCCTGAACGCGTGCAGCTGCCGGTGCTTTCGGCGTGACCGAGCGGCTCCGGGCGTCGGGTAGGATTCTCTGAGGTCGTTCCGGCGGCCGCCCGGAGGATTCGCCTAGTGGCCTATGGCGCACGCTTGGAAAGCGTGTTGGGTGCAAGCCCTCGGGGGTTCGAATCCCCCATCCTCCGCCATGTGATGAGTCGCGTTGCGGTCGGAGCGTCGACGCGCCCGTTGAGCCGGCTCCGACTCGTCCCTCACAGGCAGAAGGTCGAGCGCGTCACTCACATTCGGTCGCCGCCGAGCATTCTCGAGCGGTCGTTCCCCCTACCGTCCAGGGCATGAAACGACTCCCCGATGACAACGCACTCCTGCTCAACGTAACGCTCCGAGGTACCGCCCCTCGGGCCGAGCGCACCCTCGCCATGGGCTCGGGACTCACGCTGGCGGATCTGCATGCCGCCATCCAGCTCGTCTTCGAGGGCGACCGAGCGGCCCGACACATCTTCTGCGATCAGGATCCCTTCCCCCAGGGATTCCCCGAGACCGTGGCGGAGATCTACGACGACTGCTCCTGGTACTCCCGTCGCGACCACTACGGTTGGCAGCCACGAAGACGCTGGGGCGATATCTGGACGACGATCGACTGGCGGGACCCAGGGGTCATCGACGAGCGCAGCACTTCGTTGACCTCGGTCTTCGGCCAGGAGCGCGACTTGCATTATCGGTGCGACGATCCTTCGATAACGGCCGAATCGGCGTGGTTCGAAATCCAATGCATAGGCAACGAGCCAACCGTGTCACCGAGCGGATCGGTACGAGTCATCGACGGACGACAACGCGGACCGTTCATGCTGTTCGCCGCCGCGGAACACGCCGCGCAACTGGCTGCCTTCCTGGATGCGGACAGCGCTGACCACATTGCGGCAGCCATGACGCTCGACCGCGCATGCGGTCCGTGGGCGAGCTTCGACCCGTCGGAGGTGCCTCTTCAGCACCTTCAGGCAGTGCTCGATGAGCGCTGGCGCATCGAGCAGAATCGCCGAGGCCCGCACAAGGCCTCGCGGACCGCGCTCGATGATCTCGTCCGTGCGCTGCCGTCGTCCAACGCGATCGGCCTACAGCGCCACATTGACAACCTGGGTCTGCGCTCCGCGCCTGAGGTCGCCGAGGATGATGCAGCGCGATTCGCGCGGCCGTTCGTCTGGCTCGTGGACCGCTGCCGTGAAGGCGCTCCGTTCCCCGATAGGCAGCTGCCCGCCGACATCGGGCAGGAGTGGGCGGAGGCCGTTCAGTGCGACGAATCCCACATTCCGGAGCTGCTCACAGCTGCTCGCACCTTTCGTCTTGTGCGTCCTCTGCAAGGTCGTCTTCTCTCCCTGAAGGGTCCGCTGCGCCTGATCGATGACCCGCTCGGTCTGTGGGAGCATCTCGCGCGGTCACTCGTGGGCGGCAACGGCCGGGCGCGGGCCTGGTCCAACGTATTGTTCGTGCTCGCTATGGCAGACGGCTCGATCGGCGAGGGAGGACCCGATGGTGGTATCAGCCGCCTCGCGTTCGCTCACACCGTTCTCGAAGACGCGATGGCGACTCAATACTGGACCCCATGTCCGCGGCGATGGCAAGACGGGCCGACACCCATCTCGATCGAGGCCACGCGCCAACTCATCGCTCCCTTAGCCGCGCAACTCGCTCCGCTCGGACTGGCACGAACTTCGGACGAGACGTGGCAGGTCGATCCCCTTCTGCGCTCGTTCGCCCGGTGGGCGCTGACGGTACCGACATCTGTTTACACGCCGCCGCTTGCCGCGACGAGCCCCGTTGATCGGTTCACGCTCTCCACCGCAGCGGGATAGCGCGAACCGGCCTCCATTATTCGTCGAGCGCGTCGAGCAGCTCGACGGCGGCACGGGCGTACTCGCTGATCCAGCGGTCGTATATCCGCTTGATCGGCAACGGGGCGAGAGTCAGCAGTCGCTCTCGCCCCCTGCTGCGACCGACAACCAGTTGCGCACGCTCGAGCACGCGCAGGTGCTGCAACACGGTCGTGCGATCGACGCTCGGAAACGAGCTGCACAGCTCTCCCGTCGTGCACGTGCCCGCCCTGAGCACGTCGAGCATCTGCCGCCGCATAGGGGATGCCAGCGCCTTGAAGACGAGGTCGTCATCCGGCACGCTTTCGCCCTCTCGCGACATGTGATAAAACTATCACATGAATGAGACCGACTCGCTGTCCGAACTGCGCTTCACCGTCTCCGGCCGTGTCTCGCGACCGTGTGCCGAGGTCTATGAGGCTGTCGCCGACCCGGAGCAGCTCTCGCACTACTTCACCACCGGAGGAGCGCGAGGGCGCCTCGAGCCCGGCGAGGACGTGACGTGGGACTTCCACGACTTTCCAGGTCGTTTTCCGGTGACCGTTCTCGAAGCCGACCCGCCGCGTCGAATCGTCATCGAGTGGGATGCTCGGTCCGCGGCCCGCGATGATGGCAAGACCCGGACGACCTTCGAGTTCGAACCGCTCGACGACGATACGCGAACGCTCGTCACCATCACCGAAGAGACCTGGCGGGCCACGCCGGACGGGGCGAAAGCAGCGTTCGGGAACTGCGAAGGCTGGACCGGGATGCTCGCCGCGCTCAAGGCGTGGGTGGAGCACGGCATCAACCTGCGCGAGGGGCTTTACCGCTGAGAAGAGCGGCGTATCTCAGCCGCCGTTGCCCTTCTTGCCGCCGTTGCCATGGCCGCCGCCATTTCCGTGGCCGTTCCCTTGACCAGTCCCGTGTCCGTTGCTGTTCCCGCTCGCCGGCGGATTGGTGACCGACCCGGGACCTTGGCTGCTGCCCGGCTGGGGCGTGGGAGTCGCCGTTCGTACAGTTGTGACGACAATGGTCGGAACAGGTGTGTGCGCACCGTGATGCGGTTGGCTGCTCAAGGATGTCCACGCCACCGCGGCGCCCGTTATGCAGAGTGCGACGAGCCCTGCGGCGAGCGCGACCGCAAAGCTGCGCTTGCGCGACGGTGCCTCCGCGCGAGGTGCGGGCGCGTCGCGCGACTCAGTCGGCTCGGGGGCCACCGCGTTCGCTGTGGGGCTCTCTCCCGATCCGTCGCCGTCGACCGGCATTGACCCAGCGAGCATCGGCACCGTAGAGACCGCGCACAGAACGGCCGTGGCCTGATCGTCAACGGTGGGCAACTCGCCGCGCTCGACCAGCGAGCCGACGGAATCACCGACCAGCGCTGCAGCTGGGCGAGCGGAGGCATCCCGCTCCGTCATGGCGATGAGCAGTGCGCGCCACGCCTCTGACAGCCCGGCGGGTATCACTGGACTTCGCGCAAGACGAGCTACTGCGGCTTCCGGGGCAGATCCCGGGTATTCGCGTCGCCCCGTCAGACACTCCAGAACCACAAGGCCGAGCGAGTAGATATCGCTGGGCGCACCGACCTCGCCGCCTGAGACCTGTTCCGGACTGAGGTACGCGGCGGTGCCGAGCACCATGCCGGCGACGGTGATACGCTCGGATCCGCCAAGCCGCGCGATGCCGAAATCGACGAGCTTGACCGAGCCGTCGGCAGCATCGATGAGGATGTTCTCCGGCTTGACGTCGCGATGCACGATGCCGCGGTCGTGCAGGTGAGCCAATGCACCGGCGAGATCGCCGCAGACCCGCGCCGCAAGATCGGGATCCGCGCCGTCACGATCGATCCGGCGCCGCAGTGACTCTCCCTCGACGAGCTCCATGACGAGGAACGCCGGCTGGCCGACGTCCGGCGAGGACGGCCACTCCGCATCGAACAGGGTGACGAGGTTCGGATGACTCGCGGACGCCAGCACGTGCGCCTCACGCAGCCTCCGCTCCCGGTCGGCGGCGATGGGCTCGTCCGAGGCGAACACCTTCACCGCCACCGCACGCTCGAGCTTCTCGTCCCACGCACGGTAAACGGTCGACATCCCGCCGCGACCCACGACTTCGCCCAGACGGTACCGCGCCGCGAGCACCGCGGCCGGCGGAATATCGCCGCCTTCGCGCATGCGTCACCTCCGGGTCAGCAACCCACGGTACGAGGCGGCACAAGAGAATCCCACGGGTTGACGTGGGCCGCCGACGCGTCCATGGAAGTACGCGGTCACGGCCACCTACACCGAAGGAACTAACGAGACCGGTCAGCTCGGACTCCCAACTGGTCGTTCTCCTCTGGACAGTCAGGCGCTAGGCAACACTGTCCAGTCGCAGTCCAGGGCTACGCTCGCACCCGGCTCCAGCCGCCGCAGGGGCGAAGTCGCCTCTATTTCGACAACTGCTGCCGTGGACGTGAACCCTCGGAGCGCCTCCAGTGGCTCGTCGAGCGGAGTCTGCATCCACACCTGAGCTGGACTGTCGTCCGGGTAGGCCTCGTACCGATTCACGTGAAAGGTCATGCGAAGTCCTGGTGCCTCAGCACGACGGACCTCAATCTCCCCACAGGCGCTCGGAAAGCCGAGTTTCCCGATGGCCCGGGCGAAAGGCATCCGCATGACTCCGTCGTCGGCGTACGCCTTGAGCGTTCCGTGCAGGCTGAAGAGCGGAATCGCGCCGCTGCCCTGATGACACCTCACGTAAACGCCCGCGTGCGGCGACGCGAGATCGGCCTCGTGCACGGGCAGTTGGGCGACCTCCCACGCCGCCCAGCGCCGCGCGCGCTCCGACTCGTTGCGGAGCGACGTCTTCACATGCATGCCGAGCGACGTGACCGTCACAGTCCGTGTCATCCGAAGACCCGTCCGCGGGTCGAACGCGCTGCGCATTCCGATGCCGTTCCCCGAGCGTGCGATCACGTCGAATGCACCGGCGTCGAAGACCCGATCTGGAGGCCCGTGCCACTCGTCATCACCGTCCCAGCCCTGCGGTGCGACCCATGATTTGTCGCCGCCCCAGTTCTGCCAACTGGAGAAGTCGCCGAGAGACAGCGGGTCCGCCTGCTCCACGAGCAGGTTCAGGTTTCCGTCGATCAGGTCGGGATTGCGCCAGAACAGGTTGACGCCGCGATGGGAGAACGAGAGCACTCTGCCGCCAAGCGCCGGCACGACAACCGCCCGCACTTCACCCGCCCCGAGCGCTATCGCCTCCACCGTCGTCACGATGGACCGGCACCTTGACGGCGCCCGGCATCGCTCGCGCGTCCGGGTTCGCCTGGCGCGCCAACACCGTCCTCCGGATCCGGCTTGTTGAAGAGCAGGAGTTCGGGAAGGCTGGTGGCGAAGTAGTCCGTGCTACCGTCCGCACGAACTGCCCTCGGCGGCATCACTTCCGGCCGTCCTTCGCCGAGGTTCTCAGGCGGTACACCAGGCGGCAAGCCGAGTGCCGAGCGCGCTGCATCCCAGGCCGCGAGCGTCTTGCCCTCTCCGCCCTCCCACGGCTGGAAGCTCCTCGACTCGAGCAGATGCAATGCTTCGGATGCTCTTCCTTGCCGCGTCAGCAGCTCGGCGAACTGCACGACCAGGTCATCTCGCTGGATGACGAGCTCCCGCTCGCCTTCCAGTCGTTCGAGCCGTTCGGAATCCGAATGGCCGAGTCGAGCGGCGAGCTGGTCCTGTTCGAACAAGAGCCGCGCGTCGTTCCGGTCGAGCTCCCGTGCGCGCTCGTAGTGCGCCCAGGCTGCGTCACCGTCGCCGAGCACGTTGAAGGATGCGAGGCCGGCGTTCCGGCGAACGCGCGCTCGATCCCCGCCCGACTGGATGGCGCGCAACCAGAGTTCCAGCGCCTCCTCACGACGACCGGCGTCGTACAGCAGCATCCCGAGCAATTCCGCCGCGACGTCGTCAGTCGGGTCGTCGTCCAACGCCGCGACGAGTGCGTCGTGCATGTCCAATCCGCAGGGGAAGCACCAGGTCGTATCGGTCGCGCGCGCCGATTCGCGGGCTGCGGTCGCCCCCCGGATGTCGCCAACGCCTTCCAGAAGCCGCGCGCGCACATAATGCGCCATGGGTGCGAGGTTGCCCGCAGGGGTCGGCTCGAAGTCGGCAGTCAGCTCTAGCGCGGCGATGGCGTCATCGAGGTCGCCGAGTCGCTCTAGCTCCAGTGCGAGGTCGAAGACGAGACCGGCGTCCTCAGGCAGAGAGCGGTCCGCTAAATATCGGAAGAGGTCATCCAATGGGCTGCTCGCCATGGCCGCGGCCAGCACGGTTGCCGCCTCCGCGTCGCG
Organism: Humibacter ginsengiterrae; assembly: GCF_054780115.1. NCBI lineage: Bacteria > Bacillati > Actinomycetota > Actinomycetes > Micrococcales > Microbacteriaceae > Humibacter > Humibacter ginsengiterrae. Next base: position 48,870 of record NZ_BAAGWY010000006.1, read on the forward strand.
GCCCAGGCGGCGCAGCGCGACGACCCGAACCACCTGCAATCGTGAGTCCTCGGCGCCGGATTCAATCAAACGCGCGGCATCGCGCTCGGCGAGTTCGGCGTCGCCGTCGAGCAGCGCGTTCCGAACGGCGAGTACTCCGGCCGGGACCACCCAGTTGCGATCCCAGGACGACTTGGCGAACCAGCGCACCGCCTCGTCGCGGCGGCCCAGCCGCTGCAGGATCAGCCCCAGCAGATAGTAGGGCTCGGCGTCTTGCGGGTTCTCATTCCGGACTGTCACCCGTGCGACCGCTGCTTCCGCACATCGAAGCGCCGTCTCGTAGTCGCCCATGCGGTACGCGCGGTCCGCCAATGCGAGATTCGTGCGCGAGTGGCCCGCATCTCGCCGCAGCGCTTCGCGCCAGTACGGCATCGGAGACCGCGTCGGATGCCTGTACTGCTGCAGGTGCAGCCCGGTCAGGTAAAGCTCCTCCACACTCCCCACGTCTTCCGGCTGCGGCGGTTCCGTCGCGACCCACGGCTCGACGTCGTCGACGTCGTCGAGCCTCCAGGTGAGGATGCGCTCGTCGCCGTCGAGGAGTTCGACCCGGATGTTCGCCAGGGGCACCGCTCGTGCGGTCCTGGCCTCCAGACTGAGCACGGATCCGGGCACGGCGGATTCGCTGTGTTCGGCGATCACGATGTGCTCAGCAGTCACTCGAATGGTTGTATTCATGGGACGCGTGACGGCGCCAGCCACGGCGATCCGCAGGCCACCCTCGAGCGCCTCTGGATCAGCTTTCAGGTCGACGTGCAGAGCCGCATCCCGGTTCGCTGCGTGCGCCACGCCGATCGCAGGGATCGGATACCAGAGCTGCGAGAACCTGCGCACCTCACCGGACATGAGCCATGAGAAGTCGGGCTGGTTGTCGGTGAAAACCCCGGCCATGAGCTCGACATACGGGCCGTCCGAGTCGGTGAGTTGCCTGTCCCAGGCGTGACCGAACGGGGAGTTGCCCCAGGTCCATTGCTTCTTGCCGGGCGAGATACGACGGTCGGCCCAGTGCACCACTCCGGCTCCGGCCTCGTGGTCGTAGCCCCCGAAGAATGCCTCATCCGAGTCGACGACCATGTACGAGGTGGGAACCGGGATATTCCGGTAGAAGTCGATGCGATCGGCGCCCGGGTGCATCCGAGCGCGTGCCGGGTAGTCGACCTCGTAGTAGGGACGGTCGGCGGCGGGAAAGGCTGTGATGGCGCGTCGCGCGTGGTCCGCGACGTATCGCACGTCCTGCGGAAAGAAGGATTGATAGTGATCGTGCACCCGCACCGCGGCGTTCGCCCACCACAGGAACGTCTGCCGCTGATCGGTGCGATTGTGCAGGCGAACAACGACCTCGACATAAGCCCGATCCGGATACAGCCGGATGCCGTGGGTCTCGGCCATACGGGTGAAGGGATCATGGTCGGAGCACCACACGGTCACGCTTCCGTCGTCTCCGTGCTCAATCTCCGCTTCCATCGGCAGGTAGGTCGCCGGCCGATGATGCTGCGGCCAGTTGAACTCCACGCCCCCGCTGATCCAGGGTCCGGTCAGGCCAACGAGCGCCGGCTTGATCACGTCGTTGCGGTAGAAGAAGTCGTAGCCCGTCGTCTTGTCGCGCCCGGTGTGGATGCGTCCCCCGAGTTCCGGAAGCACCGTGAGCCGGAGGTAGCGGTTCTCGAGGTGGATTGCGTGCCACGATCGTTCGACCGCCTGCTGATCGACGCTTTCGATGAACGGCAGCGGATACACCCGTCCGCTCGAGCCCTGGTACACCCGATGGTCGAGATACATCGGCAAACGAGACGGCGCGCGCGGCTCGTACGTAGGGATGACGACATCTTCAGCCCATGCAATGGCATCGCCGGCGGCGAGCCTGTCGAGCAGGTCGAGCGGAGGCGTCTGGCTGCGGGAATCCGTGTTGAGCTGGGACGTCATGGTCTCACCATAGAAACGACCACCAGGGGCCCTGAATGGTCGAACGGATGAACCTTCATGGACTTTTCTCTGATCCTGGTTGCGACCAAGGTCCCAGAAAGACTGGCTATCCACCGCATCTACCTGGACGTCTAGTACTCGTCGAGCGGAGTCAGGACGAGCACTTCGGCGTCTTGCGCCCACGAGAACCGAACGGGTAGGCCGACGGTGGAGACAGACTCCGCCGTCACTACGTCCCCGCCGAATCGGCCGAACCCGTCCCGCACTTCATATCGACAGCCCAGCCTGAGAGCGGTGGGAAAGACCCGCGAAAGCTCACGATCACGCGTCCGATCGCGGTCACTGTCATACACGAGGATGACGACCCGCGGGTCGTCAGGTGGCCCCGCGAACTCGATCGCGTACAGATTCTCCCCCGGCAGACCATGCGTGCGTACGTCTCCGTGGTGTACGACCTTACGGATCTCCTTGTATGCCTGCACCATCGACGTGGCGTCAGTCTTCTCCACCTCGGACCACGAAGACAGATCGCTACCGATCCCGAGCACGCCTGCCATCGCGACGGCGAACCGGTACCCGAGCGAGACCGGCTGCCGGTCGCGGTGCCCAGCGTCATCGGACACCCAGGAACTCATCGTCCATGCGGGATACGCACTGAGAAAGCCGTGCTGGATGACCAGGCGGTCCCGCGCGCCGACCTGGTCACTTGGCCACACGACATCCGCACGTGCCAGAACGGCGTTGTCGATGCGTGCGCCGCCGGACGCGCACGCTTCGACCACCAGATCAGGATGCTCCGATCGCAGCATCTCGAGCACGCGGTAGAAATTGCGCGTGTGCTGCACGCTCCACTCCCGGCCGTGCAGGCTACCCGGTCTGCCTCCGTCCGTGATCGGCCTGTTCATGTCCCACTTCAGGTAGCCGATCGACGCGGATGACAGCAGTGTGCGGAGCATATCCATCACCCACTCGACGACATCGTTTCTGCCGAGATCGAGCACGTACTGGTTGCGTATGGTCTCCAGCGGTCGGCCGTCCGCACGATAGACCCAGTCGGGGTGCAGTCGATACAACTCGGAGTCGGGATTCACGCACTCGGGCTCTACCCAGATGCCGAACCGCATTCCCAGCCCTTCGACCACCGTCGCGAGTTCGGCGAGGCCATTCGGGAACTTCACCGGGTCCGGTTGCCAATCTCCAAGGCCGGCCCTGTCCGAGGTGCGACCGGCGAACCAGCCGTCGTCGAGCACGAACGTCTCGACGCCGAGAGCGGCAGCCTCGCGAGCAAGAGTCTTCTGCTGCTCGACGGCGACGTCGAACGCGGTCGCCATCCACGAGTTGTAGACGATCGGACGGGCGCGCGGCGAGAGGTCTCTGGCGAGCTCGGCTCTCTGGAACTCATGCCATCCGCGGCTGACGCCAGCGGCCGACTCGGCGGAGAAGATGCCGAGGCTGTCAGGCGTGCTGAATTCCTCCCCCGGTGCAAGCACGACCGTCGTTACGTCCTCGTGCACTCCGCACGACACCCTGGCGTGCTGGCCTACCGCCGCCGTCTCCACCTGCAGCCGCCATGACCCGCTCCACTCGAGCGCGACGCCGTAGGCGTTCCCGTGCTGGCGTTGGAAGGATTCCGCATCGTTGAGGGCGGACACAGTCACGACGGGGCTGAACGAGAGACTGGTCACGCCTTGTCTGCTGCCGAGGGAGAAGGTGCCCCAGTGCAGGTCGATCGACCGGCGCTGGAACTCGTGTGCCCAGCTGCCGCCCAGGTAGTCGACGTGCACGTCCTGGCCGAGCGGCAGGTTCCACGCCGCGGAGAACATTCTGGGCAGCTCGATCCGGTCCGCACCGCGGTTGACCAGGCGCGCACTCCGACGGATCACGTCGTGCTCCCGGGAGGTGCGCGCTCGCAACTCGAGTCTCAGCGTTCCCGTCTCTTCGTCGAACGGCACGACGAGCTCGTCGCCGCCATCGCTTCGACGACTCAGCACCTCGTCGCGTACGACCGACCATCGTGCTCCGGTACGGCCGCTTCCTCGATCGATGAGCAGTTCACTGAAGGATGCATGCCGCTGGCCGTCGCTTGCATACTCGAGCGGCTGCACGTCGGCCGCAGATGAGAACGACACGAACCGCTCTGGTTCATTCCACTGCGGGATGTCGTCGAGGGCATCCTCGGAAATGCTTGGTCCCCAGTAGTCGAGCACGAGCCCGGATCCGTCCGGCGTCACGCTGACGATGTACGACGTGCCTCTCGTTCTCAGATGCCAGCGAAGGCGCGCTGAATCGTTGGCGGACATCCGACGGTTCGATTCTTCCGTTGTCGCTTCTGTCACTTGCCGGCGCCGAGCGTGAGGCCGGAGACGAATTGCTTCTGGAAGATGAAGAAGACGATCGCGGTAGGAATCGCAGCAATGATCGCGCCGGATGCGACAACATTCCACTGGCTGACATAGCCGCCCTGAATGTTGAGCAGTTCCGCGTTGATCGGGAACTTCGACTCCGTGCGGAGCACGGTGAGCGCCCAGAGCAGGTCGTTCCAGACCCATGTCGTCGCGAGTGCCGCGAGTGCTGCCAGGGACGGTCTGGTCAGCGGGAGCACCAGCCTGAGATAGACGCGGAGTTCACCGGCGCCGTCCACGCGGGCCGCTTCGAAGATCTCCGCCGGAATGGAGCGCATGAAGCCGTGCAGCACGAATGTATAGAAGCCGAGGCCGAACGCGACCTGCACCAGGATGAGCGCGAACAGGGTGTCGGGAATACCGAGGCTGTCGGTGATGCGCGCCACCGGGATGAGCAGGATCTGCGCCGGCAGGAGGTTGCCGGCAAGCATGAGCAGGAGGATCGCATGCCGGAACGGGATCTCGTAGCGGCTCAAGGCGAACGCCGCCCAAGACGCGAGCAGGAGCGAGAAGAACACGGTGAAGGCCGTGACGATGGCGCTGTTCGCCAGCGCGTGGTTCACGAGCCCGCTCGTGAACACGGTCGCAAAGCCCTCCCACGAGAACGAGTGCGGAAGCGCGCCGAGGCCGTTCTGCGTGATGTCAGTGAATGATCGGAACGCGACGACGACCACGAACACCATTGGAGCGATCCAGATGAGCGAGATCGGTGCCATGTAGAGATGGAAGAGCCAGGAGCGCTTCTTACGCGGCTTCGCGGGGAGCTCGGCCGGGTAGGGCAGCGGAGTGGTCGTCATGTCAGTCCTCCGACTTCGACGCGCGCGTCAGGTATCCGATGATGAACACGATCGCGAGCAGGAAGATCACGACGGCGATCGCTGAGCCATAGCCGAGGTTCACGGTGGTGAAGGCGGTCTGGTACATGTACGTCGAAAGCAGTTGGGTGGAGTTGTAGGGTCCGCCCTGCGTCATCGCCCAGACGATGTCGAAGGTGCGCAGCGAATCGATCACGGTCACGGCGAACACCACGGCGTTCACACCGCGCAGCTGCGGCATGACGATGCGCCAGAACCGCTGCCACTTATTCGCGCCGTCGACCGCGGCTGCTTCTTCGAGTGTCGGGTCCACGCCCTTGAGACCCGCCAGATAGAGCACCATGATGTAGCCGCACTGGCGCCAGACGGCGGCCACCAGCACCGCGGTGAGAGCCGTGGCCGGATCAGCGAGCCACTGCTTCTCCCAGGAATGCAGACCGATCATGCCGAGCAGTGCGTTCACGGATCCACCCGGGGCGTACAGCAGACGCCAGAACAGCCCCGTCACCGTGAGCGAGAACACCATCGGCAGATAGATCGCGCTGCGGTAGAAGCCCACGCCGCGCCTCGGCTTGTTCAGCGCGAGCGCCAGCAGAAGGCCGATGACGACGGATGCTCCACCGAACCCGATCACCCAGTACACGTTGTTGACGAGGGCCTGCAAGAAGATCGGATCGGTGGCCAGGTTCTGGAAGTTCTTCAGGCCGACGAACTCGGGTGCTCCGACACCGTTCCACCTCGTGAGGGAGATGTAGAAGCTGTTGATCGCGGGCCAGAACACGAGCGCTAGCTCTATCGCCAGCGGAACGAGCAAGAACGCCCAGATGAGCGGTGGAACGCGCCGCACGGATCCCCGACGGGAGCGCTTGCGCTGAGGTGCCCCGTCGAGATGCGCGGCAACGTCCACCGTCGCCGTCACGAGTTCCACACCTTCTTCGCTGCCGTCTGCCAATCGGCGAGGATCTGGTCTACGTCCTTGGGCGTGGCCAGGAACTTCACGAGCGCCGTGTCGGCCGTCGTCTGCAGCGCATCGGAGGAGTCGCGATTGAAGAACTGCGTGATCTCCTTCGTCTCATTGAGCATTTTGAGGCCCTTCTGCACCAGGGGCGAGAAGTTCGATGTGCTCACGGCCGGTGACGTCGGAAGGTTCGACGACTTGGACTTCTGAATGAACTCCTCCTGCTGTTTGGGGCCGGCCATGTAGGTCAGGAAGTCCATGACGGACTGCTTGTTCTTGGAGTTCGCGCTGGCGAAGAAGCCGTCGGTCGGGGCTTCCTCCGCCGACGGGACGGACTTGTCGATGACGGGGACTCTGAAGAAGTCGAGATCGTCGGGATTCTGCGTGACGTTCTCACTGATGAAGGCGCCGGCGAGATACATCGCGTCCTTGCCCTGTACGAGCGGGGTGACGGCATCCTGCCAGGCATACGAGCCCATGTTGGGGTCGAAGTACGGCACGAGCTGCGCGTAGTACTTCATGACCTTCTTGACCTCGGCGCTGTCGAACGAGTGCTTTCCCGCAAGCAGCTCGCGGTGGAACTGCGCCCCATTCACCCGTAGGTCGAGGATGTCGAACCATCCGGATGCCATCCACGGCGTCGTGCTGAGACCTTGCGCCAGCGGGTTGATCCCCTGCGCCTTGAGCTTGTCGCACAGCGAGATGAATTCGTCCCACGTGGTCGGAACCTCGACCCCCCACTTCTTGAAGTTGGACTTGAAGTAGAAGATCCCCCACCAGTAGTAGTCGGTGGGCATGAAGATCTGGCGTCCCTTGTCGTCGCTCGAAAGCTGTTTGAGCGCCGGGCTGAACTTGGACGCGACTCCCTTGCCCTCCCACAGCTCGGAGAGATCGAGCAGAAGCCCTTTGCTCGCGTAGTCCCTGGCGACCGATCCCGCGTACCACGACAGCACATCGGGGGGATTGCTCGAGGTGAGATAGGTGGAGAGCTGGGCGCGGAACTGCTCCGTGGCGACCGTGTTCATCGTCACTTTCCCGCCGACCGGATGAGCGTTGTACTCCTTCACGAGGGCGGTAAGCGCACCTTTCGGCGCGGGATCCGACTCTGAGTTCTGAAACACGATCGCGCCCGTGCCCGAGCCGCTGCTGGACCCGCCTGATGGACCGCCTGTGACGCAGCCGGCAAGGGCCGCGACCCCGCCTATGGCGACCGCACCCGCGAGGAACGTGCGACGTGTGACCTCTGTCTTCGTAGCCATGTTGTGTCCTCCTTGACTGCCTGTGCGCTTCGGCTACAGGCCCTGTGATTGCATTGACGTGAACAGCCGGTTGCATTCGACCTGGAGCCGGACGTCGCTCCACATCGGGTGGTGGGGCGCGGCGTTGGAGCACACGATGGTGCCCCATGCACCGACACGTGCTGATTCGCTCACCGCTCGCCGACAGAACTCCGCCCCGACCGGGCCCTCCTCGAAGTTGCCGTGAAGCGGGGTATAACCGATCCATCCCTCGCCGAAGACCAGGGGGATGCCGCGCTCGCTCGCGCGATCCGCTGCGACATCGAGCCAGATGCGCAGCACCCTGTCCATCTCCACGCGGTGCACCTGGTAGCGCTCGTACAGGAACCGGTCGAAGGCTTGCGCATCTGCCCAGTCGTGCAGGAAGATTTCCGGTTTTCCCACGATCGTGGCGTCCATCTTCCATGCGGAGGCGTCCGGAAGCACCCAGGTTGTCGCATCGGGAGCGTCCGGACGCAGGATGCCGGCAGCATCCACCGCAGCCCGTGGGAAGTCGGCGAGGTCCCCCCGGAGGTCGAACGCCGCCGTCGTCTCATTGAGAACGCCGTAGATGTACGGGTGCACGACCAGAACATCGATCTCGACGGGTACGGCGCGCATCGCCGCGACGGGCACGTGCGCGTAGTTCACCGTGACCGGGCGATCGGGCTGCAGCTCGTGGAAGCGCGCGAGTCCGCGCGACAATCGCGGTTCGAGCTCGATGAGACAACGCACCTCGTCCGCGCGTCCCGAGGTGATCCCGTCGGTGAGATGTCCGCCCTGAACCTCGTTATGGAGCTCGGTGAAGGCGATTCGATCGTCGAGGCCGTGCTCGGCGAGAAAGTCGATGAGCGCTGACTGCGACTCTGCGAGCGCGACCACCCGGTCATCGGGGTCGATCGCCCGAAGCGAATCCCACCACGACGAGTCGGCACCGAACGAGGATGATTGCTGGTACTCCCAGGAGGAGAGGATGACGAAGAGGTCATGCCTTTTGCAGACCTCGAACAGTTCGAGCAGCTTGGCGCGGCCGTCAATCCGCGTCGGCGTCTTGACGTCATACCAGCGCACGTTCTGGGCGTAGTCCCCGCCAAGGCGGTCGAGCTCGATCGCGCTCGTGTCGAGCCCTGAGCCAAACAGGAGAAACGGCATCGCGCAGATGCGAATGGTGTTGTAGCCGCGCTCGACAGCTTCGGCAGCTGCGCGGTCCAGATCTTCGAACGGCTCCCCGTCGCCGCTGCGGACGTACCAGGAGAAGTCCCACAGCGTGATCGTCAGGCGCTTGGGCAGGTGTACCGGGACCTGGACGGGAATGTAGTTGCTGCGGTAAGTCGCGCCGCGGTGTTCGGCGACGACGTCAGGGGGATTTCCGTTCTCACCGTTGAGCATGTGGTCAGCCTAGGAAAGCTCTCGACCGGCCCGGAATGATGGTTCCTACGGGATTCCTGGATGATTCTCTGATTTGCTACGCTCTTCGCCATGCTGCTTCGAGATGGATTCCCCGGTCAGCGGTTACGCGTGCTCCCAGCGCCGTTGGTCCGCGGTGCATTGGAAGAACCCGTCACGAGACGCCTCCTGGTAACCGATGCAGGGTACTTCCCGCACGCGGCGGCCCATGGACGGATACGTACCGACGGTGCACGCGAGGCGATAGTCATGGTGTGTACTGGCGGGTGCGGCGTCCTTACACTCGACGGCCGGGACCACAGAATCGAGACAGGCGACGCCGCCGTCATTCCGCCCGGATCGCCACACAGGTATATCGCAGATCAGCTCGACCCATGGAGCATCTGGTGGCTCCATGCCACAGGGTCGGATGTCGACGAGTTAGTCGCGGGCATCCTCGGCACTGACGCCGATCCGGTTCTCCATCTCCGGGATGTCTACACGGCGGTCGCCCTCGTGGAGCAGGTCGTCTCGTTGCTCGAGAACGACGAGACGATGGCGACGCTGTACAAGGCAGCGGGGTCGGCCTGGAACCTGTTCGGACTGCTCTGCGCGGATCGCTTGCGCGGGGAGCCGCAGACCAGCGACCGCATCCATGTCGTGCAGGAGTATCTGCGCGCGAACCTCGCATCATCGGTGTCGGTCTCCGACCTGGCTCGGCTCGCCGGCCTCAGCACGTCCCACTTCTCGGCCCTGTTCAAGGCGTCTACCGGATCAGGTGTCGTCGAGTACGTGAAACGCCTACGCAGCGCGCGGGCGCGCGAATTGCTCTTGACGACGGCCCTGTCGATCAGTGAGATCGCGGCCCAGACCGGATGCACGGATGCGTTCTACTTCTCACGGCAGTTCCGTGCGGTCAATGGAACCTCGCCGAGCGCTTTCCGTGCAGCGGCCGCGAGCACATACGTTTAGGTGCGAACGCGTCTCTCCCCGCACGTCGCATTCGGCAGCTGTTCAGCCGGCGAGATACTCCTCCTCCCCGATCGCCGCCTTCCACTCCGCGTAGAGCGCGTCTGCGGCCCACGGTGCGGCCGCGAGCACGCCTCCGGATGTCGGGAACGACGTCGGCGACCCATCCTCACCGAGCACCAGGCCGCCGGCCTCCTGCACGATCAGGATCGCAGCGAGGTGATCGACCGCGCCGAACGAGCCGATCACGGCACCGACACCGCGGCCGGCCGCGACCCCGGTCAGCGTCAGCGTTCCCGATCCCATGATGCGCATCGTGCAGTAGCGGTCGCCCAGCCGGCGGAGCAAGGAGACCATTCCGGGCCACGGATGCTGGTTCGCCAGCTCCGTGCTCACGATGCGGCCGCGGAGCGGGTCACCATCGAAGGGTGCGGCATCCGTCAACCGGAGCGGATGCCCGTTCAACCGCGCCCCAGCACCTCGCCTCCCATCGAAGACATCACCGCGCCACGGGTCGGCGACCACGGAGACGACCGGCTCGTGGTCCACCACGAGTGCGAGCGAGAACGCGTTCCAGGGCACGCCGTTCGCGAGATTGGCCGTGCCGTCGACCGGGTCGAGGTACCAGCAAGGCACCCCCGCGCGCTCCGATCCGCCGAATTCCTCGCCAACGAAGTCGTGATCGGGGAACTGTGCTCCGATGACCTCGCGCACCTGCCGTTCGACCGCGGTGTCCACCTCGGTGACGAGGTCGGCGGCATCGCGCTTCGTCGAGATCGTTCCGAGGTCAGCGGCGCTCGTGAACTCCACCGCCCATTCGGCCAAGGAACGAGCGACCAGGTGCGCGCGGTCCAGCTCCTCCGCAGGATCAGCTCCAGACCCCTCCTCCGCATCCGTCGCGATGCTCTGGAATCGGCCCAGCCGGTTGGTCGTCACGGTGTCCACTCCTGTTCTGATCGCCCAGCGCATGACCGCATCGTCATCGACGGTCCACACCGTGACGTCGAGTCCGAGCCGATGGATGTCATCGACGAGCCCAGGAGACATCACGGCGAACGGCGTGTTGATGCACTCCGGCCGCAGGTCGCCGAGGTCGTCGTCGGTCGGCGGCGTCGTTCGGCTCCACGGCATCCAGATGCGTGCGTCGGGGTCGAGAGCCCTGATCGTGCGCATGCCATCCAGGTCGCCGCACCAGGCAATGGATGCGCCGGCACTCTCCGGCGCGATGACGGCGTGGGCGGGAGCCGCGAACGACGCGTCGTCCATGTCGATGAGCAACGTCGAGTGGACGCCGTCGAAGAGCTCGAGCACCTCGCCGAGCGACGGCGGACGGTGATCGGCGTCACCGAGTGCGAGCACCTCGTCCCAAGTCGTCTCGGCCACCGGTTGCGGAAGGTTCCACAACCGTTCGAACGTCGGGTCGTGCACGACGACCACCTGCCCGTCACGGGTGACGCGCACGTCGATCTCCACGAAACCGGCACCGGACGCGATCGCCGAGCGGATCGCGGGCAGCGTGTTCTCCCGGTACCGGCTGGAGTCGCCGCGGTGCGCGCACGCACGAACGCGCAGCCCGGTCGCCGTCATCGGGCGGATGCCCCGTCGTCCGACGTCACTCCGACTCGCGGCCGATCGGCGGACCCGGCCATCGGCCCGGCGGCGGCACCCGCGACCGTCACGCGCTCGCGGGCTCGCTCGGTGGTGCTGCCCTGCAGCACGCCGTCCTCGTACCGCAGCGCGCGCACGATGCGCGCGAAGCCGCTGTCCCCGATCACGGGCGCCTCGCCGGAGACGTACGCGCGCAACGTGGCATCCGTTCGGCGCAGCACGAGCTCGTTGAAGTGCCCACGCGGGATGACCCGCTCGACCACGGCCTCGACGGCACCGGGCGCCGGCTCGCGGTGGAACGCGACATCCTCGGGCCGAACGGCGGTCGTCTCCTCGCCCGGCACGATCACGCCGTCGCGCAGCGATCCCTCCAGCATGTTGATCGCGCCGATGAACGTAGCGACGAACGTGGTGCGCGGCTGCGCGTAGAGCTCAGCCGGGGTGCTGTACTGCTCGATGCGGCCGGCGTTCATCACGGCGATCCGGTCGGAGACCGACATCGCCTCATCCTGGTCGTGCGTCACGATCACAGTTGTGATGCCGAGCCGCTGCTGCAGCTCGCGGATGTCTTCCCGCACCTTCACCCTCAGCTTGGCGTCGAGGTTGCTGAGCGGCTCGTCGAGCAGGAGCAGCTGCGGCTCCTGCACCAGCGCCCTGGCCAAGGCGACGCGCTGCTGCTCCCCACCGGAGATGCGTCCTGGCCGTGAGTCCCTGTGGTGCAGGAGGTTCACGAGCTCCAGCGCGTGCTCGACCCGGCTGGTGACCTCCGCGCGCGGGAGCTTGCGCAGGCGCAGGGGGAACGCCACGTTCTTGAACACCGTCATGTGCGGCCAGAGCGCGTAGTTCTGGAACACCATCGCGCTCGGCCGGCGCTCCGGCCCCAGCCGTGTCACGTCGCGACCCGCGACCCTGATCGATCCGCTGTCCGGATTCAGGAACCCGGCGATCATGCGCAACGTCGTGGTCTTGCCGCATCCGGACGGGCCGAGAAGCGACACCAGCTCTCCCTGTCGGACGGAGAGGTTGAGGTCGTCGATGATCGTGCGCCCGCCGAGCACCTTGTTCAGGCCCTCGATGGTCAGGCCCTGCTCGTCACGTGCGGTCTCGCGGTTCTGTTCTGCGGTGGCGCCGTGGTCACGCTCGCCCATGGTGCACCCCTTCTATCTGATCTGGAAGCCCTCGGCCAGCTGTCCACCCATGATGTGCTTACGGGCGACGAGCAGGAGGACGACGGACGGAATGGACAGCAGAATCGAGAACACGGCCGCGACCTGCTTCGGGTAGTTCAAAACGAGCGTGTACATCTCGGTCGGCATCGTGAAGTAGTCGGGTGCGCCGACGAGGTACGTGCCCTGCGCCTCGTCGAACGAGGCCAGGAACGACATGACGATGGCGACGAGGATGCCCGGCAGCGCCATGGGCAGCGTGATGCGGAAGAAGACCCGCAGCTTCGATGCGCCCGCGTCGCGCGCCGCCTCCTCGAGGCTCCGCGGAACCGCCGAGAATGCCGCGGCCGGGATCCACGTCATGAACACGATCGTGCCCAGCAGCTGCACGATCACGATGCCGACCACGGTGTTCATCAGGTTCAGTGCGTAGAACAACGACGCGAGCGTGGCGAACAGGCCCATCTTCGGGAATGCGTTCGTCGCGAAGAGCCCCACGAGGAACGTGCGCCTTGCGAAGAACTCGTGCCGGGCGAACGCGTACGCGGCCGGCAGGCAGATCACGGCGGAGCACAGCACCACGATCGGCGAGATCACGAGCGAGTTCTGCACGGCCGCGCCGAGACCGGGGTCGCTGAAGACGGTGCCGAACCAGTGCAGCGTCCAGCCGTTGGGCCAGAGGTTCGGGAACGTCCAGCTGGTGGCGAAGGCGTGCACGGCAAGCCACGCCAGAGGCCCGAGGATGAACAGGATCATGAACGCCGAGAACAGCACGATGAGCGCCCTGCCGGCGATCCGGCTCACGAGCGGGCTGCGCTCCTCAAGCCGCGGCTCCGGCCGGTCGCGTTCGACTGCCGGCGGCGGCGTGCGATCGGTGACCGCGCTCATCACGCCCTCCCCTGTTCCTTGGCGCTCCGAAAGTTCGCCCATACATAGAACGCGCCGATCGCGGCCGCGACGATGAAGATCGTGAACGCCATCACGATCGACTGCTGGGGCCGGTTGAATGCCGTGAAGTAGCTCGTCAGCATCACGCCGAGCATGGTCGGCGCGTTCGGACCGGTGAAGTACGGAACCGTGAACGACCCGATCACGCCGATCGCGGTGAACGTGGAGGCGATCACGATCGGCACAGACGACATCGGGATCAGGATGCTGAACGCTATGCGCGCGCGGGACGCGCCGGCATCCTGCGCGGCCTCGATCATGGCATCCGGGATGGACTGGAACCCGGACGAGATCATCAACACCGCGAACGGCAGCGACGTCCACACCGAGCCGATGACGATCGCAACCACGGTGTAGCCCCAGGTCGGACCGACGAGGCCGACGGAGGCGAAGACGCTGCGGATGAATCCGTCGCCGGCATAGAACGTGAGGATCGCCCACGACGCGATGACCACGGGGATGAACAGCGGGACGACGGCGAGTCCGGACAGGAGCGTGGCGAACCAGCCGCCGCGCATGCGCAGATAGAGGCCGATGCCGATCGACATGCCGAGCACGACCACGGCGCTCACGACGGTGACGACGACCGTGACGGCGAGGTTCGTGAGGAACTGGGTGTCGCCGAAGACGTCCACCCAGGCCGCCAACGTTCCCCACCAGTCCGTCGCCTTGTGCACCTGCTGTCCCACCAACGAGACCACGGTGTTGAGCCCGCCGGTGAAGCCGAGGCTGAACCCGAGCGCGAGGATGACGGGCAGACCGACGAAGAGCAGCACGAGCACGATCGGCGGCAGGGCCATGAGGAACCCGGCCACCGAGAGCCTCGGGGTGCGCTTGACCCCGAGGCTCTTCGTGCCGCTTCTCGAGCGACGCGCGGTGGAGACCGTCACTTGCCGGGCACCTGCTGAGACCACTGCTGGTTCATGTCGTTGTTCATCTGCGCCTGGTACGTCGGGCGCAGCTTGTCGATCTGCGCGTTGGCGAACTCGGTCTGGATCGACTGCGGCAGCTCCTTCAGCGGGATCACCGGGTAGCCGGCGACCGACTGGGAGATGGATGCCTGCGCCGACGGCGTCAGCAGCCAGTTCAGCAGCTTGTAGGCATCCTTCGCCCGCGGCGACGCCTTGAGAACGCCAAGGTACGAGGCACCACCGGTCAGAGACGGCGTGGTCTGCGTCGCCTTGATGTTCTTCGGGATCTGTCCGCTCTGCACACCGGAGGTGAACTGGTCGGACCAGACCGGCGCCATCAGGATCTGGCCACTGGAGAGCAGGTCGAGCACCTGGTTGTTGCCGTTCGGGTACACGCCCTGCTGGTACACGTAGGGGTTCAGGCTGCGCAGCGTCGCCCAGCCGGCGTTCCAATCGGTCTCGAGGTTCGGCTCGTACTCGGTGACCATCTTGGCGCGATCGGCCGACGGAATCGTCTTGTCGAGCACCGTGGTCACGAACGCACCGCCGCTACCGCCGGATGCCGGTGAGCAGTACGTGAACTTGCCCGGGTTCGCCTTGATCCAGGCGAGCAGGTCGTCGACGGTCTTCGGCGGCGAGCTGATCTTGTCGCTGTTGTAGGCGAGCAGCACGGATGACGCCCGGTACGGCACCGAGTTCGCCCCGCCCGGCTTGCGGATCGCCTCCGCCACCTTGGAGAGGTTGGGGATCTGCTTCGGCGTCGCGGTCGCGAGCAGTCCACTGGTGGAGAGCTGCTGCACGAATCCGGCGTCGACGATGTCGTAGCCCGGGTCGCGCTTCTGCACGGTGGCGGCGGTGATCTTCGCCACCGTCTGCTGGTCGTGCACACCATGCAGGTCGAAGTCGACCTTGACGGAGTACGACGGGTTCGCCTTCTCGAAGGCGGGGATCAGAGTCTTCTGCCACAGGTCCTGGATGTTCGTGTCTGCGCTGACGAAGACCGTGAGCGAGTGCTTGCCTCCCGAAGTGCTGCCGCCCTGCGACTGATTCGCGCTCTGCACGCATCCCGCGAGAGCGAGCGCGACGGCGGTCGCCAAAGCACCCGCCATCACTCTCCGTCGTGTTGTTCTCATCGTTGTCCTCCTGTCGTTATCCGTTTTCTCGCCCATTCGGCGATCGGTTCCCAGTGCTCGTCCGGAAGTTCCTCGGGCAATGCGGCCGCCAGCTGTTCGCGTCGGGGTGCGCTGGATGCCCCGCCGAGCGACTGTACGGATGCCGACGCCGCGAGCGTGGCGAACCGCAGCGCGGTCTGCAGCGGCCAGGCCTCGCGCTCGGCGGTCATGAAGGCCGCCGTGAACACATCGCCGGCGCCCGTGGGGTCGACGGCCCTGACGCGCGGCGCGTAGACGCGCTCCACCTGGCCACGCGCGGAGTCGACGGCGAGCGCTCCGGCCGCGCCCAGGGTCACGACCACGAGGCCGGCCCGCTCCGCCAGCACCCGTGCGGCACCCTCGACGTTGTCGCTGCGCGTGTACGCGAGCGCCTCGTCCTCGTTCAGGATGAACGCATCCACATTCGTCAGCCGCTCCAGGTCGCTGCCGTCCCACGCGCCCGTCACGTCCCAGCCGACTCCGCCGTAGACGCGAGTGCCGC
Source organism: Humibacter ginsengiterrae (assembly GCF_054780115.1). Classification (NCBI taxonomy): domain Bacteria; kingdom Bacillati; phylum Actinomycetota; class Actinomycetes; order Micrococcales; family Microbacteriaceae; genus Humibacter; species Humibacter ginsengiterrae. The sequence continues at coordinate 64,922 of NZ_BAAGWY010000006.1, forward strand.
CGGCACGCATGCGCACGACCCAGTCGGCCTCCGCATCGGCCAGGTCGGTCTGGCAGTACCCGGCGTCCGGCGTCCCCCCGGCAGGCAGCGTCGAGGGCATCGCGGACGCCTCGTCCTCGTACGTGACGAAGCTCCGGTCGCTCCCCTCGGTCATGACGGCCGTCACGGCGACACGGGCAGACGGATGCTCGGCGATCCAGTGGGCGCGCAACCGCGGTTCGTCCTCGAGGAGCGAGCGCACCAGACGGCTGACCGGGTCTGTGCCGAGCACCGCGACGATGCCGGAATCCATTCCCAATCGTGCCGCGGCGATCGCCCGGGTGGCGACGCCACCGGCGGTGAGAACGAAGTCCGAGGCGTGCACCTCCTGCCCCGGACCGGGCACGGGAACGTCGGCGAAGACCAGATCGCAGTAGAGCCGGCCGCCGAAGACCGCATCGATCCCCGCCGGGGAGGCCTCGATGCCTGCGCTCGGTGCGAACCTCTGCTCTTCCACCTGGTGCTTCTCCACTCGCGGTGCGTGATCACGGGAACTCGGGCTACGACGGGCGCGTCGCCATTGATCGCGCGAATTGTGACATTGTTTGACTGGCTTTGAGCATAGGCGCGCGACGTGCCCCCCGGTCAAGGGATGTCAGGACATTTTCTCAAACCGTTACCGCTCGTTCAGCCGGGTTCGGCGTCGCCTTCCTCCTTCCTTCTTGCGCGATTCACGCAAACTCCGTCACCCGACGGATAAACTCGTGCCCATGATTTCGAAGGCCCGGCGCACCCGGATCCTCGACGCCCTGGCCGTCGACGGATCGGCTTCGGTGCGAGAACTGGCCGAACGCCTCGAGGTGAGCGAGTCCACGATCCGCCGTGACCTCCAGCGGCTCGACGAGAACGGCGAGCTCGTGCGCACGTACGGCGGCGCCGTCGTCCAGCCGCGGGCCACGTCGGGTCAGCCGGGTGACCCGGAGCGCCTCGAAGACCCGTGGACGGTCGGCGACGACCTGGAGGCATCCCTCAAGGCGGCGATGGGCAAGGCGGCGGCCGATCTCGTCACCGACGGTCAGGTCGTGCTGCTCGACATCGGCACCACGACCTCGTTCGTCGCCCGTGCGCTGCGCGGACGCCCGGTCACGGTCATCACCGGAAACGTCGCAGCGTTCGACGAGCTGCGCGACGACGAGGCCGTGCGGCTCGTTCTCCTCGGCGGCGTCTTCCGCCGCAATTACCGCAGCCTCGTGGGATCGCTGGCGCAGAGTTCACTCGACCAGGTGAGCGCCGACATCGCGTTCCTCAGTTGCACCGGCGTTCGTGAGAACGGCTCGGTGGTCGACGACATGGCCGTCGAGGCTCCAATCAAACAGCGGATGCTCGCGGTCGCCGATCGCAGTGTGCTGATGGCATCCGATCGCAAGTTTCCCGGCACGGGTTCGTTGCGGCTGTGCTCGCTGGCCGACGTGGACACGCTCGTGACCACCGAGGGAGCGAATCCGAACACGACAAGGCTCTGCACCGAGGCAGGCGGAACGGTGATCGTCGCATGAAGCTCGCCATCCTCGGCGGCGGAGGATTCCGCACGCCGTTCGTGTATCAAGCGCTGCTCGGCGACATCGGCCCACGACGGGTCACCGAGGTGGCCCTCCTCGACAGCGATCGGAGCAAGCTCGACGGTATCCGTCGCATCCTCGACGAACTCGCCCAGGGACAAACGGCACAGGGGCGCACGGATGCTCCGCGCGTCGTCACGACGACCCACGAGCGCGAGGCGATCGAGGACGCGGACTTCGTGTTCGCCGCCATCCGGGTCGGCGGGATCGCCGGTCGCCGGCACGACGAGCACGTTGCACTCGACCTCGGAGTGCTAGGGCAGGAGACCACGGGGCCGGGCGGTCTGTCGTACGCGTTGCGCACCATCCCGGTAATGCGTCACTACGCCGAAGTGATCCGCGAGCACGCCCCGGGCGCCTACCTTCTGAACTTCACGAATCCGGCGGGCATCATCACCGAGTCACTGCAGCCCATTCTCGGTGACCGCGTGCTGGGCATCTGCGACACCCCGTCCGGTCTCATTCGCCGGGCGGCGACGCTGCTCGGGCTCGAGTTCGACCGCCTGCAACCCGACTACATCGGCCTCAATCACCTCGGCTGGATGCGCCGGCTGCTCTACGACGGGGTCGACGTGCTGCCCGCGCTGCTCGCCGACGACGAGCGGCTGGCAGCGCTCGAAGAGGGCGAGGTGTTCGGCACGCAGTGGATCAGGGCACTGAGGACGATCCCCAACGAGTACCTGTACTACTACTACTTCAATCGCGACGCGGTTCGGAACGTGCTCTCATCGGGCCTCACCAGGGGCGACTTCCTCGCGCAGACCCAGGACGAGTTCTTCCACGGGCTGGCCACCGAGGCAGGGTCGGCCGTCGAGCGCTGGCGCGCCGCCGTGGCGCGCCGAGATGCGAGCTACATGGCGGAGGCGAAGGGCGGCACGCAGGATGCCCCGGCTCGCGCACCGCTCTCGGACCTCGACCCGGTGATGCAGGGCTACGCCGGCGTCGCGCTCGAGGTGATGCACGCGATCAGCCGCAACGAGCGCTCCACGATGATCCTCAACGTGCGCAATCGGGGCGCGATCCCCGGCATGCCCGACGACGCCGTCGTCGAGGTGCCGTCGCTCGTGGATGCCGGCGGCACGCATCCGCTGGTGACCGCAGCCCCGGATGCGCACCAGCTTGGCCTCATGCTGCAGCTCAAGGACGTCGAGCGGCACATCATCCGCGCGGCCACCACAGGCGACCGCAACGAAGCGCTGCTCGCGTTCGCACTGCATCCGCTCGTCGACTCGGTGACGACCGCGGAACGACTTCTCGACGGATACATCGCCGCCATCCCGGAGGTCGCGGCGGTCTTCCGCGGTTGACCCCTGCCTCCCCTGACGAGGCCTCCGCTAACGAACAACGAGCGGGATGACCTCGACGGCGCTGTGGTCGGCCCGCGTCTCCGCGAGCAGGCTTGCCAGTGCGACGGCATCCGCCTTCTCCGGCACGTCGATGAGGTAGAAGCCGCCGAGCATCTCCTTGGTCTCGGCGAAGGGCCCGTCTGCTGCGGTGGGCTCGCCGGCGCTGGAGGCACGCACTGTCGTCCAGACGCTGCGACCCTCGAGTTGCCCAGAGGCCAGGATCGCCGTGGCCGCCTGCTCGCGGAAGCGGCGGTGTCCCTCGTCGATGGCTGCCCAGTCGTCGGCGGTCATCGCATCCCACCGCTGCTCGTTCCCGCTGATCGCGATGAAGTACTCGGCCATGTGTCGTCCCTCTGTGCGTCGGTGACGAGCGTTCACGCATCGTCACGGAGACGTCGAACAGCCGGCGCCGGATTCGACACGACCGGCTCACGCGATGGTGAAATCGGCAGAGTGCCGAACGACGACGGTCAGTCGAACTTCGGCAGCACGTACATCGGGAGCGCGAACGAGAGCGCCATGGCGATGATGCCGCCGAAGAACGTGAGGCCTTCCCAGTTGGCGACTTCGGGCGCATAACCCATCAGCGCCATACCGCCGAGGAACAGCACTCCCGAGACGACCAACGCGACCACTTTCATGCGGAACACTCCCACTCTGCCGGCACCCCGAGCGGTCGGTGCCTCGCCTTCAAACCTAGCCGGTCGGGTGCGCGGGCGTCAGCGGGGAGCATCCATTTCTGGATGTTCGGGCGCCGGGTTCACGGATGTTCGCGCTCAGGCGCGCACTGGGGCGGAATGGGGGTTCTATCTGTGAGGGATTCTCGCTAGTGTGGCCCTGGGAGACGCTCTTCCGTTGTTGTCGGTTCGAGCGGCGATGACGCGATCGGGCACCGGAGCGATGCCTAGGGCCGCGGGCGAGAGAGCCGCGGTCAGGGCCGCCCGAAGGACGGCCCCTCCAATCTGAATGCAAATCCCCAGAGAGGCTTCAGGAGCTCTGTGCTTTCCGAGCAGATGATGACGACCGAGACGCACGTGTTGCGTCCGCATCGTCACCTGCTTGCCAGCGGGATGATCGCCGCGCTCGCCCTCACCACTCCCCTGTTCGCCGTGGCGTACTGGCTGACCATCAGCAGCGGAGGATGGCAGATCACGCTCGCGGTGCACGTGTTCGTGGCCTTGATCGCGATTCTCGCCGTACTGCAGTACCGCCGCACGAAAGTGCTGGTCTCGCCCGAGGGGGTGCTGGAGCGTGGCTTCCTTGGCCGCGTCTCCGAGATGTCGAAGCAGGAGATAGGCATGCTGTGTCTCATCGAGATCTACAGCGACAACGCGCTCGACACGCAGCCGAATCTCTTCATTCTCGACAAGGGCGGTGCGCCGCGCATCCGGCTGCGCGGGCAGTACTGGTCGCGCGCCGACATGGAAGACCTCGCGGACGTGCTCGACCGTCCGCTCGTCAGCCCGCAGGAGTCTGTGACGCTGTCGGAGATGCGGTCCACGCAACCAGGATGGTTGTACTGGTTCGAACGGATCCCGCTGCTCACCTGGTTGTAAACGCTCGCCGACGAGAACTCGCTCGGCGGGAGCGACGGGTCAGACTTCCGCGTCCGTGCGCAGGCCCACCCGTGTGCCTGCTGCGCTGGACGGAAGCGGCGTGAAGCCGAGGCGACGGTAGAACGCGCCGGCGTTCACGTTGTCGGCTCCATACTCCAGCCACACGCCGGGAACACCGCGCGACCGCAGCTCCGTCGTCAGCGTGCGCACGAGCATCCGCCCGAAGCCCTGTCCTTGGAGGTCGGGCAGCAGGTCGATGTGCAGGTGAGCCGGGTAGTCGTCGAGCTCGGGGATGAGCATCCGTTCCGGGCGACGAGCGTCGCGAACGAAGCGCTGGGTCGGAGTGTCGTCGCCGGTCAGCGGATACTTGGCCTCGAATCCGGGCAGCCACTGCGTGCGCAGGCGTTCGACGAACGCGGCGGTGTCGGCGACGCCGAGAATGTAGCCGTGCGCGCGCCCGTCGACGTCGACGACGAATGCCGTCTCGGGTGCAAGGTCCACGTACGGCAGCGCGTAGATGTCGGGAAGCACGTCGTCGTTATCGAGCCAACCGGTGGCATCTTCGCCCGACTTGCCGGTCTTGAGGCAGATCTCGTAGACCGCGTCGCGGTCGCCTGAACGGTACGGACGGATGTCTGTCACAGTTCTCTCTTTCGTCGAACCTCGAGCGTCGGCCCGGCCGCGCTAGCCCGCCGTGTCGCCGCGCGTCAGCGTGCGAGCGGCGGCACGGTGCGCGGCCGCACCACGAACCACAGTGAACCGACCGACACGAGCGAACAGGCGAGCATCACGATACCCATCGGCGCGGCGCTGGCCACGCCGAGCAGACCGACGAGCGGGGAGATGAGTCCCGCGATCGCGAAGTTGGACGCGCCCTGCAGCGACGCCGCCGTACCGGCCTCTGCGCCGTGTCCGTTGAGGGCCAGCACCTGCACGCAGGGAAAGCCGAAGCCGCACGAGGCGATGAAGAACCACAGCGGAACGATGACACCCCAGATGCCGCCGGTGCCCGTGCTGCCGAGAACGACGATCAGCGCAGCGGCGATCGTCATGGTCGCCGTCGACACGGAGAGCACCCACTGCGGGCCGAACCGCTTGGCCAGCCGCGCGGCCGTCTGCACGCCGATGATGATGCCGACGGAGTTCGCGGCGAACAGTGCGCCGTATTGCTGCGCGTCGAACGAGTAGACCATCTGGAAGACGAACGAGCTCGACGACAGGTAGGCGAACAGACCGGAGAAGTTCATCGCGCTGACGATGACGATGCCGACGTAGATGCGGTCGCTGAGCACGGACTTGAACCGCTGCCCCACACTGGAATGGCCCGAGGCGATGCGCGCTTCCTTGGGCCGGGTCTCCACGATCCACAGCACGAGGCAGGCGAGCATCACGGCGCTGTATGACGCGATCACCCAGAAGATGCCGCGCCACGGCATGATCAGCAGCAACTGCGAGCCGAGCACTGGCGCGATCACGGGCGCGAGGCCGTTCACGAGCGCGAGACGCGAGAGCATCGTGACCAGACGATGCCCGCTGAAGAGGTCGCGCACCATGGCCATTGCGACCACACTGCTGGCGGCGGCGCCGAGGCCCTGCAGCAGACGGAACAGGCTGAGCAGCTCGACGTTCGGTGCGAGCGCCACCCCGAGCGACGCCAGGATGTGCACGGCCGTCGCGAGGATGAGCGGCATCCGCCGTCCCACCTTGTCGCTCCATGGGCCGACGATGAGCTGACCGAGCCCGAAGCCGACGGTCGTCGCAGTGAGCGTGAGCTGGATGATCGCGGTCGAGACGTGGAAGTCGCTCTCGAGCTTCGGCATCGACGGCAGGTAGGTGTCCATCGTGAACGGGCCGAGCGCGGTGAGCGCACCGAGGATCAGGATGTAGGTGACCCGCTTGCGCGTCGGCAGCGCGTCGCCGGGGTGCACGACTGATGCCGGCATGGTGATCGGCGAACGGCGCCCCCGGCCGCGCGTGCCCGGCTCGATCGTCGGGATGCCGCCGGTGGGCATACCCGCCGTGATGCCCACGACCGGGATGCCCGACGTCTGCGTCTGGACGAAGTCGGCGTCTTCGGCGACCGACGGGCACGCGACATCGCCGCGACGGGGAGGACGCGGGGTGGCTCCGGCTGTGGCGGGAACGACGGGGATCGGTTTGGTGGCGGTAGACATAGTTCTTCTGCAGGAATTCGCTTACGAGTTGCGTCAGAGGTCGAGACGCGAATCGACGCCGCTCAGTGCTGATGAGGAGCGGCGTCGAATCGATTCGAGACAACTCTATCGGATGTCGGCTGGGGATCGCCAGAGTGCGGTTCTAGCCCGCGGCGAGGCGGCCCTGCCCGGCGACGAGTGCGTTGCGCTCCCCCGCGCTCGCTGCGGCGGCGAGCGCTTCCGCCGCCGAATCACCGCGCTCGAACGCCGCGAGCAGTCCGCCGAGGAACGAGTCGCCGCTTCCTGCCGGAAACCGGCCGCGCCGGGTCGACGCCGGAACCGAGGTCTGGATGTCGCCCAGCAGCGCAGCTGACCCCGCGACGCCGTCGGTGACCACGGCGTCGCATCCGTACTGTGCACGCAACCGATGGCAGGCATCCGTCGCGGTCTCCAGCTCCGTGTCGAGCAGCTCGGATGCCTCGCGCCGGTTGACCTTGATGAGCTCGGCTGCCGGCGCGGTCGCGCGCAGTCCGTCTCCCGACCCGTCGACGACGATGCGACACCCGTTCCTGCGCAGTTCGGCCAGGAGCGATCCGAGCTCGTCGAGCGGTACGCCCGGCGGGACGGATCCACTCAGCGCGACCCATGGCATTGGACCAGAAGTGCTTGCTGTGGCGACTGCGCCGCGGGTGGCGGCGGCGTAGGCATCCCACTCGTCGGCGTCGAGCTCGGTGGCCGGTTCGTACAGGTCGGTGCTCGTCGCAGACCCCGCTCGCTCGACCACAGCGATGCAGGTGCGCGTCACGCGTCGCAGCGGCACGACCGTGGCCGCAACGCCGTCTTCCGCGAGCATGTATGCGACCCACTCTCCCGTCGCGCCGCCCAGCGCGGCCAGCGTGCTCACCTCGGCGCCGAGCGCGGATGCCGCCCTCGCCACGTTCAGTGCCTTGCCACCCGCGACCCTGGTGACGGCGAACGGCCGCGTGATGTCGCCGACGTTCAGCTCGTCGACCTCATACGTCACGTCGAGGCTGGCCGAGAGCGCGAGCGTGATGATCATGTGCGGCAGCCTATGGGCGCTCTCTCGGCTCGGCCACTCGGGGACCGCTTCGATCACGGCAGTGAGTGAAGCGGTCCCGTCAGGCTGGGTTGCGATACGCGGCTTCGCCGCTGCTCAAGCGGCGATGAATATCAGCGACGCAGCGCCGTCGGGTCGGCCATCAGTCTCGTGAACGCGAGCTCCGCGGCACCCACCGTGAGCACCTCGGTGCCGAGCTCGGCACGCACGATGTCGACCTGCTCCGCGGATGCCGTCAGCGACTGCTCGCGCACGGCGGCGTCGAGCACGTGCGGCGCGGCATCCAGAAGCACGCCGAGGAATCCGCCGAGCACCACCCGCCTCGGGTTGAGGATGTTCACGGCGTTGCGGATCGCCACCGCGAGGTAGCGCAACTGGCGCTCCACCTCGTCGCGCCCCTTCTCGTCGAGGCTCTGCATCGCCTCGTCGAGTCCATCCGCGTCGTCGAGACCGAGCGCGTCGAGAAGGCGAGCCTGCGAGACCTCCGTCTCCAGGCATCCGATGGCGCCGCAGTGGCAGCGGGATCCCTCGGAGTTCACCAGGGTGTGCCCGAGCTCTCCGGCGTAGCCGGAGCTTCCGGCGAGCGGCAGCGCGCGTGTGATGACTCCGCCGCCGACGCCGCCGGGGCCGCCGTTCAGATAGATGAGGTCGCCGATGCCGCGCCCTGCCCCGAACAGGTGCTCGGCGTTCGCGCCGAGGCTGGCGTCGTTGGCCACCAGCGCGGGGAGCCCGGTTGCCTCTTCGAGCAGCGCGGCGAACGGCTCGTCGACCCACTCGAGGTGCGGTGCCATGCGCACGACGCCGTCCGCCTCCCGCACGCTGCCGGGCACGGCGGCGCCGATGCCGGTGGCCCGCAGACCGGTGTCGAACAGGGCCTTGAAACCCTCCAGCACGTTCGCGACGATGCGCGCGGCCTCCTCTGCGGTCGGCGGCTCGGCGGTGGCGTGCCGCACGCGACGGTGCACCGTGCCGTCCAGCCCGACCAGCCCGACATTGACGCCGTCGACCTCCGGATTCACCGTGACGACGACCACCTTCGGGTTCGCGACCACCACCGGACTCGGCCGGCCGACGCCCGTCGACTCCCGCGGCTCCTGCTCCGAGACGAGACCGAGCGCGGCGAGTTCGGCGACCAGTGCGCCGATCGTGGAGCGACTGAGCCCGGTCGCCCTGGTGAGCTCCGACCTCGAACGCCCGGAGATGCCGTGCACGAGCCGCAGCACCGCACCGAGGTTGTGCTGCCGCACTCCGTCGAGATTGCTCCCGAGCGAGGGGCGCACTGGCGTGGTATCCGGCGTCGGCGCCGACAAGGCTTCGGTCACTTGAGGCAGCCTACTGGTATTCACGTTCGGCAACCGAACTTATCGGCCACCGGTCCACCCGGCCGGGCCTGGGCAGCCCGGTGAGACTAGGCCTATGGGATGACACTAGGTGCACGGCAGCTAGTGGCATCGCAAGCAGCTAGTCTCGCTGCATCTGCTGACCGGCCGGGCCCAGGACTACTGCGGGATCGTCCGCGTCGCCGCCAACTCGGCGTACCAGGCGGAGCTCTCCTTGGGCAGACGCTCCAGGGTGTCGTAGTCGACGCGCACTATGCCGAACCGCTTGGAGTAGCCGAAGCCCCACTCGAAGTTGTCCATCAGAGACCACACGAAGTAGCCGCGCAGGTCGACGCCGTCCTGCAGGGCACGGTGCGCGGCCGTGAGGTGGCGCCGCAGGTAGTCGATGCGGTCCGCGTCATGCACCGCGGGTCCGCTCTCTTCGTGCGAGACGACATCCGGGAAGGCTGCGCCGTTCTCGGTGATCATGAGCGGCTGCTGCGGGAACTCGTCGCGCAGCGAGGTGAGCAGGTCGTAGAGGCCGGCCGGCTCGATGTTCCAGCCCATCTCGGTGTAGGGGCCGGGCTGCTCCAGGAACTCCACCCGGTCGGCGCCCGGCCACGGCGATGCGCCGACATCCTTGTGGCCGTCGGCGTGCTGTCGCTCGCTCCTGCCATCCCACAACCGCACGCGGTTCGTCGAGTAGTAGTTGACGCCCAGGATGTCGATTCCCTGGTTGATCGTCTCCAGGTCGCCCGGCTGCACGAACGACCAGTCGGTCAGCGCCTTAGTGTCCTCGAGCAGGTCGGCCGGATACTCGCCCTTCAGCATCGGATGCGTGAACGCCCGGTTGCCGAGCGCGTCGATCTGGCGCGCAGCCTCGGCTCCCGTGTCGCCTTCCGGCCGGATCACGTGCAGGTTCAGCGTCACCGAGTACTGCGCGTCGTCGTTCGCGACGGTCGCGCGCAGAGCCTGCAAGCCCAGGCCGTGCGCGAGGTTCAGGTGATGCACCGCTCGCAGGGCAGCCGCTCCGTTCGTGCGACCCGGCGCGTGCGCACCGGATGCGTAGCCCAGGTAGGCGGAGCACCAGGGCTCGTTGAGCGTTGTCCACACCGCGACGCGGTCGCCGAGTCGCTCGCCGATGGCGGCCGCGTAGTCCGCGAACGCGTACGCGGTCTCGCGGTTCGGCCAGCCGCCCTCGTCTTCGAGCACCTGCGGCAGGTCCCAGTGGTAGAGCGTGGCCACGGGCGTGATGTCGCGTTCCAGCAGGCCGTCGACGAGTCGCGAGTAGAAGTCGACACCCTTCGGGTTCACCTGGCCACGGCCGGTCGGGATGATCCTCGGCCATGCGATCGAGAACCGGTAGGCGTGCAGCCCGAGACGCTTCATCAGGTCGAGGTCGGCCTCGAGGCGGTGGTAGTGATCGTCCGCGACGTCGCCGTTGTCGCCGTTCCACACCTTGCCCGGCGTGTGGCTGAACGTGTCCCAGATCGACGGCAGCCGGCCGTCATCCTTCACGGCGCCCTCGACCTGGTACGACGCCGTCGCTGAGCCGAACACGAACGAGTCGGGGAACCGCAGACCGCTGTCGCGGAAGTCGTCACTGCCTTGAGCCATGTCATTCCTGCCTGTGTGCACGGGGTGCGCGAGGTGCGCATGACGCGCGGATGCCGCGCCGAACGGATGTCGGGTGTCACGCTCTCGAGAGAGCGCTCTTCCCGACACGATAGCGTGCATCCATTGCGACCCGTCGCGCCGGTCGAAACGATTCGGCCGACTGACCGGGCCTTCGTGTTCGTAACTCCTGCTCGGATGGCCGTCGCCTGGCGGCTGCCCGTGTGTTTCCGCACTCGCGCCGGTCGGCGGTTGCGTCCTGCAGGAGTTATGAACGTCGGGGGTCGGACCAACGAGACGTCGACAGGACGCGGGTCGCCTACCAGGTCGCCGGAGTGGATCCCAGCGGCACGGGTGCCGGGCGCTCGACGGTGCTCGCGATCTCGACCACGCTGTGGTCGGCGGCGGCGCGCAGGATGCCGTCCATCACCTCGAGCACGTGGAACGCGAGCTCCCCGCTCGCCCGGTGCGGCCGGTCGGTCTCGATCGCACGGGCCATGTCGGCCAGTCCGAAGCCGCGACCGGAGTCGGCCCAGCCTGCAGAGACCGGCACCGTCTCCCACTCGCGGGTCGCGGCGGGAGCGATCTCCGTGTCGCCATCGAACCGGTTGGGGTCGGGCACGGCCATAGTGCCCTCTGTGCCGAACACCTCGAACAGCGGTGCACGCGACTTCCACACGTCGAAGCTCACCGTGATGGTCGTGGTGAGACCGTTCTCGTGCTCGAGCAGCGCGCTCACGTGCGTGGCGACATCCACCGGGATCGCAGTGCTTGCGAGCGGCCCGGCGGCGACCGAGCGCTGCCGCGACGACGTCGTGGCGACGCCGGAGACCCGGGCGATGGGGCCGAACAGGGTCACGATGCTCGTCAGGTAATAGGGACCCATGTCGAACAGCGGACCGCCGCCGGGCTGGTAATAGAACGCCGGGGCGGGATGCCACAGCTCGTGACCCGGCGCGCTCCAGTGGATGGCTGCGGCGATCGGCTCCCCGATCGCGCCATCGTCGAGGGTCTTCCGCGCAGTCTGGATGCCCGTGCCGAGCACCGTGTCGGGCGCGCTTCCCACTCGCAGCCCCTTCTCTGCGGCGAGCGCGAGCAACGGCTCCGCCTCCGCCGGCGTCAGTGCAAGCGGCTTCTCGCCGTACACGTGCTTGCCGGACTCGACCGCACGGATGCCGATGGCTGCGTGCGCCTGCGGAATGGTCAGGTTGAGCACAGCGTCGACACCGGCATCCGCGAGCAGTCCGTCGACGCTGAGCGCGCGTACGCCCTGTTCGGCCGCGACCTCGCGCGCCCGCTCTTCGTTCACGTCGGCGACGGCGACGAGCTGGAGATTCGGCAGGTTCGGGATGTGCGCGAAGTACTGCGAGCTGATGTTGCCGACGCCGATGACGCCGAGCCGTAGAATCCCGGATGCCTCACTCATCGCCCGCGCCCGTTCCCTGAGCGTTCGCCGGCGTGAACGCCCCGGACTCGACGTCGGCAGCACTCGGCGCCGGCTGGCCGGAGCCGCGTGCGGCCCACAGCAGTCCGCGCTCGATGATGCCGCGCACGTTCGGATCGTTCACGACCTCGAGCTTGTGCCCGGGGGCCGAGACGAAGATGCGCCCCTCTCCCCACAGCCGCGTCCAGATGGCGGGCGCCGTGACCGGCCGGTGCCAGGCATCCCATGGGCGCACGGCCTGCGTCGTCGTGGCCAGAACGTCGTTCAGCTCGTCGCTGAGCACCCAGTACTGCTCGGTGACGAGGTCGAAGTCCTCGACGCCGGCCGTGATCGGGTGCACCTTGCCGAGCTCCGTCAGGTGGACCGTGTACGGAATGTAGTTGTCGTCCTGCTCGCCGGACAGCTGCTCCTTCGGCGCCCGGTTCGCGTGGTGCGCGAACTGGCCGCCGATCATGTGCAGGTAGTCGGCCGTGTTGCGGTAGGAGTCCGCGATGCCGCCGTGCCAGCCGGCCATGCCCATGCCGCCCCGCACAGCACGGTCGAGGCCGGCCATCTCCTCGTTCTCGATGGAGTTCATCGTGTTGATCTGCACCAGCAGGTCGACGGTGTCCATATAGGCCTCGTCGGTGTAGATCGCCGGCGACTCCTCCACGCGCACCTCGAAGCCGTTCTCTTCGAGGAACGGGATGAACGAGTCGGTGGTCTGAACGGGCTCGTGCCCGTCCCAGCCGCCGCGCACGATGAGGGCGCGACGTGTTGCGTCAGTCATGTTCTGCTTTCGGTTGTGTATCAGCGACTTTGTGAGAATGCTGCGTCGAACGCTGCTTCAGGCGGGGTGATCGTGGCGAGCTTGCGCACGAACTGCAGCGCCTCGGGGCCGCCGACCAGGCGGTCCATGCCCGCGTCTTCCCACTCCACGCTGGTCGGACCCTCGTAGCCAATCCAGTTCAGCGTGCGGAAGATCGGCTCCCACGGAACCTCGCCGTGCCCGGTCGAGACGAAGTCCCAGCCACGCCGCGGGTCGCCCCACGGCAGGTGGGATGCCAGACGCCCGTTGCGGCCGTTGAGCTGCGTCACCGACTCCTTGCAGTGCACGTGGTAGATCTTGTCGGCGAAGTCCTGCAGGAACGTGACAGGGTCGATCTGCTGCCAGACGAAGTGCGATGGGTCGAAGTTGAAGCCGAAGGCATCCCGGTTGCCGATCGCCTCCAGCGTGCGCTTGCTCGACCAGTAGTCGAACGCGACCTCGCTCGGGTGCGGCTCCAGCGCGAAGCGCACGCCGACCTCGTCGAAGACGTCGAGGATCGGGTTCCATCGATCCGCGAAGTCCTGGTAGCCGTCATCGATCATCGACTCGGGCACCGGCGGGAACCCGGCGATGGTCTTCCAGATCTTCGATCCGGTGAAGCCCGTCACGGTCTTCACGCCGAGCGCTGCCGCGGCTCGCGCGGTGGTCTTCAGCTCCTCGGCCGCGCGCTGCCGCACGCCTTCCGGATCGCCGTCACCCCACACGTGCGGCGGCACGATGTCCTGATGCCGCTGGTCGATCGGGTCGTCGCAGACCGCCTGGCCCACGAGGTGGTTGGAGATCGTGAAGACCTTCAGCCCGTTGCGCTCCAGGATGTCCAGCCGGTTCTGCACGTATGCGGGGTCGTTCGCCGCCTTGTTCACGTCGAGGTGGTCGCCCCAGCTGGCGATCTCCAGCCCGTCGTATCCCCACTCTCCGGCGAGCCGTGCGACCTCCTCGAAGGGCAGGTCGGCCCACTGACCGGTGAACAGTGTGATCGGACGCGTCATCGTCCGTCCTCCTTCTCTCGTTCTCCTCATTCAGGTCGCAGTTTTCGTCGCAATGCCGTGGTTATGCCGACGAAAACTGCGACCTGAACGATGGACTACTGAATCGTCTGCCAGGCGGAACGGGCATCCGCCGATTGCTCCACAGCGGCCAGAACGCGCTGCACCTGGAGCGCGTCGTCGAACGACGGCCGGGGTTGCACGCCGGCCCCGATGTCGCGCACGAGATCGACGACCTGGTGCGTGAACCCGTGCTCGTAGCCGAGGCCATGACCCGCCGGCCACCAGTTGGCCACGTACGGATGCACCGGATCGGTCACGATGATGCGCCGGAAACCCTGCGTCTCCGCGTCGTCGGTGCCGTCGTAGTACTCGAGCTCGTTCATGTCTTCGAAGTCGAACGCGATCGACCCCTTCGAGCCGTTCACCTCGAGGCGGATCGTGTTCTTGCGTCCTAACGCAAACCTCGTCGCCTCGAACACGCCGATCGATCCGTTGTCGAAGCGTGCAGTGAACGCCGCGGCATCGTCGACCGTGACCGGCCCCTTCTCGGCATCGCTCGAGCCGGTGCCGCCGAGGCCGACCATGTCGCCGCCGACCGGTCGCTCGGTGACGAACGTGTTCACGATCGCGGAAAGCCCCACGATGTCGGATCCGGTGACCCACTGCGCGAGATCGATGACATGAGCGCCGATGTCGCCGAGGGCGCCGCTGCCGGCCTTCGACTTGTCCAGGCGCCAGGTGAGCGGTGCGTTCTCGTCGCTCAGCCAGTCCTGCAGGTACTGCGCACGCACGTGCCGGATCTCGCCCAGCCTGCCCTCCTCGACGAAGCGGCGCGCCAGAGACAGCGCGGGCACGCGGCGGTACGTGAAACCGCACATCGCGAACACACCGTTCGCCGCCGAGCGAGCGGCATCCGCCATCCGCTCCGCCTCGGCCACCGAGTTCGCCAGAGGCTTCTCGCACAGCACGTGCTTACCGGCCTCGAGGGCGGCGATCGCGATCTGAGGATGCGTGTCGCCGGGCGTGCAGATGTCGATCAGATCGATGTCATCGCGTTCCAGCAGCCGGCGCCAGTCCGTCTCGACGCTGTGCCAGCCGAGGCGCTCGGCCGCTGCGGACACCGCGGCCTCGTTGCGGCCGGCGACTGCCGTGAGCTCGGGCGTCAACGGAAGATCGAAGAACCGGTGCGCATTGCGCCAGGCGTGAGAGTGGGCCGCGCCCATGAAGGCGTAGCCCACCATGCCGACACGCAGCCGGGGTGTGCCGTCTGCCATCGCGACTCCTTTGTGGGATGTGGACCGTGTGATGAGGGCTGTGAACGTACGAGCGAAACGCGCAACCGGGCCTGTGACAGCCTACTTGCGCAAGTCGCGCCGACACTTCGGCGCGCCCGCTCCGATCTTTGCATCGCGAACCCCGGAGAATCAAGCGCAGCGGGGCCTTCATAAGTTGCGCAACTCGGGCCTACCATGACCCCATGAGCGAACAGGGCGGTGACGGGCGCGCGGCGAGCACGGGATCCGCCGGCACGGCCGCGGCCGGTAGCCGTCCTCGGGATCCGGTCACGATGGCCGAACTCGCGCAGCTGGCCGGAACGACGGTCCCGACGGTGTCCAAGGTGCTCAACGGCCGATCGGATGTCTCGGCCGCCACCCGGGAACGCGTGATGCGACTGGTGGAGCAGACGGGGTACCGGCGCCGGCGACGCGCGGCGGGCATCCGCGACCGCGAGACGGGCGGTCTCGTCGACCTGGTCATCAGCAAGGTGAGTGGCTCGTGGGCGAACCTTGTGCTGAGCGGCGCCGAGCGTGCGGCCGCCGACGCGGGACTCGATGTCGTGGTCACGGTCGCGCGCCAGCAGCAGGGTGCCGGTGAGGACTGGGTCGCGCGGCTCCTGGCCCGCAGGTCCCTCGGCGCGACGGTCGCCCTTCTCACGCCGAACCGGGCACAGGTGGAGATGCTCGCCGCCGCGGGCATCCCGCTCGTGCTGCTCGACCCGTCTTCGGATTCCGCGTCGGGCATCCCGAGCATCGGCACGACCGACTGGGCCGGCGGATACGCGGCCGCGGCGCACCTGGCCGCACTCGGCCATCGCGACATCGCCGTGCTCACCGGCGCCGGCGACTATCGGTACGGCCGCGCCAGAGTCGACGGGTTCCGCGCGGGCCTCGAGCAGGCGGGCATCCCTCTGCCGGAGCGCCACGTGCAGCAGGCCGACTGGAATCGCGACGCCGCTGCGGCGGTTGCGGAGCGGATGCTCCGCTCGGGCGCGCCGCCCACCGCAGTGTTCGCGTGTGCCGACGAGCTGGCACTCGGCGTCTATCGAGCCGCTGCGGAGATGGGAATCGCGATCCCTGGCGACCTCAGCGTCGTGGGCTTCGACGACCTGCCCGAGTCGGCCTGGGTGACGCCGGCGCTCACCACCGTGCGCCAGCCGATCGAGGAGATGGCGGCCGCCGCGATGCGCATGCTCCTGCGTCTGCGTGGCGGCGCAACAGCCGGTTCCGCCCGCGAGGAGCTGGCCACGGAGCTCGTCGTCCGCGGCTCGACGACAACGGCTCGGTAACGTTTTGGCCGCGTGAGGATCTGTCGTATAGCCTCTCCGTGAGAGCGCTCCCACGACTTTCATCACAGGTTGATTTCAGTTCGCGACGACACGCGTGGGAGGCTCCCGGTAAATGTTGACACGTCCAACAAAAGACTGAATGATGACAGGACGGCCGTGGAAGACGTGGCCGCGACCGCCGCACCAAACCTGACATTCAACGACGAATCTCCGCATCGATGCGCGGCATCCATGCGGACCGGAAGGGATCTGACGATGGCATCGGAATCCACAGGCGCAGCATTCACCCGACGGGGCTTCCTCGGCCTCGCCGGTGGTGTCGCGGCCACGACCCTCCTCGCAGCCTGCTCCAGCGGCGGAGGAGGAAGCACAGGCGGAAGCGGCAAGCCGCTGAAGTTCTGGAACATGCCCTGGGGTGGAACGGCGTTCAACCCGCTCGACAAGAAGATCACCCTGGCGTACAAGCCGGCGAGCGGTCTTCCCTCGGCTACGTACCAGGAGATCCAGTGGGCGAACTTCACGCAGACGTTCTCGTCTGCGGTCGCTTCGAACACCGGACCCGCGGTCAGTTCGGGCGGCGGTACCCAGGCGTTCCAGTTCGCACACCAGGGCAAGATCGCCTATGCGGACAACCTGCTCGACAGCTGGAAGAGCAACGGTCTGTACGACGACTTCCTGCCGGGCCTGCTCGACACGATGAAGACCGACCAGGGCTACGCAGCTGTTCCGTACAACCTCGACGTGCGCTGCTCCTGGTACAACAAGACGCTGCTCTCGCAGGCGGGCGTCGACGTTCCCACCACGTGGGACGAGTACAAGCAGGTGTGCGCCGCCCTCAAGAAGAACGGCGTCTACGGCTTTGGACTCGGCTCGGGCGCAGGCAATTTCACCGGCGGCCACATCCTCACCGCATTCATGATCAACAACGGCGGCGGACTCTTCAACGCGAAGAAGGAGCCTGACTGCGTCACCTCTGAGAACGAGGAGGCGATGGAATACGTGCTCGAGCTCGTGCAGAACGGCTACTCCGACCCGGCAGCCGCGACGTACACGAGCGCCAACGTGCAGTCGCAGTGGAACGCCAAGAAGTTCGGCTTCGGCTGGGACGGCGCCGGGCTGGCTGCTTCACTGAACGCGGCCACGGCGGCGGACATGGTGGTCGGTGACCCGTTGACGAGCCCGTCGGGCAAGAAGGGCGGCCTGTACTTCCCGAACAACATCATGATGTACAAGAACACCCCCAGCCAGAAGGGCTCGGAGGGTTTCCTCACGTACTACTACAAGAACATGTCCAAGCTGTGGACGGAGAAGACCGGCATCGGCCTTCCGCCGCTGAAGTCGATCGCCGACACGTCGGTGCTCAAGGCCGACCCGGTGACGGTGAAGATCTTGAAGGACTGGAACCCGATCTACGGCACGTGGGCCGCGCCCGGCGGAAAGGGCCTGTTCTACAACATCGCCAACACCGTCGACGGCACCCAGCCGATGATCACCTTCGCGCAGTCGATCCTTGGTGGTAAGACGGATGCCAAGACCGCGTTGACGACGCTGCAGAACGCCATCGAAGGCCTGATGAAGTAAGGACGCATGGCGGGTGGGCCTCACGCGGTGAGCGTCGGGCCCACCCGTTTTCATTCTGGTAGCTGTCGAAGGAGAGGCTGACATGTCGACCGAGTCCGTGGCCGGCGCGTTGAAGAAGGCGCGTAACGGTGTGGGTGTGGCGGGTCCGGGGCGTGCCCCGAGCAAGGGCAAACGGGGTCGTGCGATCTCGCACGTGTGGACGTTCTTGCTGTTCGCGATCCCGTCCCTGTTGTTCCTGCTGCTGTTGAACCTGTACCCGGTGATCTATGCGGGCTGGCAGTCGCTGCGCAACGGTGATCTGATCGATTCCGGCGCGTTCGTCGGGTTCACGAACTACATCAGCGTGGTACAGCAGCCCGGGTTCTGGCATGCCGCACTGTTCACCTTGGTGTTCACGATCGTGGGTGTGTTCGGGTCGTGGGCGGCAGGGCTGGGGTTGGCGTTGCTGCTGCGCACCCGGATCCCGTTGGCCGGTCTGTGGAAGGTGCTGCTGCTGCTGCCCTGGGTGGTTCCCGTGGTCGTCTCCGCGACGTCGTGGAACTGGCTGGTCGCCACCCCGCAGTCCCCGTTCCCGTTACTGGCTCACGCGCTCGGGCTGGGGAACGTGCTCTTCCTGGCTGACCCGCTGCTGGCTCAGATCACGGTGTGCGTGTTCAAGGTGTGGATCAGCTTCCCGTTCATGATGATGATGATGTCCTCGGCGCTCGCGTCGGTGGACACCACCGTGTACGAGGCATCCAAGGTCGACGGTGCCAGCACGTGGCAGACGTTCACGCAGATCACGCTGCCGATGATCTCCCGCACCACCTACGTGTCGTGGATCCTGATGACGATCTTCTGCGTCAACGACTTCCCGACGATCTTCCTGCTCACCGGCGGCGGCCCGGTCAACGCCACCCAGTCCCTGGTCGTGCTCGCGTACCAGACCGTGTTCCAGAACTACCAGGTCGGTCCCGGTGTCGCCATCGCGTTCCTGATGACCATCGTTCTCGTGATCATCTCCGTGCTGCTGTACCGCCAGATCAGAAAGGCGAACGTCGCATGAGCACCGAAGCATCCGCCGACCTCATCGGCCAGCTCCAGGTCGGAGTCACCGGCGGCAAACGCCGCACCCTGGGCGAACTGGGCGAACGTGGCAAATGGTGGCGCCTACTGGGCATCGTGATCATCACCGCGATCGTGCTCGTCCCGATCGTGGCCGTGGTCATCCTCTCCCTCACCCCGTCTCTGGGGTCCACCGCGACCGGGCTCACGTTCGAGAACTACGGCGCCGTGTTCGCCCAGACCTCTGTCGGCACCTGGCTGGGCAACAGCCTCCTGGTCGCCGCGGTCACCGTCGTCGCCGCGGTCGTGATCGCCGCCCCGGCCGGATACGTCCTCTCCCGCGGACGCAACCGGCTCGTGTCCTCTTACGCGCTGATCCTGTTCATCGTGCAGTCGCTGCCGGTGGTGACCGCCGTCATCCCGTTGTTCTTCCTGTTCTCCAAGCTCGGACTGGTCGACAACCTGATCGGCGTCATGATCATCTACACCGGCTCCACCATGAGCGTCGCGTGCTGGATGATGGCCGCCTACT
Source organism: Humibacter ginsengiterrae (assembly GCF_054780115.1). Classification (NCBI taxonomy): domain Bacteria; kingdom Bacillati; phylum Actinomycetota; class Actinomycetes; order Micrococcales; family Microbacteriaceae; genus Humibacter; species Humibacter ginsengiterrae. Next base: position 84,550 of record NZ_BAAGWY010000006.1, read on the forward strand.
TCGACTCCATCCCGATCACCCTGGAAGAAGCAGCATGGATCGACGGGGCATCCGTGTTCGGATCCTTCACCCGCGTGGTGCTCCGCAACTCGCTGCCCGGCATTCTCTCCACCGCGATCTTCTCGTTCCTGCTGGCCTGGAACGACTACCTCATCGCACTGGTCTTCCTGCGCAGCGACCAGAACTACACCCTCCCCATCGGCCTGAACACGTTCTTCCAGCAGAACCAGACCAACTGGGGACTCGTCATGGCCGTCGCTGTGATCATGATGCTCCCGCCCATCATCGTGTTCGCCGTGCTCAACCGGTTCTTCTCCGTCGGAGGCATCGGAGGCTCACTTGCCGGCCGATGAGTCGAACGGCCTTACCGCGAAGGGCGGGCGCACCGACCGTGCGGCCGCCCTTCCGGCTCTTCGGGCTGCTGCCGACCGGATCATCCCCGCGGATGCCTGGCCCGCCGGCTGGGAGGGCGGCGTCGCGGAGTACCTGACCGTCGACCCGATCTCCGCCGACCGCGACCTCGCCTGGGCGTGGCCCGCGTTGGTCTCGCTCGCGGCACGACTCGACGACGAAGCGCGCCGCATCCTCGGTACCGCACCGTCGAGTGACGGCCCCACGGCCCGCGCCTCAGCGGGCTTCGCCGATCTCGACCCGGCTGCGCAAGACGCGATCCTGGCCGCGGTGGCGGCCGGCTCCGGAGCGCGTTCGTTCGACGCGCTGCGCCGGGTGTGCTGGGAGGGGTACTACGCGTCGTCGGATGGCAGGCATCCGGCCGGCCTCGACATGGTCGGGTTCCGAGGCGTGCCGGAGGGCGTGACACCCATCGAGCCGGAACCGCTGAAGACGATCGCCCCCGCTGCAGTGCAAGCGCACTACGACGCGGTCATCGTGGGGTCGGGTCCGGGCGGCGGAGTCGCCGCCCAGGTGCTCACGGCCGCCGGCAAGCACGTGCTGCTCGTGGAGCGTGCGCCTTATCTGCGGAACGACCAGATCCGGGGCGACCATCTGCACGGCAAGCGCAATGCCGTGTATTGGCCGACGGTGGGGCCGGGCCCCGGACATCCGCGGGTCGCACAGCTTCCAGAGGGCGACCGGGTTCTCGACGGGATCGACGACGCGTCCATCTACGGTCTCAACGCCGACGCTGTGGGCGGAGGCACGCGCATCTGGCAGGGCATGGCGTGGCGATTCATGCCGGAGGACTTCCGCATGCGCACGCTCTACGGCAACCCGCACGGCGCGAGCCTCGCGGACTGGCCGGTGTCGTACGAGGAGATGGAGCCGTACTACACGAAGGCCGAGTGGCAGCTCGGCGTCGCCGGCGAAGAGGGCGGGCTCACGCGGCGGATGCCTCGCTCGGCCGGATACCCGATGCCGGCGATGGGCACGGAGCCGTCGCGCGAACTGCTCGGCGCAGCGGCCGAACGGCTCGGCTGGGGCTGGGGCCCCATTCCGCTCGCGATCAACTCGGTTCCGTGGGACGGCCGCGCCGCGTGCGTGCGCTGCGCGCAGTGCATCGGCAATACCTGCCCGGTGAATGCGAAGAACGGCTCGCAGGCCACATTCATCCCGCGTGCGATCGCGACCGGGTTGTGCGATCTTCTGCCCGACGCCGAGGTGATCGAGGTACGCGACGGGGCCGGAAGCGCGGGCGTGACGATCATGGCGGATGCGTCCACCTTCCCCGTCGAGCTCACCGTGAGTGCCGACGTCGTGGTGGTCTCCGCCGGTGCGGTCGAGACCGCTCGCCTGCTGCTGGCGAGTGGCCTGGGCAACGACCACGTGGGGCGCTACCTGCACGATCACCGCACGGCGACGGTGCTGGGCGAGTCCGCGCATCCGGTCAAGCCATACATCGGCCCTGGGCACTCGGTCGCGACGCTCGACCACGTGCACGCCGACACGATTCCGTGGGGCGGCGGCGTGATCGTCGACCTCATGGGACTGCTGCCGCTGACCTCCGCCGGGGAGCCGGCGCCCGGTGTTCCTGGCTGGGGTGCAGGACACAAGGAGTGGATGCGCACCGGGCGCGCCAACCTGTTCGGCGTGTTCGCGATGGGCCAGGAGATACCGTTGCCGACGTCCAGGGTCACGTTGGCGGCGGTGAAGGACCGCTGGGGCCGGCCGGGCGCCGCACTGCGCAAAGACGTGCACTGGACGAGCGAGCAGGTCGAGGACGGCATGGCCGTGCAGGGCGCGCGGTGGCTGGAGGCCGCCGGAATCACGAACATCAGGCGGCACGGCGGCCCGGCGACGGCGTCGGCAGCCGGCGAGCACTCGTGCGGCACCGCGCGCATGGGCACGTCGCCGGAGAACTCCGCCACCGACCCGTTCGGCAGGGTGTGGGGCACGAGCCGCGTCGTGGCGTGCGACTCTTCGCTGCACCCGACGAACGGCTCGGTGAACCCGACCCTGACGATCGTGGCGAACGCTTTCCGCGTCGCGGAGAACCTCGTAGCCGAGTGGCCTCGGTGATGCTGGTGAGGCTCGTTCGGACCCATTCGTCACGCTGCGCCGTTCGTAACTCCTGCGATTCGGTCCGTACTCACGCTTGGGGCACGGAAAGCCGCGCCCCTGCGGCAGGTGCGGCAGGTGCGGCACCATTCTGCAGGAGTTATGAACGGGCGTGGGCGAGCCACGATCTGAAGGGACGACGATGACTGAGACGAAAGCGCCCGGCGCGCGATGGCGCGACACCCGGCTTTCCGCCGCGGAGCGCGTCGATGCACTGATCGGCGAGATGACGCTGCGTGAGAAGGTGGCGCAGCTCTATGGGGTGTGGGTCGCCTCGTCACCTGTCGGCGACGACGTCGCGCCGTTCCAGCACGACATGAGCGAGGATGCCGTCGAGCTCGACGCGCTTCTCCCCCACGGCCTGGGCCAGCTGACGAGGTCGTTCGGCTCGGCGCCCGTCGACCCGGCCGTCGGTCTCGTCTCGCTGGCGCGCAGCCAGAAGCGCATCGTGGCGGCGAACCGGTTCGGCATACCGGCCATCGCGCACGAGGAGTGCCTCGCCGGGTTCACCGCGTGGGGCGCGACCAATTACCCCGTTCCGCTCTCCTGGGGCGCCACGTTCGACCCCGCGCTGATCGAGCGGGTCGCACAGCGCATCGGAACCGGCATGCGCTCCGTCGGGGTGCACCAGGGCCTGGCGCCGGTACTCGATGTCACCCGTGACCCGCGCTGGGGTCGCACCGAGGAGACCATCGGGGAGGACCCGTACCTGGTCGGCACGATCGCGCTCGGCTACGTGCGCGGGCTGGAGTCGACGGGCATCGTCGCCACGCTCAAGCACTTCATCGGGTACTCGGCATCCAAGGCGGCCCGCAACCTGGCGCCCGTCTCCATGGGACGCCGCGAGTTCAACGACGTGATGGTGCCGCCGTTCGAGCTGGTCGTGCGCGACGGCGGGGTGCGCAGCGTGATGCACGCGTACACGGATGTCGACGGCATCCCGTCGGCATCCGACGAGTCGTTGCTGACGGGGCTTCTCCGCGACACCTGGGGATTCACCGGCACCGTGGTCGCCGACTACTTCGGCATCGCGTTCCTGAAGACGCTGCACGGCGTCGCGGGCTCCTGGGAGGATGCGGCGGCATCCGCTCTCAAGGCCGGCGTCGACGTCGAGCTGCCCACCGTGAAGGCGTACGGCGATCCTCTCGTAGCAGCCGTGGAGAGCGGCGACCTCGACGAGGCATTCGTCGAACGAGCGCTGCGACGCGTTCTGCTTCAGAAGGCCGAGTTCGGCATGCTCGACGCCGACTGGTCGCCGCTTCCCGAGGGCTGGACCGACGAAGATCTCGACGACATCGACACCGCCCGCGGACGCGTGCAGCTGGACACCGCCGAAGATCGCGCACTCGCCCGCGAGGTGGCCGAGCGTGCGGTCGTTCTGGTGCGCAATGACGGAACGCTGCCTCTGGCGGCGGACACGGGCATCCGGATCGCGGTCGTCGGTCCGCTCGCCGACGACCCGTTCGCGATGCTCGGCTGCTACTCGTTCCCGAGCCACGTCGGCACCCTGCATCCCGAGGTGCCGATCGGAATCGAACTCCCCACCGTGCTGCAGAGCCTGCGGGCGGAGTTCACGAACGCGACGTTCGTCGTCGAGCCTGGCGTGAGCGTCGACGGCAAGGGCAGCGACGGTGACGCGGACTCCGCGGGCATCGAGCGCGCAGTGGCCGCCGCCAGGGACGCCGACCTGGTGATCGCTGTGCTCGGCGACCATGCCGGACTGTTCGGTCGCGGCACCTCCGGCGAGGGATGCGACGCCGCAACGATGCGGCTCCCCGGCAGGCAGCAGGACCTCCTGGATGCACTGATCGCATCGGGCACGCCGGTGGTCGCGACCCTGGTGGAGGGGCGTCCGTATGCGCTGGGGTCGGCGGCGGAGCAGGCATCCGCCATCGTCACCGCGTTCTTCCCCGGCGAGGAGGGCGGGCCCGCGATCGCGGGCGTGCTCAGCGGACGGGTGAACCCGAGCGGACGGCTGCCGGTGAGCATCCCTTCGCACGAGGGGGCTCAGCCGGCCACCTATCTGGCGCCGCCGCTCGGCGGTCCGACCGGTGTGTCGAACATCGACCCGACGCCGCGGTTCCCGTTCGGGCACGGCCTTTCGTACACGACGTTCGAGTGGTCGGATGCCGGCACCGACGTCGAGCAGATCGCCACGTCGGGCACCGTGACGGTCTCTCTCACAGTGACGAACACGGGCGATCGCGCCGGCATCGAGACCGTGCAGCTCTACCTGCACGACCCCGTGGCCTCGGTCGTACGCCCGGTCAACCGGCTCATCGGGTACGCGTCCGTTCCGCTCCAGGCAGGCGCACAGTCGCGGGTGTCGTTCGAGGTGAGCGCGGACCTGTCGGCGTTCACGGGGCGCGACTACTCGCGCATCGTGGAGCCGGGGGAACTCGAGTTGCGGCTCGGGGCATCCAGCGGCGACATCCGCTTCGAGCTGCCGGTCACGCTGAGCGGCCCTGCGCGCACAGTCGACCACACCCGCACGCTGCGCAGCCGCGTGACGGTGGACGCCACCGCCGGGTGAGTATCGCGGCTACTCGACCGGCCGGGAGTGCGGCGGTTCAGGCGAGGCTGCAGCCCACGGTACGCGGCGGCGGAGTGCGGCCAGCAGCACACCGGCGACTGCCACGGGTATGACGACCGCGTACGCGGTTCCGGTCGCGATGCCCGGTGTCGTGCCGAACCCGTGCAGTGCGGAGTACAGGCCGCCGCAGATCATCGCGATCCACGCCGTGCTCGCCGTCTCGGCGAACGACACCAGCGGTCCGACCCGCATCGCGGGATCCGGTCCCTCGAACGCCTCCGACATGGCGAGCGGATACGCGATACCCATGCCGAGCCCCGCCACTCCGGCCGTGACGACCACCGCGATGATCGCTCCCGTGCCCGCGCCGGTCAGGCTGATCACCACGAGGGAAACAGCGGCGAGCACCATGAGCACGAGCCCCGACGTCACGCGGTCCGGCCGTGCAGACGGACGCGGGCGCAGTCCGGCGAGCGTCCACATGATCAGGGCGGCGGTGATGGCGACGGATGCCCACAGCAGTCCGCCGCCGAACGCCTCGATCACCGTGACGGATAGCAACGACTCGATGCCGAAGAAGGCAGCGCACAGCGCACCGAACGACGCCAGCGTGCTCAGAAGGCGGCCGCCGGGCGCACCCGCACGCAGGAACGCCACGATGCCCACCCCGCCGCCGACGGCCGCAGCGACGAACAGCGCGGCCGGCCAGACGCCCGTGGAAGCGGACGCCGCCGCCCCCACTCCGAGCGCCGCGGCCACGACCACACCGGCCACCGCACGCACCGGCTCCTTGCGCTTCTCCCACGGGATGGCCGAGGCGTACGCACCCATCAGCACCCTGGCTGCGAGCACGAGGATCGCTGGCCACGCGAACGCCCAGCGCCAGCCCACCGTCTGCGCGATGGCGGCATTCAACGCGGGGCCTGCTATCGACGGGATCAGCCACACGAACGCGTAGAGCCCGAGCACGCGCGGGCGTTCCCGGTCGTCGAAAAGCCCGCCGATGGCGGACGAGCCGAATCCGGTGATGAGCCCGAGGCCGATGCCGCGCACGATCATCCCCACGAGGACCCACTCCATGGTCGGCGCGAAGACCGAGGCCGCGACGCCGGCCAGGAAGATCACTGTGGCCCACGCGATCACGGCGGCCGGACGCATCCTGGCCAGGACCGGCGCGCTGAACGACAACATCAGCACCGCGGCGATGTTGCCGGCGGCGAGAGTCGCTCCGAACAGCGCGAAGCCGTGCAGCTCCTGCGCCACGACGGGTAGCATCGTCGAGATCGCCAGCCCCTGCATGCCGCCGCCGAATTCGGCCAGCAGCATGCTGAAGAGGAACACGCCGCGCCGGCCATGGAAGACCTGCCGGATCCGCACCCGGTCGCTGCTCACCCGGCCACGCTATCGGGCGCCGCCGACCCGCAAAGAGTGGCAGTCCCAGGGCCGGCTCCGTGCCGTGACTGTCGGCTACTCGGCGACGCCGAGGATCGCGGAGGCGAGCAGTCGGTCGGCGGAAGGGCCGGCGGCGATGCGGTACCGGCCGGGCTGCACCCGGAGCGCGCCGGCGTGCAGCCAGTCCGTCGGAGCTCCTGGCAGCCGGAGCGCGTCATCCCACACGGCGAGGCGTTCCAGCGAGAACTCGAGCTCGATGGAACGACGCTCGCCCGGCGCCAGCCGAACCCGCTTGTACGCGACGAGGATGCGCAGCGGCGCCGCGATCGGCAGCCCTGCCGGAGGCAGCGCGTAGAGCTGCACGAGCTCCTCCGCGTCGCGTTCCCCCGTGTTGCGCACGGCGACCACGGCCCGAACGAGCGTCGCGTCGTCCGCCGGTTCGAACGCCGCATGGCGCTGCGTGGGTGCCGGTGCCGCCGCCGAGGGAGTGATCAGGCCGACCGCCTCGTATCCGACGCTCGAGTACGTGCATCCGTGCCCGAACGCGAAGGCGTACGGCTCCGGCTGGTGCCGGTACGTCGCCTGCTGCCGTGCGGTGTCGTAGTCGAAGAGGTCGCCCGCCTGCTCCGGATGCGCCGGCCACGACTGGGCGAGGCGGCCGCGCGGCTCTCGGTCGCCGGAGAGCACGTCGGCGAGGCCGCGCCCGAGCTCCTGGCCGCCGTGGCTCGACCACACCACGGTGGCGGCACCCGCAACCCCGCGCGGCAGCACGTACGGGTAGCTGGAGATCACGGTGAGCACGGCGCGCTCGTTCGCGGCTCGCGCCACCCGGTAGAGCTCGGCCTGCGACTCGGGCAGCCAGAGGTGCGGTCGGTCCTGCGTCTCGCGTCCCGAGAGGTGCGGCTCGTTGCCGACCGCGACGAAGACGACGTCGGCGGATGCCGCGGCGCGCGCGACGGCATCCTGCCCCGCCACGAGGGTGCGGGCGGTGAACCGCTCGGCGTCGTCCACGGTCACGCCCTCGGCGACCAGCAGCCCCGAGTCGCGGAGCAGCCGCACCCAGCGGCCGGTCCCGAGGTTGAGCAGCGACCAGGATCCGTCGGCGTGCACGTGGCGACGGAAGCTCTCGTGCACCACCCACTCGCCGACCTTCTCGGCGTCGGCCCGCATCGGCCACTGGGCGCCCGTGAGCAGCCTGCCGCTCGTCGCCGAGCGGAGCGTGAGGATGCCGTCACCCCAGTCGGTCACGTCGAACCGGGCGTCCTCGCCCGCCTGCTCGGCGCTCGCGACGACCAACGCCCCGTCGGCGGATGCGACAACATACCGCCCGGTGGACGCGGACCGGAATGCGACCGTGTCCGCCCCGGTCACCACCTCGACGTGCGCGTTCGGGTATCGCTCTGCGAGGCCGCCCGCCAGTCCGAACTCGTATGGCGGCGTTCCGGAGTACCAGTCCATCAGCACCGCGTCGGCGAGCGGCCCGACGACCGCGATCGAGGTCGGCTCGGCGAGCGGCAGGATGCCTGCGTCGTTCCGCAGCACGACCACGGCGGCGCCGGCGATCTCCCGCGCCAGCTCCCGGGCGGACGGCAGGTCGAGCTGGTCGGCCGCGATCGCCCCGTAAGGGTCTGCGTCGCCGTCGAACTCGCCGGTGCGCAGCCGCAGCTCGAGCAGCCGCAGCACCGCGGCATCCACGTCGTCCATGCTGAGCCGCCCGGCCTCGAGCGCCTCGTTCACGTAGCCGATGGTCGGCGCCGCGTTCTGCTCGTTGTCGGTGAAGGAGTCCATTCCCGAGCGAAGCAGGGCGACGGTGGCCGCCACGTGCTCCGGCTGCTCGCGCTGAGCGGTGACGAGCAGGCTGGGCGCACCGGCGTCTGAAACCACGGCGATCGACTCGCGGGCCCAGTCGCGCGCCTCCGCCACGAGTTCGGGCTGCGTGTGCGCTGCGACGCCGTTCACCCGGTTGTAGGAGAGCATGATCGCACCCGCCGCTCCCGACTCGATGGGTGCGCGGAACGCCGGCAGCTCCTCCTCGTGCAGGGTGCGCAGCGACAGGTTCGACGAGGTCGTCGACCGGTCGGTCTCGTTGTTGTAGGCGAGGAAGTGCTTGAGCGTGGGCACGGTGCGCCACACCCGGTCGTGGTCGCCGCGCAGGCCCCGGGAGTAGGCCGCCCCGAAGTGCGCGGTGAGCTGCGGGTCTTCGGAGTAGCCCTCCTCGTTGCGTCCCCAGCCCGGGTGGCGCAGTGTGTTGACGACCGGCGCCCACACGTTGAGCCCCACAGACGCGTTCTCCGCGCGCTTGGCACGCACCTCGATCGAGGTGACCTCGCCCGCCTTCCTCAAGAGCTCGGTGTCCCAGGTTGCGGCCAGCCCGACCGCCTGCGGGAACGTCGTCGCGGTGCCGAGCCATGCCACGCCGTGCAACGCCTCGCATCCGGTGTGGAACGAGCGGATGCCCAGTCTCTCGATCGCCGGTGCCGCCTGGTGCAGCATGGCGATGCGTTCGTCCCGGGTGAGCCGGTTGAGAAGGTCGCGTGCGCGCTCCGCAAGGGGTGCATTCACGCAGCGGAACAGCTCGGGATCGGTCATCGGGCTTCGCCTTTCTCGGAATGACCCTGCGGCGGCGTCTGCTCGTCCAGGGTGATGGTCACTTCGCCCGCCCCGGCGGCGTGCACGGTGACTCCGCCCGCCTCCAGCGACCACGGCCGGCGGGCATCCGTGCTCGATGCTGTGATCGTGGAGCCGATCCGCTTGACGTGGAACTCGGTGCTCGGCGCACCATCGCGACCGGGCACCGTGGTGACGCCGTCGTATCCCTCGGGCAGCTCGAAGCAGCGCAGCGTCACCCCGTCGGCCCAGTCGTAGTCGGGGCGGTCATCCGTCGCCCCGAACGGCAGGACCGTACCCGGGCGCACCAGAAGCGGCAGGGAGTCGTACCCATGCTCCTCCGTGTGCCAGCGGAAGCCGTCACGCGTGGAGCCGTCGAGCAGCGAGGTCCAGGAACCCTCCGGCAGGTAGTACTCGACGGAACCGTTCGGCGTGAAGACCGGAGCCACCAGCAGTGCGTCGCCGAGCATGTACTGGCAGTCCGCGTCGTAGCCGCCGCGGTCATCCGGGAACTCGAGCACCATCGGCCGCATCATCGGCGTGCCGTCGGTGTGCGCCTGGCTCGCCGCGTGCGCGAGGTAGGGCATGAGACGCATCTTGAGCTTCGTGAACTCGCGGGCGATGTCGACCGACTCGTCGTCGAACGCCCACGGAACACGCACCGAGTCCGAGCCGTGCAGGCGCGAGTGCGAGCTGAGCAGGCCGAAGGCGAGCCACCGCTTGAACAGCCCGGGATCCGGGGTGCCCTCGAACCCGCCGATGTCGTGACTCCAGTAGCCGAAGCCCGACATCGCCAGCGATAACCCGCCGCGCAGCGACTCCGCCATCGAGGCGTACGACGAGTCCGAGTCGCCACCCCAGTGCACCGGGAACTGCTGGCATCCTGCCGTTGCGGATCGCGCGAAGACGATCGCGTCGCCTTTGCCGCGCCGTCGCTCCAACGCGCGGAAGACGGCCCCGTTGTAGAGCTTCGCGTAGTAGTTGTGCATGCGCCGAGGGTTCGACCCGTCGTGCCACACCACGTCATGTGCAGGGATGCGCTCGCCGAAGTCGGTCTTGAACGCGTCGATGCCCTGGTCCATCAGCCGTTCGAGCTTGCCGATGTACCAGTCGCTTGCGTCGGGGTTGGTGAAGTCGACCAGTCCCATTCCGGCCTGCCACAGATCCCACTGCCAGACGCTGCCGTCCGTGCGCTTGAGCAGGTAGCCGGCCTCGGCCGCCTCGGCGAAGAGCGCCGATCGCTGCGCGATGTACGGGTTGATCCACGCCGAGATGTGCAGGCCCTTCTCGTGCAGCCGCTTCAGCTGACCCTCCGGGTCGGGGAAGTAGCGCGCATCCCACTCGAAGTCGGTCCACTGGAACTCGCGCATCCAGAAGCAGTCGTAGTGGAAGACGCTCAGCGGGATGTCCCGCTCGGCCATCCCGTCCACGAACGCATTGACCGACTGCTCGTCGTAGCTGGCCGTGAACGATGTGGTGAGCCACAGCCCGAACGACCAGGCGGGCACCTCCGCGGGCCGACCGGTCAGCGCCGTGTAGCGACGCAGGACATCCTTCGGCGTTGGGCCGGCGATCACGTAGTAGTCGAGCGACTCGCCGCCCACCGAGAACTGCACTCGCGAGTTGACCTCGCTGCCCACCTCGAACGACACGTTGCCCGGGTCGTCGACGAACACCCCGTAACCCCGGCTCGTGAGATAGAACGGGATGTTCTTGTACGCCTGCTCGCTCGCGGTACCGCCGTCGGCGTTCCAGGTGTCGACGACCTGCCCGTTCTTGATGAACGCGCCGAACCGCTCTCCCAGACCGTAGACGCGCTCGCCCGGCTCGATGGACAGCTGCTGGTGCACCCAGGTGCCGGCGGCATCCCCGTCGGCACTGATGTGGCCGACCGACCGGGGCAGCGAGCTCGTGATCCGCTCCCCCGCATGCTCGAAGTCGAACCGCCACGGCCCGCTCAGTGGCACACGAACGCTGAGATCGCCGGAGACCAGCACGCCGCCATCGTCGTCGATCGAAACCGAGGGGCTGAAGGATGCATCCGCAAACGTCTCGAAGTCCGGCCCGTGATGCACGGCGCCCGCGTGCCGCTCGACGCGCACTTTGATGACCCCGGCCATCGGCGACGAGAAGGTGAGCGTCAGCATTGCGAGGTTGAGCGTGTCCCCGCGCTGGCGGATCGGCTTCGTGGGCGCGTAGACGGTCATCGTTCCCGCGTCGGGATCGGCGCGGATATCGTCGACCTCGACGGCGTACAACGGCTTGAGTCCCGGCCTGGTGAGCCAGAATCCATCGGTGAATTTCACGTAGTGCGCCCTTCGATCAGCACCAGGGCCGTTCCTGGCGCGAGCGCCGCGGCATGGTCTATTCGTTCGTTCGTCATCAGGTCGAGCAGGGTCGCGGGCAGCTCCAGTTCGGCGGTGTCGCGACCGTGGTTGAGCAGGAAGAGGGCGGGCCCGCGGCGCACGGCCTCGAGCCCCTCTGGCAGCTGCCGGCCGGGCGTCAGTCGCTCGCCGAGCGCGTTCTCGATGCCGGCCGCGTGCAACGCCGTCTCCAGCAGCGCGGCGAGCAATCCGTCGGACACGACCGCGCCGAGGTACCAGACGACCCCGTCGCCGTATCGGTTGCGCGTCACCGCTGGATGCCCCGCAAGCGGTCCGTCGCCGAACGTCGCCAGCACGTCGGCGCCGTCGGATCGAAGCCGTTCACCGAGAACGCTCGCCGAGTGCTCCCCGGCTGGTGCGGCATCCCATCCTGGATCGACGACGAGTGGTGTCGGCTCGTCGGGCAGTGCCATCCATTCCTCACCGCTCACGCCCACAAGGTCGCGCAGCAGCACGGGGAACCGGCCCTGCAGGATGCCCGCGTTCGCGTCGGCCACACCGCTGAACGGTCCGACGACGACGTGCGCGCCGCGTGATGCGGCGTCGCTTAGGCCGGCAGCGGCATCCGGTTCGAGCAGGTAGCTGTGCGGGACGAGAATCACGTCGTATCCGTGCAGGTCGCTGCCCGGGCGCACGACGTCGGCCGCCACACCCTGACGCCACAGCATCCGGTGCCAGCGTCGCAGCTGCTCGAGCGTGCTGTACCGCTCGGTCGGCCGTGCCGGCTCCTCCGCAGCCCACCACGACGGCCAGTCGAAGAGGATGCCGACGCGGGCATCCACCCGCTCGCCGGCGATCGAGCCGAGCCGCCCGAGATCCGCGCCCAGCCTTTCGGCACCGCGGAACACCTCGGTCTCGGCACCGGCGTGCGGCAGCAGCGCCGAGTGGAACCGCTCTGGCCCGGTGCGCGCCTGCCGCCACTGGAAGAAGCACACGCCGTCGGCGCCGCGCGCGACGGCCTGCAGGGAGTTCAGCCGCGCCTCGGCAGCAGACCTCGGCAGGTTGTGCTCGCGCCACGAGACAGCGCCGATCGCCTGCTCCATGAGCAGCCATTGCCTGCCGCCTCCGAGCGAGCGCATCAGGTTCTGCGTGAGAGCGATGTCGCTTGCCGCGTGCGGCGAGCCGGGCTCGGGATACTGGTCGTCCGCGATCACGTCGACCTCGCCCGCCCAGGACCAGTAGTCCACGTGCGGGAAGAAGCCCATGAAGTTCGTCGTGATCGGCTGCGTCGCCCCCGCCTCGCGGATCGCGTCGCGCTGCTCGCGGAAGCACGCCAGCAACTGGTCGGAGGAGTACCGCCGGAAGTCGAGCGACTGTGCCGGGTTGATCAGGTACGGCGCCGCGCGAGGTGGAAGCACCTCGTCGAACGACCCGTACCCCTGTGACCACACGGAGGTGCCCCACGCCGCGTTCAGCTCCTCGATCGAGCCGTATCTGCGCTCCAGCCAGGCGCGGAACTCGCGCGCAGCCTCGTCGCCGTGGTCGAGCTCCCCATACTCGTTGCCCACGTGCCACAGCCGAACGGCCGGGTGCTGCGCGTACCGGCGTGCGAGGTCACCGGCGATCGCGCGCGCGTGCTGGCGGTACACGACGGATGCCGGCGAGTAGTGGTTACGCGACCCCGCTCCGAGGCGCACCCCGTCTCGAGTCACGGGCAGCGTCTCCGGATACCGGATGCCCAGCCAGGGCGGCGGGGATGCGGTCGGCGTCGCGAGATCCACCGCGATCCCGCTGCCGTGCAACAGGTCGAGCACCTCGTCGAGCCACTCGAACCGGCGCTCGCCCGGTGCCGGTTCGATCGTCGACCAGCTGAACACCCCGACGGTGACCAGGTTGACCCCTGCCCTCACCATCAGCTCGACGTCTTCGGCCCACGTCTTGCGGGGCCACTGCTCGGGGTTGTAGTCGCCGCCGAACCAGATACGGCGTTCGCTTCCGAGGGTTGCACGATCGGCGCCGGGCAGCCGACTCGTCTCGGGAGTCCGTCCGGGCACACGTTCTGCCACATCGTCGAAGCGCTTCACCACTGCGACCTTATAAGATGCAGGCGAGCTGTGTCCACGCGCCGTCGAAACGCTGCGCACCCGTTTCGCAAGAGGGCACGATTCGGAAAGGCAGGAAGACCGATGGTCACGATCGCAGACGTCGCCGAGGAAGCCGGCGTCTCCATCTCGACCGTGTCGTACGTGATGAGCGGCAAGCGCACGATCTCGCCCGAGACGCGCCGACGTGTGGAACGCGCCATCGCGTCTCTCGGCTTCAGCCCGCATGCCGGCGCCCGCTCGCTGGCATCCCGCTCCACGAGCGTCATCGGCCTGCAGATTCCACTGCGCACCGGCGTCGACGTGCACGTGGTCATGGAGGTGGTGACCGGCGTGGTCGCACGTGCGCGCACGCACGGATACGACATCCTGCTGCTCACCAGCGACGACCCGAGGGGCATGGAGCGCGCCGCGAAGGGTTCGATGGTGGATGCCCTGCTCGTCATGGACATCGAGTCCGACGACCCGCGCATCGGCATCCTCTCGCACCTCGAACAGCCGAGCGTGCTCATCGGGCTCCCCGAGGGCCGGCGCACCATCCCGTGTGTCGACTTCGACTTCGAAGAGGCCGGATGGCTCGCCGTCGACCGCCTGAAGGCACAAGGACACCGCCGGGTGGCGCTGATCGGCTCGCCGGCCGAGGTCATGGCGAGGCACACCGCATACGCCGACCGGCTGGCCCGCGGGTTCCTTGCGGCCTGCGCCGCCTCGGGCATGACGGGAAGCATCCATCCGTGCCCGAGCAACGCAGAGGCAGCCGATGTCGTCGACGCGGTCATGGCCGAGGATCCGCAGATCACCGGATTCTTCGTGCACAACGAAGGTGCGCTCCCGCACGTGTATGCGCGGCTCGTCGAGACGGGCAAGCACGCGGCGAGCGCGCCTTCGCTCGTGGCGTTGTGCCCTGAGGACGTGGCACTCTCCGTGCCCGGACCGGTGGACAGCATCGCGATCCCTGCAGAAGCGATGGGGGCTGCGGCAGCAGACGTCATCTGCGAGCTGATCGACGGTGGCACGCCGCCCGGCGTGCGCCTGATCGCTCCCGCGCTCACGGTGCGCACGGCGCCCGACAAGCCCGCTAAGCCGAAGCGCCGCGCCGCCTCATGAGGATCGATCCCGACAGCAAGACGATGCAGGGCGCTTCGACGTTCGTGTCGTTCATCGTGCTGAACGTCTTGTTCATCATCACGTGCATCCCGATCGTCACGATCGGAATGGCCACGAGCGCGCTGTTCGAGGTCACGCTGCGCTACTCCGACGAGGAGAGCGGGCACCTCGTGCGCGACTACCTCCGAGCGTTGAAGACGGATGCCGTCCGCGGCACGATCGTGTTCGCGTGCTTCGCCCTGCCCATGCTGGTGCTCACGTTCAGCAGCCTGTTCTGGGCGTTCAGCGGCAGCGCGATCTCCATCGCGGCCGTCGTCGTCGCGCTCATCGGCGCGCTGTACTTCTTCGCGGCGTTCCTCTATGGCTCAGCACTCGTCGGCCGCTACGAGAGCGGCTTGCGTCAGACGCTGAAGAACGCGATGCTGTTTCCGGTCGCCGAGTCGTGGCGCACGTTCGTGCTCGTGATCATCCCGGCGACCGCCGCGAGCCTGTCGGCCGTCTTCCCTGCGTTCCTGATCGTCATCGCAACGATCGGCTTCTCGGTCGGCGCGTACGCTAGCGGCTTCCTGCTGCGCGGCATCTTCGCGCGGCACTCGCAGGCATCCTGAGAATGCGAAGCGGGGCCCGGCAATACCGGACCCCGCTTCGTGCCGAGTAGTGTCAGCCGAACTTCTTCGCGACGGCGAGACGCGCCGCATTCTGCGCCTTGGCGTGCTCCATGTCGAGCTTCAGCACCTTCGCGTAACCGAGCCCGTTCACTGTGTTCTGCATGTCCTTCAGCAGCGAATCGAACTGCGACGTGCTGGTGGCCATCGCCATCTTCCAGGAGTCCGCCACGATGATCGCTTTGATCTGATTGCGCAGTGTCTGCGTCTGAGTGTCGTCGGCAGGTGCGTTGTAGCCCGACCCGGGCGCGACGATGATCTTCTTGGTGTCGCGCAGATAGTCCATTGTGGTCGCCGCGCCGTCCATGTGCGACGACCAGCTCTTGGTGAGCGGGTTGGCGACGAGCTTCTGGTAGCTCGGCCACATCTGGTAGGCGAACGAGTATCCGGTGGATGGATCCTTGTCGACGGCCGTGACCAGCGTCACGTTCAGTGCGGAGACGCCCTTCGTGAAGGTACCGGTGCCCCAGTCGGACGGCACCTGCTTCGTCGATCCACCGAGGAAGGCATCCTGCCCGAAGGCACTCAAGGCCGGCTTCTTCGCCGAGTCCAGGTCCCAGGTGAGGCCCTTCGGGCCTGCGGCCGACCCCGTTTGAGCACCATTCGCGTACACACCGTCGGTGGAGTACAGCCAGTCGATGAACGCCGCAACGCGCTCCGGATCGCTCGCCTTCGTGCCGATACCGAGGGAATAGTTGCTGCTGCCGTACACTTCCGCGCCGTAGGAGAAGATCTTCATGTCCTTCAACGGCGCGATCTCGAAGCCGCGGCCGGCGTTCATGTTGTCCGTGGTGTTGTAGGCGGGCTGGGCGAGCCATGGCCAGAACGCGAAGAGCACCTGTCCCGCCTGGTACTTCGCGTACATGGTCGAGTAGTTCTGCGTCGGCGAGTCGGGGTCGACGAGGCCCGCCTGGCTCGCCTTGCTGAAGAACTTCAGCGAGCGCACGTAATGCGAGTCGGAGTCGATGATGCTCTCATAGGAGGATCCGTCGGCGGCTGCCAGTACGAAGCCCATCTCGTCGAAGCCGTAGTAGCACGCCGGCTGCTTGGCGTTGTTCATCATGTTGCCGTCCCAGTCCTTGAACAGGGACAAGCCGTAGGTCGGCTTGCCGTTCGGTGCCTTCGGCTCCGCCTTCTGCATGTCCTGCAGCACCGGGATCAGGTCTTCGAGCGTGTCGATCCGCGGGAATCCGGCCTTCTCGTACAGGTCCCAGCGAAGGTACGGACCGAAGGTGGGCTCCGTGCTCTCGGACGACTGGGTCGGCTTGAGCTTCGACACCGAGGTGGGGTACGCGAACGTTCCCTTGTTGCCGGTGTTCGCCTTCTTCACCGCGACGTCGTACCGGGCCGCGTTCGTCATGTTCTTGTAGTAGTTCGAGGAGTCGAGCAGAAGTCCGCCCTTCAGCGCCTCGGTGAGGTGCTGGTACGACCCGAGGACCACGAGGTCGCCGAGGTCTCCAGCCGCCGACCGGGTGTTGAAAAGCGTCTCTCCGCCGCCTGCCACGTTCGGCGCGATGACGTTGAGCTTCATGTTGAACTTGTCTTCCACGAGCTTCGCGAACCATCCGGACTGCATGCCCTGATAATTGGCGAGGTCGTCGAAGACATCGATCGTGATGGGCTTCTTCCACGTCTTCGGGAAGGCGCCCGACGAGCCGCCGGACGTCGTCGAGCTGCCCTCGATCAGCGAGCACGACGACAGGGTCATCGTGGCTATCGCCCCGATGCCCGCCAGTGCCAGGAACTCTCTCCGCTTCATTGCTGCATTCCTTTCTTGGTGCGCTGTGGCGGTCGTCAACCCTTGACGGCGCCGAGCATGATGCCCTTCACGAAGAAGCGCTGGAACAGGGGATAGATGAAGATGATGGGCAGAACGACGACGACGGCGACGGTCATCTGAATGGATGTCGGTGTCTGCGATGTCGCGGAATTCGCGATCGCGCTGAGGCTGCCGCCGGCAGCGTTCTGGGCTGCCTGAGCCAGGCTGTTCGCCTGGTTGATGAACATGTAGAGCAGGTACTGCAGCGTGTACAGGCTCTGGTCGGTGATGTAGATCAGGGTGTCCTGGAACATGTTCCACTGCGCCACGGCGGAGAAGATCGCGACGGTGGCGAGGATGGGCGTCATGTTGGGCAGGTAGACGCGGAAGAAGACCTGCAGGATGTTCGCGCCATCCATCTCCGCCGCCTCCTGCATCGAGCGCGGCATCGACTCCACGAACGTCTTGACGAGGATGACGTTGAACGGCTGCACGAGGTACGGGATGACGTAGACCCAGAAGTTGTTCGTGAGCCCGAGACCCTTGATGATCAGGAACACCGGAATGAGGCCGGCGCTGAAGTACATCGTGATGACGGTGAACCGGTACCAGAACGCTCTGCCCCACATGCGTTCCTGCGTGAACATGAAACCGAGGAACGCGGAGACGAGCACGGTGCCCGCCGTGCCCAGAACCGTGCGGGCGACGCTTACCGCGGTGGCCAGCGTCAGCCCCTGGAGCTGGAACACCTGCCCGTAGTTCGAGAGGTGGAAACCGATCGGCCAGAACCGCACGTCCCCGAGCGCTGAGAGGTTGTTCGCGCTGACCGAGTTGATGATCAGGTAGTAGAAGGGGTAAGCGCAGATCACCGCGAACAGTGTGAACACGAGGTAGTTCAGCGAGCTGAAGACCTTCTCGCCCGCGGTACGCCGCGTGCGGGTCGGGCGCCCCCCGCGAGAAGAGCGAGTGCGGGAATCCGTGCCGGTGACGGCATCCGTTGCCATGGCCATGACCGTTGTCCTAGATGATCGAGGTGCCGCGCGCACGCTTGGCGATGAGGTTGACGGAGATGAGCAGAATGACCGAGATCAGGCTCTTGAGCATGCCGATCGCCGTCGCCAGCGACAGGTTGTTGCCGGTCATGCCCACGTTGTAGACGTAGAGGTCGAGCACCTGGATGTGCTGCATGTTGAACGCGTTCTGGAACACGTAGTACTGGTCCATGCCGTTGTTGAGCAGGTTCGCGACCGACAGCATCAGCAGCACGACATAGGTCGGCATCAGCTGTGGGATCGTGATGTGCCGCATGAGCTGGAACCGGCCGGCACCGTCGATCTTCGCCGACTCGTACAGGCTGGGGTCGATGCCTGTGATGGCAGCGAGGTAGATGATGGCGCCCCAGCCGAGGCCCTTCCAGAGGCTCCAGAGCAGCATCGTGAGCCACACGTGCTGGCCGGAGTCGAGGAACTTGACCGGCGTCGTGATGATTCCGGAGTCCGTGAGCACGCTGTTCACGAGCCCCGAGCTGGAGAACAGCGAGAACGCGATCATGTAGACGAGCACCCAGGAGATGAAGTTGGGAAGCGTCGTCAGCGTCTGCACCACGTTGCGGAACCACGGCGCCTTGACCTCGTTGAGGAAGACGGCGAACACAATCGGCAGGAACGAGGTGAGGATGCCCAGAAAGCTCATCGCGAGCGTGTTGGCGAGCACCTGCACGATCTGCGCCATCTGGGTGGGTGAGCTGACCAGCATCTGGAACCACTGGAGCCCCACGAACGCGCTGCCCTTGAGGCCGAGCGCCGGCTGGTAGTCGTACAGCGAGAAGATCCAGCCGTAGAGCGGCAGGTAGGAGAACACGAAAACCAGCACGAGCAACGGCGCGATGCAGAGGAACATCGTGAACGACTTCTTGCCGCCCCGGCGACGCCGATCGACTCTGGAGGACTTGGGCTCCTTACGGTGCGCGAGCTCCGATGACGCCGCTTCCTGGAGAACCGCTTGCGTGGTCACCGTACGCCTGCCTTCACCGAGGCGATCAGCGCTTCGTAGCGCCCGGACGCTTGATCCCGCTGCATCTCACTCCTTCGTGGGGGCCGTTGGGTCGACACGGGCTCCCTCGTCTGATCGAGTACGAGCGCGCGAACCGGCTCGAATTAATCGAACCGCTTCGACGACCATAGAAGATGTTCGGCCGTTCCGTCAAGGTGCACCGCATGTCACCCGTACGGGGTCGGTGACGAGTGCCCGAGGGTGCGCGTTCCTCTCGCCGAACGAGCGCGTTCGTGCGCCCGAGGGTGCGGGTTCCTCGCGCGGAAGAACGCGCACCCTCGGGGTGGGTGTGGACGCTCGGGTTATCCGAGGCGCGCGGCGGAGCCCCAGGATTGGAGCGCTTCGCGCACGTCGGCGCGGCTCTCGTCGGCGAGCGCCTGCACGTACGCATCCTCGAGCACGTCGGCGAGCAGCACGGTTCGCACCTCGGCTGCCGAACGCACCGCGGCCTCCACCATCGCGAGGCTGTAGACGTTGGAGTGCACGTCACCAGACGGCGTCACACCCGTTCGGAGCGCTTCGACGAACTCGTCCAGGGCGCCCGCGATCTCCGGCCGCCCAGCACCGGCATCCGGGTCCGGCGAGGCGGTGCCGTCCGCGTACTCGACGCGCGGCTCGCCCTCGCCGTCCCACGTCGCGCTGCCTCGCGGCCCGCTGATCCGCCAGGAGCCGTTCCACGACGTCTCGAGGCCCGTGCTGCACCAGCTGCCCGTGTAGGCGAAGCGCGTGCCACCGTCGAACACGAAGGTGGCCGCAGCGGCGGCGTCTCCCCGGTACCAGCTCCACGCCGGATTGAACGTGCGGCAATCGACGGAGACCGGATCGGCGTCGAGCAGGTAACGGGCCACGTCGAAGGCGTGGATCGCCATGTCGACCAGCAACGGATGCTCCATCTCGTCACGGAAGCCGCCGAAATGCGGCCCCTTGAAGAACTCCGTCGTGACGAACCCGACCTCGCCGAGCGATGCGACGACGGCCTTCAATCGTGCCAGTTGCGGATAGTACCGTCGGGACTGACTCGTCATCAGTAACTGCCCAGACACCTCCTCCGCGGCGATCAGCGACAGCGTCTCGGCGACGGTCGGCGCAATCGGCTTCTCGCACAGCACCGGAAGCCCGAGGAAGAGCGCCTCCGTGTTCACCGCGTGGTGCGCGGGCGGCACAGTCACATCGATGACGGCCTGCGCGCCCGATGCGGCCGCCACCTCGGCCAGCGCCGCGCCGACGACCACGTCGAGCCCGTGCTCGGTCGCGGCACGATGGGCCAGGTCGACATCGAGGTCGACGAGGCCGACGAGCGCGACGTCCGGCGATTCGCCGAGCACGCGCATCCACGCCCGCCCCATGTTCCCCGCACCGACGAGCACCACCCGCAGTGGCCCCTCGCCCGTCACGCGCGCGAAGGCGTTCATGCCGCGTCGTCCGTGTCGTTGTTGTGCAGCGCGCCCTGGTAGCCGTGCCCGTTGAAGAAGTCGCCGGACTCGTAGCGCAACAGCGTCGGCAGAGCGCGGCTCGGACGATCGGATGCCGCCCATGCGACCCCGTTCGCGATCACGCGGCGAACATCCTTGTGGTGGTAGACGGGAAAGTCCTGGTCGCCGGGGCTGAAGTAGAAGATCTTGCCGTTGCCCCGGCGGTACGTGATGCCGCTGCGGAACACCTCGCCCCCGGTGAACGAGCTGATGAAGACGATCTCGTCGGGCCGCGGCACGTCGAACTGCTCGCCGTACATCTCTTGCTGCGGGATCTCGATCGGATGCGGCACACCCTGCGCGATCGGATGCGTCGGGTCGACCGTCCACACCAGCTCGCGATCGTTCTCGCTGCGCCACCGCAGGGTGCACGTCGTGCCCATCAGCTTCTGGAAGATCTTCGACCAGTGCCCGGAGTGCAGCACGACCAGGCCCATGCCCTCGAGCACGTGCCGGTGCACGCGCTCGACGACCTCGTCGGAGACCTCGCCGTGCGCCGCATGCCCCCACCAGGTGAGCACATCCGTCTGCGCCAGCCGCTCCTCGGTGAGTCCGTGCTCCGGGTCGTCGAGCAGAGCCGTCGTGACGGAGACGCGGTCTCCCAGGTTCTCCTCGATGCCCGCCTTGATGGCGTTGTGCATGCCGTCGGGGTAGAGCTCGGCGACATGCGCTTCGACCTGCTCGTGGCGGTTCTCTCCCCAGACGACGACCCGCAGGGGGGTCGATGCGGTGGTGTCCATGTGTTTCTCCTTCATCGAATTCTCTTCTCGAGATGCGGCGCCGGGCACACCGCTGCCGACCTCTCGCCGCATCTCGTGCGACAGCTGCTCTTTCGTGCGAGTGCTACTTGATGGCGCCGCCCAATGCGCCCGCCGCGATGTACTTCTGGGCCAGGATGAGCAGCACTCCGGCGGGAATGGATGCGATCACCGCGGTAGCCATGACGGGCCCCCACGCGGACACGTTCGCCCCGATGTAGTTGTAGATGCCGAGCGTGATCGGTCGCACTGCGGGCGTACTGGTCAGTGTCAGCGCGAACAGGAAGTCGCCCCACGCCCCCAGGAACGTGAACAGCGCGGCCGTGATGATCGCGTTCTTGCTGATCGGCACGACGATCGAGAGGAACGCCCTGAAGTTGTTCGCGCCGTCCACGAGCGCGGCCTCGACAAGGCTCTGCGGGATGGATGCCATGAACGCCCGCATCAGGATGATCGCGAACGGGATCTGCGCAGCACTGTCGGCCAGGATCAGGCCGAGATACGAGTTGAGCAGTCCCCAGTCGTTGAACAGCGTGTACAGCGCGTTGGCGATCACGATGGTGGGGATCATCTGCGTGATCAGCAGCACGAAGACGAAAGCGGTCATCCCCTTCATGCGGAATCGGGCGAGGCCGTAGGCGGCTGGGGTGGCGACGACAAGCGTCAGCACCACCGTGCTCACCGCGATGATGAGGCTCGTCACCAGGTTGCCGCCCTGCTGCTGGATCGCCTGAGCGTACCCGTCGAACGTCGGGTGGAGCGGGATCCAGTCGGTGTTCGCGGCACCGGAGTTCGCCTGCAGACTGCTGTTGATCATCCAATAGACCGGGAAGACCATGATGGCCAGGAAGATGATGCCGAGCACCGTCATCGGCCACTTCGGGCGGTGGTGTCTGTGCTCGGCGCGCGTGCTGGCCGGCAGCACCATTGCCTGCGTCGCGGTCATTCGTCGACCCCCTTGCGGTTCATGTACAGATAGACCATCGCGAAGAGCAGCGATACCACGATCAGCACGTTGCTGATCGCGGCGCCTTGGCCGAACGCGAACTTCACGAACGAGTTGTGATAGGCCCAGGTGGCGAGGGTTTCGGTAGAGTTCGCCGGTCCTCCGCCGGTGAGGCCCAGGATGATGTCGACGACCTTGAGTGTGTACACCACCCCCAGCACGATGACGACGCTGACCACGGAACGGATGCTCGGCCACGTGATGTGCCAGAACGCCCGCCACCCGACGGCTCCGTCGAGCGCCGCCGCCTCGTACAGCTCCTCCGGCACGGACTGCAGGCCCGTGTAAAGGATGGTCGTGTTGAACGGGATGCCCAGCCACACGTTGACGCCGATCACGGCGATCAGCGCCAGGTCAGGGCTTACCAGCCATGGCACCGCATGGATGCCGAAGACGCCCAGGAACTGGTTCAGCGCACCGCTGCCCTGATCGAGGATCCATTTCCAGACCGCAGCGGAGGCGATCAGCGGCAACAGCCACGGCAGCAGCAGAAGCGACCGCAGGAATCCGCTCAGCGGGAAGTGTCGTTTGAAGAAGAGTGCGAGGCCCAGTCCGATGCCGAACTGCAGCACGATCGAGCCGATCGTGAACAGCGCGGTGTTGATCACGGTGGTCAGGAAGATCGGGTTGCTGAACACGGCGGCGTAGTTGGCGATCCCGACCCACGGGGCTACGCCGGTGTAGAAGGTCGCTGTCGTGTAGTCCTGCAGCGACATCAGCACGTTCTGCACGATCGGATAGCCGAAGAACACCAGCACGAAGAGGATCGCCGGCGCCACGAACAGCCATCTGGTGAGATAGCGGCCGAGGTGGTGCCGCCGCCGGGGTGCGCCGCTCGGGCGGGCCGGGGACGCGGTGCGCCGGTCGATGCCGGCCTGCGCTGAGGTCATGTCACGCTCCTTTGCGGTTCATGCGGGCGGCGGCGGTACAGACTCCGCCGCCGCCCGCATCTGACACCTACTTGTTCTGCGCCTGCGCCTGCTGGAGCGCGGCCTGCGGGCTCGCCTTGCCGGTCAGCGCCAGCTGCACCGCGGTGTAGATGGCAGTCGCGGCGGTGGGCCACTTCGGTCCCAGCTCCGCTGTGCGGGCACGTGCCGTCTTCACCGTCTGGACGAACGACTCGACCTGCGGGTGCGACTTCGCCCACGTCGCCGCCGACGCCTCATCGGCGGGCACGTTGCCCGAGATCTTCGCGATCTTCAGCTGCGTGGCCGGCTTGTTCAGGCATGCGACGAACTTGGCGGCGAGGCCCATCTTGGTCTTGTCACCGGTCTGCGGCACGTTGTAGGTCTCACCGCCGAGCGGCGAAACGACCTTTTGAGAAGTGGTGCGCGTCGGGATCGGCACGCTCGCGAAGTTGAGCCCCTTCGTGGAGTTGAGCACCGGCAGCTGCCACGGACCGTTGATCATCATCGCCGCCTTGCCCGCGACGAACTGGTTGTTGACATCCTGCTGGCTCCAGTTCACCGAGCTCTTCGACATGGAGCCGTCGTTCTGGAGGTCGACGTCGAGCTGCAACGCCTGGGCTGCTTCCGGTGTGTTGATGTTCTTCTCGTTGCCGCCGTTGGTCCAGAAGAACGGCAGGAACTGCCAGGTGCCCTCGTAGGTGTTGATGTTGCTCATGGCGAACCCGTACTGGCCCTTGCTGGCATCCGTGAGCTTGAGCGCCGCAGCCTTGAGCTCGTCCCATGTCTTGGGCGGGGTGACGCCGGCGGCTTTCAGCAAGTCGACGTTGTAGTACAACGCGATGGAGTTGATCACCGGAGCGAGGCCGTAGACCTGGCCCTTGTAGGTGCCGGCCTTGACCACGGCGGGTACGTCACCGCTCGGCACGGTGACACCGAAGTTCTTCAGCGGCGCCAGGGCTCCCGTGGCGGCGATCTGCTGCACATCGGGGTTGTCGAGCATGAGCACGTCGGGCAGCGTCTTCGACGATGCCTGCTGCAGCACCTTCTGAATCAGGGATGCGCCGGCGACGTGCACCGGGTTCACCTTGACGCCGACCTCGGTGCCGCAGTCCTTGTAGATCGAGTTGTATCCGCTCATGCTCGGGTTCGCGGAGTAATAGTCCTCGACCGTGAGGGTCTGCTTGCCGCCCGAGCCACCGGATCCCGACGAACAGGCCGCCAGCGACAGCGAGACGACGGCCGCCCCGGCGATCGTCGCGATGATGCGTGACTTCTTCACGAGTGAGCTCCTTTGCTTCTTTGAGGAAAAGGTCTTGTGTTCTTCGAAGGTCTTCGCCATCGGGGGACGGCGAGGTCAAGCGCTTGACCGGGATGCCAAAAGAAAAACCGGACGGTCTGGGAGGAACTTCCGGCAAGTGCTTTCAGGCATTCTGCGCACGATCGGCCATCAGAGTCAAGCGCTTTACCAAAATCGCCTCGCCTCGGTGCGATACTTGCCCGGAGCGCAACCAGAAGGGCGGTGGCCGTGGTCACGATGCAGCAGGTGGCGGACCACGCCAAGGTCTCGATCTCGACCGTGTCGTTCGTGGTCAACAACACCAAGCCGGTCACGCCGCAGACTCGCGAGCGGGTGCTGAGCGCCATCGAGGAGCTCGGCTACCGCCGGAATTCGATGGCGAGAGCGCTTGCCAGTCGCAAGTCGCGCGTACTCGCCTTGATCTACCCCCTGCTCGACCACCGGCATCCGCACTCGTTCGTGGATGCCGCGGCCACTGCGGCCGAGGAACGCGGCTACAGCCTCGTGCTGTGGCCGATCCATAGTGACAACGTGTCGGCCGAGATCGCCTCGCTCATCCAGGCGGGCTTCGCAGACGGCGTCATCTTGATGGAGGTGCAGATGGAAGACGAGCGGGTCAGCCACCTGCAGCGGGCCGGCGCTCCGTTCGCACTGATCGGCCGCACGAGAGAGCTCGACGGCATCGATTACGTCGACATCGACTTCGAGCGCTCCATCGAACAGGCCGTCGACGATCTCGCGTCGCTCGATCACCGCGAGATCAGCCTGATCATCGAGGATCTCAGTGGCACGCCGCTGGCCGGATACAGTCCGCCCATCCGCGCCGAGCAGGCCTTCCGCGAGGCGACTGCCGAGCGGGGAATTACCGGCACGGTGTTCCGCGTCACGCACGATCGGGCATCCATCCTCTCGATCACCGACGAGATCACCCGGCGCGCTCCAGGAGCCACAGCCGTCATCGGCATGCACGACGAGGCGACGTACGCGCTGATGAACGGGCTCCGGCATCGGGGGGTGCGGGTGCCGGGCGACATCTCGGTGGTCGGCGTCGGGAATGCCACGGCGATGTCTGCCCTCGCCGACCCTCCCCTGAGCACCTACGAAGCACCGGGCGGCGAACTCGGGCGCCTGGCGACCGACGCGCTGATCGACCGGCTCGAGGGTCGCGATGGGCCGCCGACTCAGGTACGTCTGGCCTGCACGCTCGTACCCGGCGCCTCGGTAGGCCCCGCACCGGTCGGCAGACAACCTCTCGACCCCTCGCCCACGATCTGATATGTTTGGCCGCACAACAAATCATCGACGACGCTGAAGGATGTCCTCCATGACAGTCACGCCCACCCGCGAAGACAAGTTCTCGTTCGGTCTCTGGACCATCGGCTACAACGGCACCGATCCCTTCGGCGGCCCGACCCGGCCGCCCCTCGACGTCGTCGAAGCCGTCGAGAAGCTCAGCGAGCTGGGCGCATACGGCCTGACCTTCCACGACGACGACCTGTTCGCCTTCGGATCCAGCGATGCTGAGCGCCAGAAGCAGATCGACCGCCTCAAGCAGGCGCTGGCGGACACCGGCCTGATCATCCCGATGGTCACCACCAACCTGTTCTCCGCGCCTGTGTTCAAGGACGGCGGGTTCACCTCCAACGACCGCCAGGTGCGCCGGTTCGCGATCCGCAAGGTGCTGCGGCAGCTCGAACTCGGCGTCGAGCTCGGCGCGAAGACGTTCGTCATGTGGGGCGGCCGTGAGGGCGCGGAGTACGACTCGGCCAAGAACATCCAGGCGGCGCTCGCCCGCTACAAGGAGGCCGTCGACTTCCTCGGCGACCACGTGCTGTCGCAGGGCTGGGACATCCGGTTCGCGATCGAGCCGAAGCCGAACGAGCCGCGCGGCGACATCCTGCTGCCCACGGTCGGCCACGCACTCGCGTTCATCGACTCGCTGGAGCACCCGGAGCTCGTCGGCCTCAACCCCGAGGTGGGCCACGAGACGATGGCCGGCCTGAACTTCGCCGCCGGAGTCGCCCAGGCGCTGTACCACGGCAAGCTGTTCCACATCGACCTGAACGGGCAGCGCTCGATCAAGTACGACCAGGATCTCGTGTTCGGCCACGGTGACCTGCACAACGCCTTCGCCCTCGTCGACCTGCTCGAGAACGGCGGCCCCAATGGCGGCCCCGCGTACAACGGTCCCCGGCACTTCGACTACAAGCCGAGCCGCACCGAGGACTTCAGCGGCGTGTGGGACTCGGCCAAGGCGAACATGGCCACGTACCTGCTGCTCAAGGAGCGCGCAGCGGCCTTCCGCGCCGACCCCGAGGTGCAGGAGGCGCTCGCCGCGGCGAAGGTGGCCGAGCTCGAGCAGCCGACGCTGAACGACGGCGAGACCGTGGCCGCACTGACGGCCGACCGCAGCGCGTACGAGGACTTCGACACCGACGCGTACTTCGGCGGCAAGGGCTTCGGGTTCGTGCGCCTGCAGCAGCTGGCGACCGAGCACCTGCTCGGCGCGCGCTGAGCTGCACCGAAACCTCACTTCGCATCGGCGCATCCCGGCCACTCCGCGGGATGCGCCGACGGGCCAGACCGCGAGACTAGGTGTTCGCGATGAGACTAGGTGCACAGCGCCCGGTCTCGGCCTGAACACCTAGTCTCGCTTCAAGTCGGCGGGCCAAACCCGACCCTCAGCCGTAAGGATCAACCCATGACACTGATCGCGGGCGTCGACTCCTCGACGCAGAGCTGCAAGGTCGTGATCCGCGACCTCGAGACCGGGGCGCTCGTGCGCTCGGGCCGAGCGTCGCATCCGGACGGCACCGAGGTCGACCCGGCAGCGTGGTGGTCGGCGCTGGGCGCGGCGATCGCGGATGCCGGCGGACTCGACGACGTCGCCGCGATCTCGATCGGCGGCCAGCAGCACGGCATGGTGGTACTGGATGCCGAGGGTCGCGTCATCCGCAACGCACTGCTCTGGAACGACACCCGCAGCGCCGGTGCCGCGGCCGCGCTGACAGACGAAGTGGGCGCAGCGGAGTACGCGCGGCGCGCTGGATCGGTGCCGGTGGCATCCTTCACGGCGACGAAGCTGCGCTGGCTGCGCGATGCCGAGCCCGAGAACGCGGCGCGCGTCGCGGCGGTCGCGTTGCCGCACGACTGGCTCACCTGGCGTCTGCTCGGATACGGGCCGGCAGACGAGTCACCGCTCGGCCCGCAGCTCGACGCCCTCGTTACCGACCGGTCGGATGCGTCGGGAACCGCGTACTGGTCACCCTCCGCGGAGGACTACGACCTCGGCCTCTTCGAGACGGCACTGGGCCGACCGGGTCGGGCGGCCACCGGTGTCTCCTCCGACGGATTCGCAGGTACACCGGGCGCACCGTCGGGCAGCGAGATCTCGCCTGACGACTCGTCCGCCGGCGGCGCGGCGGGCGGGCCGGTCGTCTTGCCGCGCGTGCTCGGTCCCGGCGATTCGGCGGGCATGACCGCTGAGCAGCACGACGTTGTCGCCGTGCGCGCCGGTCTCGTGGTGGGTCCGGGCGCGGGGGACAACGCCGGGGCGGCGCTCGGACTGGGGGCTGCATCGGGTGATGTGGTCGTCTCGCTCGGCACGAGCGGCACGGTGTTTGCGGTGACCGATGTATCGACACCCGACCCGAGCGGGTCGGTCGCCGGGTTCGCGGATGCCTCCGGCCGCTTCCTGCCGCTCGTCGCCACTCTGAACGCTGCCCGCGTGCTCGGCACCGTCGCCGACCTGCTCGACGTGGACTTCGAGGAGTTCGCAGACCTCGCCCTTCGAGCACCGGCCGGTGCAGAGGGCGTCGTGCTCGTCCCGTACTTCGAAGGAGAGCGCACGCCGAACCTCCCAGATGCGAAGGCGAGCATTCACGGGCTGTCGATCGCTTCGAGCCGTCGGGAGAACCTGGCGCGTGCCGCCGTGGAGGGCATGCTCAGCGGGCTCGCCGCCGGGCTGGATGCCGTGCGCGCGGTCGGTGTGCGCGAGCAGCGTCTGCTGCTGGTCGGCGGCGCCGCCCTCAACCCCGCAGTGCAGGTCGTGGCGTCGCAGGTATTCGACGCACCGGTCGTCGTTCCCGCGCCCGGAGAATACGTGGCGAACGGAGCCGCCGTGCAGGCGGCGTGGGTGCTCACGGGCACGCGGCCGGAGTGGCCTCTCGAGGTGGTGGCCGAGCCGACGCCGGACTTCCGGCCGGTCATCCGGGAGCAGTACGAGCGCTACGCCGGCAACGTGCAGGCCTAGGCCTCCGCCAGCTCGAGCATCCGCTCCAAGTAGTCGTCGGGCGTGGTGTCGTCGATGATGCGGCCACCTGCTACCACCAGCACGCGTTGCACCCAGTGCAGCGACTGCGGCCGATGCGTGACCACGAGGGTGGTTCGGCCCTTCGCAATGAGTCGCATGGCCCGGTCGACACGGCGCTCGCTGGAGAGGTCGAGGTTGGACGTCGCCTCGTCGAGGATCAGGATCCTCGGGTCGACGATGAGCGCCCTGGCCAGGCAGATCAGCTGACGCTGACCGTTGGACAGCGAGCGCCCGCGTTCTGTCACGATCTCGTGATAGCCACCGGGCAGGCGTGAGATGAACTCGTGTGCGCCCACGATGCGGGCGGCGGCCTCGACTTCCGCATCGCTGGCATCGGGAACCGCGTAGGCGATGTTGTCGCGCACAGACCGCGTGAACAGGAACGGCTCCTGCGGCACATAGCCGAGCCGATGCCGGTAGGCGGCCGAGTCGAGGGTCTCGAGGTCGCGACCGTCGACGAGAATCCGCCCCTCCGTCGGGTCGTAGAACCGGGTAACCAGCTTGATGGTCGTCGACTTTCCGGCACCCGTCTGGCCGACGAACGCCACCCGCTGCCCGGCGGGGATGTGGAGGTCCACCCAGCTCAGGGCATCCGTCCTCGTTCCCGCGTACCGCAGCCGGACGCCTTCGAGGCGGATGTCGCCGAGGAGTCGGTCGACCGGCCGCGCATCCGCAGCCTCGGGCGTCGACGATGGCAGGGCGAGCAGCTCCCGGATGCGCACGAGTCCCGCCCTGGCGCGCTGATAGGCGTCGAACACCGTCGACATCTGCTGCACGGGCGCGAACACCTGGGCCAGATAGAGCAGGAACGCGAGCAGCGTGCCGATGCCCAGCCCGCCCATGGAGATGAGCAGGAACCCGACACCGAGCACGGCGACCGTCGCTGCGGTGGAGAGGAACTCGACGGATGCCACGTAAAGAGCGTTCGCGAACGCACTGCGCTGCGCCCACCAGATGAACTGGCGCCCAAGGGCGGCGAAGTCGGCGAGGTTGCGGCCCTCCCTGCGGTACGCCTGGGTGACCCGGATGCCCGCCATCGACTCTGCGAGGTTGGTGTTCAGCATCGATGCCCGCTCGCGCAGTTCGTCGTACGCGACCGACGCGATGCGCCGGTACCACCACGTGACCAGCGCGGCCAGCGGGATGACGCACAACACGACGAGCGCGAGCCGCCAGTCGAGCACCGTGACCACCACGGACATACCGGCGAAGGTGAGCACGGCCATGACCAGGTTGATCACGCCGGTCTGGAACAGCTGCCCGATCGAGTCGATGTCGGACGTCATCCTGGTCATGATGCGCCCGGTCTGGGTGCGGTCGTAGAAGTCGATGCCCAGCCGCTGCAACTGCCCGTACACGCGGGTGCGCATGGCGAGAAGCAGCCGCTCCGACGTGCGTTGCGTCCACAACTGCGCGTTCTTCTGGTCGAAGAACAGGGCGACGGTCAACAACACGGCGATGCCGAACACCACGAGCAGCGCGGGCACGGACCTGCCGAGCATGCCGGAGTCGACGCCCTGCCTGATGACCAGCGGGTTGACGAGTCCGATGAGCACCTGAATCACGACGAACACGAGGCCGATCGCGAACCCCTTGCTGTATGGCCGCAGGAATCGGGCAAGCCGGAACGGTTCCCGATTGTCCGCCTCGGCGGCCATGTCGACACCCGGCCTGTCGTCGAACTCCGGCAGCGCAGCGATGCGGGCCTGCACGGCCGGTGACGTGCTGAGATCCAGCAGACCGGGAGTGGACGGACGCGACGGATGCCACGCCGCCTCCGTCGCCTGGAACTCACCGGAGCGCGCCTGGCCGAGCAGCGCGCCCGCGTTCGGGTCGTCGTCAGAGGCGAGGTCGCCGAACAGTTCGCGGTAGAGCGGACTGCGTTCGAAGAGCTCGTCGTGGGTTCCGGTGTCGACCAGGCGGCCGGCATCCATCAGCACCACGCGATCGGCCATGAGCACCGTGGATTCCCGGTAGGCGATGATGATCGTCGTTCGCGTCTCGAGGAACGGGCCGAGGTTGGCGTGGATCTCGCGCTCGACGCTCACGTCGACCGAGCTGGTCGCATCGTCGAGCAGCAGGATCTCGGGATCGGTCAGGATGGCCCGCGCGAGCGCGACGCGTTGCCGCTGACCGCCGGAGAGTGTCATGCCCTGCTCGCCGATGACCGTGTCGTAGCCGTCGGGTGTCTCCATGATGAAGTCGTGCGCCATAGCGGCGCGGGCGGCACGACGGATGTCGTCGGGCGTGGCATCCGGAGCACCGTAGGAGATGTTCGCCGCGATCGTGTCGGAGAACAGGAAGCTGTTCTCGAACACCACGCCGACACGCGACCGCAGCTCGGCGATGGGCTGGTCGCGCACGTCAACGCCGCCCACACGCACGCTCCCGCCCTGCACGTCGTAGAACCGCGGGATGAGATGGATGAGCGTCGACTTGCCCGACCCGATCGTGCCGACCAGTGCCACGGACTCGCGCGGCCTCACGCGCATGCTGAAGCCGTCGAGCACTGCACGATCGTCATCGCCGTCATAGCGGAACTCGACGTCGTCGAAGACGATATCGCCGTCGGATCGCTCGGGTGAGATCGGCTCTTCGGCCTCTGGCATGGTCGGCCGCAGGTCGAGCACCTGCCCGATCCGCTCGATCGCAGCCTGACATTGCGGCAGGTTGCTGAGCACCATGCCCGCGGTCTGTGCAGATCCCGCGAGTCCCGTGAGATAACCGGTGAAGGCCAGGAACACGCCCACCTGGATGTCGCCCATCAGCACGAAGACGCCGCCGACCAGCAGGATCACGGCGATACCCAGTTGCGGGCCCGTCGCGAGGGAAGCCGAGAACGGGGCGCGCAGGCGCACCGCTCGAACCCGCGCGTGGAACATGTCCCGAAGCGCCGCGTGGAGGCGGCCGCTCTCCTGCGCCTCCTGCCCGAACCCACGCACCACCCGCACCCCCGTCATGGATTCCTCCACCTGGGTGGTCATGTCGGCCTCGAGCTGCTGCGCCTGCCATCCTGCGGCGTGGGCGTTGCGGCGCATGCGCTGCGTGACGACGAAGACGCCCGCGATGATCGCCACGACGATCACGGCGAGGACGGGCGAAAGACTGATCATCACGACAACGGAGACGAGCGCGCCGGACACCGTCGCAACCAGCTGCGGGATCCACCCGATGAGGATCTGCACCCACAGCAGGTCGGAACTGGCGCGCGATACCAGCTGGCCGCTCTGCAACTGCGAATGACCGGCGAAGTCGAGCTTCTGCAGGGCGTCGTACATGCTATTGCGCATGTCGTATTGCACGACGTATGACGCCTTCGCTCCGAGGTAGCGCCAGGAAAGCGACAGGCCGAGAACCACGATCCCGACGGCCGCCATCACGATGAGCCACGGCACGACGGGCACGTTGTGGCTCACTATCGCGTCGTCCACGATGACCTGCTGGATCCACGGCAGCATCGAGACGAGGACCGCGTACACCCCGGCGAGGCCCATCGCCGTCCCCACGATCCCCTTGTGCCTGAGGAGCAGCGGCAGGATGCGCCGGCGCCACTCCGCCCCCGCCGAACGGTCGCCGGCGCTGCGCCTCACCCCCGACGCTGGTCCGTCTGCGGCTCCGGAGCGGGGTGGCGTGGGCACCGGTCGGCCCGTGCCGGGCGACACCGATCGTCGTTCGTCGACGGCCCGACCGTCGTCGAGCGAGCGGTGGATGATGTCCGCCGTGCGTTTTGCAGTGCGGCGTCGCACTGAACGTCTCGGCGCGACGGTGGGGATCTCACGTGTGGACGGAGACAAGAGCACTCCCATGGCGAGTGGATCACGGGCGCGGCAAGGACAGCCGCGCAGAACAGAGGTGATGAGATATGAGCCGGGACGAGGCTCCGGCTCGGGACGAAGGATCAGCGGCGACGCAAAGGGTCGCCTATCGGCGATCCGTGCCGCATATCGGAAGATCGCCGACGCTGACGAATCAGGGCAGGATCACCTGGCAACACCGGCTTCGAATGATCGTGAACGGTCACGGACAGGTTCACCATTGAACCAGCCCAGCCCGGTGCGCAATGGCACAAAGCCCTCGTATTCACACATCCAATGACAGTCAGTGAGCAGAGCGATACTGGCCCGAACCGGGAATCTCCCGGCTCGCTGCTGCCAGCACGCTGCCGGCTCGGCGCATCCACGCGGCCGGCTGCGCCATCGCGTCAGCGACTCCGCCCGCCAGCTCGGCCAACGAACACGACGCCACGAAGGAGCCGGGGTGCGCCGCCAGAGACCCTGCGATCAGCGCCACCGGGACCCCGGCAGCTCTGGCTTTCGCGGCGACAATCGCCGGCGCCTTGCCAGAATCGGTCTGCGCGTCGTAGCGTCCCTCGCCCGTGATGACCAGGTCGCTGCCGACGAGAGCGGCATCGAGTCCGATCGCGTCGCCGATCGTCGAGGCACCGGAGACGAGCGTCGCGCCCCAGGCGAGCAGACCGAAGCCGGTCCCGCCGGCGGCACCGGCCCCGGGAGTCGAGGGATCGATCGAGACGCCCGCGTCGTGCAGCACACGCGACCAGCTCGCGAGGGCGACGTCGAGGATGGCGCGCTGGGCGGCATCCGCTCCCTTCTGCTCACCGAAGACATTCGCCGCACCGCTGGGGCCGAGCAAGGGATTCGTCACGTCACTGAGCACGAGCGCCCCGCCGGGCGGCAGAGCACGCAGCTTTCCGAGGTCGACCGCGGCCACCGCGGAGAGCGAGCCCCCGCCCAGCAGCACCGACAGCCCCTCGGCATCGAGCAGCCGGGCGCCGAGCGCTACGAGTACTCCGGCTCCGCCATCGGTGGATGCGCTCCCGCCGATACCGAGCAGCAGCCTCGACACGCCGTGGTCCAGGGCCGCGGCGATCGCCTGGCCGAAACCGAGCGTGTGGGCGTTCAACGCATCCAGACGCCCCATGAGCGGCAGACCGCTCGTCTCGGCGAGCTCGACCACCGCTGTTCCGCCCGGCAGCTCGGGCGTCGCCGGCAAGAGCACCCAGGATGCGTTCACCACGCGGCCGTCCGGCCCCGTGACACGCACGGGAACGCGGTGCGCGCCCGGTACAGCGACCAGGAACGCGTCGAGCGTTCCCTCTCCGCCGTCCGCCATCGGCAGTTCGATGAGCTCGTCGTCCGGCCGAATTTCGCGCCAGCCGGCCGCGACGGCCTGGCACACCTCGACAGCCGAGGCGGAGCCCTTGAACGAATCGGGGGCGATCACGACGCGCATGCGTCAACTCTCGCATCGCGGGTGGGGCGGCGCATTCCCCGCAATTCAGCCGACCGGATCGAGCTGTGCTGCCACCACACGGCTGAAGGCCGAGGAGACGTCAGCGGCGACCTCGGTGAAGGGCCGGCTCCAGATCTCCGCATTGAAGATCTCGCACTCGATGTCACCGACGTACCCGGCATCGTCGACCGCGCGAGTCAGCGGCGTGAAGTCGATATGACCGTCACCCGGAATGCCGCGGCCCAGCAGCACATCGGCGGGCAGCGGTGTCAGCCAGTCGCACACCTGGTACGACGCGATGCGGCCCAGGCGCCCGGCGCGCTCGATCTGCGCGATCACCTCCGGGTCCCACCACACGTGATACGTGTCCACGACGACACCGACCGACGGGCCGGCCTCGACCGCGAGGTCGACCGCCTGACCCAGCGTGGAGACCACGGCACGGTCGGCCGCGAACATCGGATGCAGCGGCTCGACGGCGAGCGTGACCCCAGCCGATGCCGCGAACGGCTCGAGCGCGCCCAGTGCATCGCGGACACGCTCGCGGGCTCCCGCGAGGTCGCGGGATCCGTGCGGCAGGCCGCCTGCAACGAGCACGAGCACGGCAGCGGAACCGACCGCTCCAGCCGCCGCGAGCGCGGCCGTCTCCTCGATCGCGCGGCGATTGTCATCCAGTGCCGCGCGACGTTCCGGACCCTCGAGGGCCGTGAAGAACCCGCCGCGGCACATGCTGGAGACGCGCAGGCCGGAGTCGGCGATGAGGCGGGTGGCGACATCCAGTCCGATGTCGGCGACAGGCTCCCGCCAGACTCCGATGCTCTGGATGCCAGCGCCCTGCGTCACTGCGATCGCTTCGGCGAGTGACGCATGCTTGATCGTCGCCTGGTTGAGCGAGAACCGGGAATGCGCGTTCATCGGCCGCTCCCGGCTTCCTGCTCGTTGAGGATCCCCTGCTCGTTCAGCGTCTCCTGCTCGTTCAGCGTCTCCCGCTCGTTGAGCCCGCCGAAACCCGCTCTCCCCCCGGCATCGGCTTCGCTCCCCAGCCGCACGGCCGGTTCGGCACGCGTCACGTCGCTGGCGACGATCCCGTTCAGCGCCAGCAGCCCGCCCCACCGCGCCGCGGCGAGCTCGGGCCGCTCGAGCACACCCGACCCGTTCGCCAGCCGCACGATCTCGGAGAGATGCGGAAGGCTGCGCGCCGAGTGAAGGCCGCCCACCATCGTGAACGACTCCTGGTGCCCGTTCAGCCAGCTGAGGAACGCGACACCGGTCTTGTAGTAGAACGTCGGAGCGGCGAACACCTGCCGGCTGAGCGCCTCGGTGGGGCGCAGGATGCGCTGATAGGCATCCGGGTCGCCGTCGTCGAGCGCGCGGATGGCCCTCGACGCAACAGGTGCGATCGCGGCGAAGGCTCCGAGCAGGGCGTTCGAGTAGTGGCCGGGACGCTCACTGCCGTCTCCGGCGATCAGGTCGACGTAGTTGAAGTCGTCGCCGGTGAACATCGTGGCGGTCTCGGGGAGGCGGGATCGCACGGAGATCTCGGCGTCGGCATCCAACAGGCTCATCTTCACGCCGGAGACCTTGTCGCCGTTCGCCTCGATGATGCGGATGAGCGTGTCGGCCGCCACCTCGAACGTGTCGCCGAAGTATCCCTTCAGCACCGGGTCGAACGCCTCCCCCAGCCAGTGCAGCACGACCGGGCCGCTCGCGCGCTGCAGCACGGCGTTGTAGACGCGCTCGTAGTCCGCCGGCGACTGCGCGGCACGCGCGAGGTGACGCGAGGCCATGAGCACGACGCCGGCACCGGCATCCTCGGTGGACTGCAGCTGCTGCAGGTAGGCATCGATCACGGCGTCGAGCGGGATCACCTCGTCGTCGACGTGGTCAGTGTTGACCCCGACGACGAGCGCACCGCCGACGGATGCCGCCTCCTTCGCACTGCGAGCGATCAGTTCCCGCGTCGCCGCGGCATCCAGCCCCATGTTGCGCTGCGCCGTGTCCATCGCGTCCGCCACGCCGAGGCCCTGCGACCACACGTGATGCCGGAACGCGAGCGTCGCATCCCAGTCGAGGTCGGCTGGCGCACCCGGCACGTTCTCGGCATACGGCTTCGGGATGACGTGGGCCGCGGCATACGCGACCCGCGACTTGAGCGGCGTAGCGGGCGGCAGCGTCGCCTCGTGCTCCACGAGCGGCTCGGTGCGCAGCGTCCCGTCGGATGCGACGAGCAGCAGGTCGGTCATCGCACGACTCCTGCCAGTTCGCGCAGGCTCTCCGGGGTGACGGCCGGAATGTCCACACGCGCACCGGTCGCGGAGCTCTCCAGTCCCTTCTCCGCCATGAGCACGCCGCGCGCTCCGGAGAGCAGGTCGTACGGGAACGGCGCGTCCTCGGCGATGTGGCGGATGAACTCCTCCCACTGCACCTTGAAGCCGTTCTCGAACACCTCGGTGTCCGGCACCTCGTGCCAGTCGCTCGCGTAGTCGTGGGTGTCGGGGATGTCCGGGTTCCACGTGGGCCGCGGCGTCGCGTTCCGCGGCTGGATCTTGCAGCCGAACAGCCCGACGACGGCGCTGCCCAGCGTGCCGTCCACCTGGAACTCGACCAGCTCGTCACGGTTCACGCGCGTCGTCCAGCTCGAGTTGAGCTGGGCCGTGATGCCGCCGGCGAGGTCGAAGACGGCGTAGGCCGCGTCATCCGCAGTCGCCTTGTACCGGTGCCCCTGCTCGTCGACGCGCTCCGGGATCTCCGTGACCGCCCGCGCGTACACGGACTCCACGCGGCCGAAAAGATACTCCAGCACGTAGTTCCAGTGCGGGAACATGTCGACGATGATGCCGCCGCCGTCTTCGGTGCGGTAGTTCCAGCTCGGCCGCTGGGCAGGCATCCAGTCGCCCTCGAAGACCCAGTAGCCGAACTCTCCGCGCACCGAGAGGATGCGTCCGAAGAAGCCGGAGTCGATCAGCCGGCGCAGCTTGCGCAGACCGGGCAGGTAGAGCTTGTCGTGCACGACGCCGTTCTTCACGCCGGCCTCGTCGGCCAGACGGGCGAGCTCGAGCGCCTCCTCGAACGTCTCGGCCGTGGGCTTCTCGGTGTAGATGGCCTTCCCAGCGGCGATCGCCTTACGCAGAGCGGATGCCCGTGCCTTCGTCACAAGGAAGTCCGAGTACACCTGCCACCGGTCATCCGCGAGTGCCGCATCGAGGTCGGTCGTGTAGTGCTCCAGCCCGTGGCGCTGGGCGAGCTCGGCGAGCTTCGCCTCGTTGCGGCCGACCAGCAGCGGCTCGACCTGCACGCGGCTCCCGTCGGACAGCTCGACGCCGCCCTGCTCGCGGATGGCGAGGATCGAGCGCACAAGGTGCTGCCGATAGCCCATGCGCCCGGAGACGCCGTTCATGATGATGCCGATTGTCGACTCTGACACCGTGGTTCTCTTTCGTCGTACCGTCTACGGATTTCGCCTTGGAAAGCGCTTACCGAGACGATACCAGCTTGCGCCGCGCACGACAACGTTGTTAGGGGTCACGGTTCTTGGCGGTCACGCCGGACGAACCGGCGCGTCGGGCCGATATCGTCGAGCGAGCACGCAACGGACGCCCGCAACGTGCTCGCTCGACGGCCGCGTGCCCGCTCGTCGACTTCGTGCCCGCTCGTCGACTTCGTGCTCGCTCGTCGACTTCGTGCCCGCTCGTCAACTTCGTGCCCGCTCGTCGACTTCGTGCCCGCCCGTCGGCGGAGGGATGCGCCCTACATCGACTCAGCCGGCTGCATATTCCGCGAGGTACTCGCCGGTCAGCGTGGAGCGG
Organism: Humibacter ginsengiterrae; assembly: GCF_054780115.1. Taxonomy (NCBI): domain Bacteria; kingdom Bacillati; phylum Actinomycetota; class Actinomycetes; order Micrococcales; family Microbacteriaceae; genus Humibacter; species Humibacter ginsengiterrae. Next base: position 122,414 of record NZ_BAAGWY010000006.1, read on the forward strand.
CTGTCGACGAGGTCCGCCGGCGAACCCTCGAACACGATGCGGCCGCCGTCGTGGCCGGCGCCCGGTCCGAGGTCGATGATCCAGTCTGCATGGGCCATCACGGCCTGGTGATGCTCGACGACGATCACCGACTTGCCGCTGTCGACGAGCCGGTCGAGCAGGGCGAGGAGCTGTTCGACATCCGCGAGGTGCAGTCCGGTCGTGGGCTCGTCGAGGATGAGCACGCCGCCCTTCTCCCCCATGTGCGTGGCGAGCTTGAGCCGCTGCCGCTCTCCGCCGGAGAGGGTCGTGAGCGGCTGGCCGATCGTGAGGTAGCCGAGGCCGACATCCGCGAGCCGGTCGAGGATGGCCGCTGCCGCCGGCGTTCGCCCGGGCCCGGCGGAGAAGAACTCGCGCGCCTCGAGCACCGACATGCCGAGCACCTCACTGATGTTCTTGCCACCCAGCGTGTACTCGAGCACCTCAGCACTGAAGCGCTTGCCGCCGCACTCCTCGCACGTGGTCTGCACCGTCGCCATGATGCCGAGGTCGGTGTAGATCACGCCAGCGCCGTTGCAGACCGGGCACGCGCCCTCCGAGTTCGAGCTGAACAGCGCCGGCTTCACGCCATTCGCCTTCGCGAATGCCTTGCGGATGGGATCGAGCAGCCCGGTGTACGTCGCCGGATTGCTGCGCCGCGACCCCTTGATCGGCGTCTGATCCACCGTCACGACGCCCTCGCGCGGCGACACGGATCCCGTGATGAGCGAGCTCTTTCCCGAACCGGCCACGCCCGTGACGACCACGAGCACGCCGAGCGGGATGTCGACGTCGACGTTCTGCAGGTTGTGCGTGTTCGCTCCGCGCACCTCGAGGGCACCGGATGCCCGCCTCACCGACTCCTTGAGCCGCGCCCGGTCGCCGAGATGGCGGCCGGTGACCGTGTCGCTGACTCTCAGGCCGTCGACGGTTCCCTCGAAGCAGATGGATCCGCCCGCCGCCCCGGCTCCGGGACCGAGGTCGACCGCGTGGTCGGCGATCTCGATCAGCTCCGGCTTGTGCTCGACGACGAGCACCGTGTTGCCCTTGTCGCGCAGCCGCAAGAGCAGCCGGTTCATGCGCTGCACGTCGTGCGGGTGCAGGCCGATGCTCGGCTCGTCGAACACGTAGGTCACGTCCGTGAGCGCAGAGCCGAGGTGGCGGATCATCTTGGTGCGCTGGGCCTCACCGCCGGAGAGCGTGCCGGACGAGCGGTCGAGCGACAGGTACCCGAGTCCGATCTCGACGAACGACTCGAGCAGGTGCAGGAGGGATTTGAGCAGAGGTGCGAGCGGTCGGAACCGGGCGTCGTCCTCCGGATCGGCCGGGGCTGCTGCGGCGGCGTCACCAGCGCCGGAGCCGGTGGATCCGGTCGCGCGGGTGACGAAGCCGCGCACCCACTCCGTGAGGTCCGTGATCTGCATGCCGCAGGCATCCGCGATGCTGACCCCGTCGATCTTGGACGACCGAGCGCCCTCGTTCAGGCGCGTCCCACCGCACTCCGGGCACGTGCCGAACGTGATCGCGCGCTCGACGAACGCGCGGATGTGCGGCTGCATCGCATCGAGATCCTTGGAGAGGAACGACTGCTGGATGCGCTGGATCAGCCCCATGTACCAGACGTTGATGCCGTTGACCTTGATACGCGTCGGATCCCTGTAGAGCAGGTCGTTCAGCTCGCGCTTGCTGTATTTCGCGATCGGCTTGGCCGGGTCGAGAAAGCCGGATTCGCGGTAGATGCGCACGTACCAGCTGTCCCGCGTGTGGTTCGGCACGAGCAGCGCGCCCTCGTCGAGCGACTTGCCGGCGTCGTACAGCCGGGTGAGGTCGAAGTCCTGCACGGTGCCGCGTCCCTCGCACCGCGGGCACATGCCGCCGGTGATGCTGAAGCTGCGGCGCTCCTTGGTCTGACCGCCCTGTGCGCGGTCGATCGTGACGGCGCCGCTGCCGCTCACGGAGGCCACGTTGAACGAGTACGCCTGTGGCGATCCGATGTGCGGCTCCCCGAGCCGGCTGAACAGGATGCGCAGCATCGCGTTCGCGTCTGTCGCGGTGCCGACCGTGGAGCGCGGGTCCGATCCGATGCGCTCCTGGTCGACGGTGATGGCGGTGGTGAGCCCCTCGAGCACGTCGACGTCGGGGCGCGCGAGCGACGGCATGAAGCCCTGCACGAACGCGCTGTAGGTCTCGTTGATGAGCCGCTGCGACTCCGCCGCGATCGTCGCGAACACCAGGGAGCTCTTGCCGGATCCCGACACCCCTGTGAACACCGTGAGCTTGCGCTTGGGCAGTTCGACGTCGACGTTCTTCAGGTTGTTCTCACGTGCACCATGCACCCGGATGGTGTCGTGCGTGTCGGCGGTCACCGAGGGTTCGTGCGGCAGTGCAGAGTCGGATGCCTGCGCCGAGATCGTGGACGTGGTCGCGTTCATGGTGCCCAGGCTATGCGTGCCCTCCACCCGATGCTTCTCCGATCGTGCTCAGGCTGTCGACGAGCGCGGCTCAGGCTGTGGACGAGCGCGACTCAGGCTGTCGGCGAGCGCGGCTCAGGCTTCGGCGGGGCGTACCGCAGCGCCCGCGGCCACGGCATCCGGTTCCTCGGCGTTGAAGTCGACACCCTTCGCGTGCGTGCCGAACGCCGTGAGCAGGATGACCGCGATCGCCGCGCCGGCCACCGTGATGGTCATCGCCCACGGGTAGCCGATGTGCGCGGCCAGCGACTGTTGGATGGGCAGATTGAACGCCGCGATCACATTGCCGAGCTGATACGTCACGCCCGGGTAGAACCCGCGGATCGCGTTCGGCGACATCTCGTTCAGGTGCGCCGGAATGGCGCCCCATGCGCCCTGCGTCGTGAACTGGATGAGTGCGGATCCCAGGCACAGCAGCCCGGCGGTGTGCGAGAACGCGAAGATCGGGATGATCGGCAGGGTGAGTGCCGCGCCGAGGATGATCGTGGCCTTGCGTCCCCAGCGGTCCGAGAGCGAGCCGAGCGCGATGCATCCGACGATGGCGCCGATGTTGTAGACGACGGCGATCCAGCCCGCCGTCGCCGCGTCGAGGCCCGCGCCGCCGTTCCCGGTGGACTTCAGGAACGTCGGGTAGATGTCTTGCGTGCCGTGCGACATCCAGTTGAAGGCCGCCATGAGCAGCACGAGGTACACGAAGCGGCGGACCACCTTGGCGTTGAAGAACACGGCCTTGATCGACGTGTTCTTCTTCTGCATGCGGTCGCGGGTCGTCTCCCACACCTCCGACTCCTTCACCCGCGTGCGGATGATCAGGCTGATCAGCGCGGGAACGATGCTGAGCACGAACAGCCAGCGCCAGTTCAGGCCGAGGGCCGAGTGCACCAGCAAGAAGGCGAGAGCGGCCAGCAGGTATCCGGCCGAGTATCCAGCCTGCAGGATGCCCGAGAAGAACCCGCGACGCTCGCGCGGCACCTTCTCCATCGTGAGCGCGGCGCCCAGGCCCCACTCGCCACCCATGCCGATGCCGTAGAGCAGCCGCAGGATGAACAGCACCGTGAAGTTCGGTGCGAACGCGCAGAGGAATCCGACGAGCGAGTAGAAGCACACGTCGACGATCAACGGGATGCGCCGCCCGACGCGGTCGGCCCAGAGCCCGAAGAGGTACGCGCCGACCGGACGCATGACGAGCGTGATCGTGGTGAGGAATGCGATCTGCTCCAGCGTCACGTGGAACTCGGCGGCGATGTCCGCGTACACGAGCACGACGATGAAGTAGTCGAAGGCATCCATCATCCAGCCGAGCAGCGACGCGGCGAACGCGCTGCGCTGGTCCGAGGTGAGTCGTCTGGTGGCTGCGGACGCCGTCGTCATGCTCTGTCCCTTCGTCGGATGCCGCTTCACGATTCCCGTCTCGCACCTGGCGCGTCAGGTCGCAGGGTGCGTCCGCGGCGCTCAGCCCCCGGCCGGTCTAACCCCGCATAGGGCACAGGAAAGCGGTTGCCGGTCTAGCATAGGCTGACTCGCGAGCCGCGCAAGCCGGTTGACGCCGACGGACGGGTTCGGGCAGCAGGTTGGACGCACCGGTACCGTTGGGCAGCGAGTGGGACGCAGACACCGGTGCCGTTCCGCAGCGACTCGTGTCGAGCAGCGGTCGGTGCAGAGCAGGTCGGTGCAGAGCAGGAGACTCCATGAGCGCGAACATTCTCGTCGTCTGCGGAAGCGATCGATACGCCGACCCGTGGCATCCGTTCGCCGAAACCTCGGCCCGAGTCGCGGACGTGTTCCGTGAAGCCGGCCACGCGGTGACTGTCGCCGAAGACGTGGATGTGCGACTCGCCTCGCTCGCCGAGCCTGCGAACGACGTCGACCTTCTCGTGCTCAACGTGGGCGCCGGCCGCACCGCGGAGGAGCGCGCGGTGGTGGAGGCCTCGGATGAGCGCGAGCCGCAACCGCCCTCGAATGCGGATGCCGCCACCCGCGACGGCCTGCTCGCGCACGTGGGCAGGGGTCGTCCGGTGCTCGCACTCCACGTGACAAGCACCAGTTTCGGTTATATGCCCGAGTGGGAATCCATTCTCGGCGGCATCTGGGTGCGCGGCACCAGCATGCATCCGCCCTACTCGCTCGCCCACATCGAGGTGGCGACGGATGCCCACCCGATCACCGCCGGCATCCGCGACTTCGACGTGAACGACGAGCGCTACTCGAAGCTGCGGATCTCACCGCGTTCGCAGCAACTCGCCTGGCACGAGTTCGAGGGCAGCAGGCATCCGGTGCTGTGGGCGCACCGCCATGGGGATGCGCGCGTCGTCTACGACGCGCTCGGGCACGACGCCGCATCGTACGACTTCCCCGAGCACCTAGCGATCCTGCGCAACGCCGCGGCCTGGCTGCTCGGCTAGCACTTCCCTTCTCGGCGAGCCACCCGCATCCTGCCGCAACTACGCGGGTGGCTCGGCACTATGCGGGTGGACCGGCGGCAGCGCGTACAGATCGGATGCCATGCCCACGGTCCCCGGTTTCGACGAGCTCAACCGGCAGTGAGCAGCGACCTCAGGTACGGTTCCAGGCGGTGTTCCCCGAACGGCTCGCCCACCGCGTCGACGGCGAGGGACTCGAGGAAGAACCGCGTGAGGTTCCCCAGTCGTGGGGAGCCGCGATCCGCCGCCCACTCGAGGCTGCGAGCCGCACCATCGCCCACCCGCAGGATGCGGGGCTTACGTCCCACGATGCGGAACACGAGCTCCTCGAGCTGGCGGTAGCTGAGGATGTCTGGACCACCGACATCCCACGTCCCGGCCTCGCCGGTCAGCTTCTCGACGATGAACGCGGCGAGATCTATGCCGTGGATCGGATTGATCTTCGCGGTGCCGGCGCCGAGGGTGAAGCCGATGCCGCGCTGGGCCATCCGGAGGAAGTCGGACACGTCGGAGAAGTATCCGGACGGGTTGACGATCTGCGGCGCGACCGCACTCCGAATCAGCGCCTGCGAGAACGCATACTTCGAGCGCATCGTGAGCGACGTGCCGGAGTCGCTGTGCAGCACGTTGACATAGGCGAACGACTTCAGCCCGTGCCGCTCGGCATCCTCCAGGAGGCGCAGATTGCCGAGGTAGTCGACATCCCACGGACTCGCCTTCTGCCTCGTGACTCCGAGTGCCGAGACGAGGCGATCCGCGCCGTCGGTCACATCGACGAGGCTCGACGGATGCCTGTAGTCGACGACACACCACTCGTCGACGTGCCCCGCCAGGGATGGCGCCCCGAACGCGCCCGGTTGCTCAGCTCGCTCCCGGGAGCGCACGAGCGCGCGCACCCGATGGCCGCGCGCCGCGAGCGCCTGCACCACGTGCCTCCCGACGTATCCAGTCGCTCCGGCCACCACCACGGTCTGGCCCATGCATCACCCGCGCTTCCGGCGCTTCACCAGCGCCTGCAGTATTCGTGTACCACGTGGTACACAAATACCTTAGGATGAAACGGATGCCTCGTCCACCCCGCCCACTCGACCCCGCCCGATCACAGCGGCTGCTCGTCGTCGCCGGCCAGGCGTTCGCCGCCGACGGCTTCGAGGGCGCCTCGCTCAACGACATCCTGAGCCGCGCAGGCATGGGGAAGAGCTCGTTCTACCACCGGTTCGCCGACAAGGCGGCGCTGCACGACTGGGTCACGCGCACGATGGCGGATGCCATTCTCACCGAGATCCACGTGCCCGCGCTCGGGACGTTGTCGGCGGCATCGTTCCGCCCTGAGCTGACCGCGCTGCTCAGCCGCTTCCAGGCGCTGGCAGCGGCTCGACCCGAGCTGATGAACCTCGGCCTGATGTTCCACAACTCGGTCGACGTGTCGCCTCAGCGCGCCATCGCCGAGGTGCGCTCCGGCGCGATGAAGTGGATCAGCGCGGCACTGGAAAGAGGCCGCGCGGTGGGCGTCGTCCGCTCCGATCTGCCGCCCGACCTGCTGTCCGAGTGGGCGATCGCATCCCTCACCACGATCGACCGCTGGGCCCTGACCGCGGCCGAGCCCATGCCCACGCGCGCCGCCACGTCCACTGCCGCTATCGACGCGCTGTGGTCGCTACTCGCCCCGCCGCAGGTCGTGGTCGCCCAGGTTGCCCAGCGTCCGCTCCCTCGCCCAGATCTGCCGAGCCACCCTCATATCACCGAGCCACCCGCATCCAGCCGCAACTATGGGGGTGGCTCGGCATTCTGAGGGTGGCTCGGTGAGAGAGCGGCCGTTGGGCAGACGATCCGGGCATTGCTGTTGTGCACAGGGCAGGGTCGTCCACAGATCGGGCAAGCAAGCTGATGCGCGCCCTGCGCGGGGCAAGCTCGAACGGCTCGACGGTTTGCGGGTGGCTCGCGCTTGAAGGCAGCACGGCACGGCGCGAGCCTCAGCCGCGCTCGGCCTCCACGGCGCGGTGGAAGGAGTACTGCGCGTTCGCGAACACGGCGTACAGCAGGATGCCCGGCACGAGTGCCGCCCCCAGCACCGGTTGCAGAAGCACCGCTGCGCCGATCAGCGCGACCATCACGAGCGCGACGACGCTGAAGTACCAGCGGCGCACCGCCAGGTACAGCGCGGCCTTCGCCAGCGCGCGAAGCGACGCCGACGGATAGACCACCAGTCCCGACAGTGCGAACAGCGCTACGGCGACCGACCCGATGCCGAGCACGGCCAGCAGCGGCCCGAGCAGCGGCGCCCACACGGTGCCGGCGAGCGCGGTCCCGTCGAACAGCGCGATCGCGACGACGACCGCAGTGCCGAGCCCGACGAAGAACGCCGCCCCACCGCGGCGCCGATACCCCTGCCAGAACGCGGCGAACGGGCGCGGACGCCCCTCGTCCTTCATCGCACGGAACACCTCGAACGCGCCGACGAGCGACGGTGCGAGCGACAGGGAGAGCAGCAGGAAGAACGGCCACGACTGCAGCGAGTCGACCGTGACGAACAGCATCCCTGCCAGCGGCAGGTTGAACACCACGAGCAGCACGTCGACCATGAGCAGCGCGTACGCATACCCGAAGATCGTCTCCATCGTCTCCTGACGGAGCTGGAAGAACCGACGGCGCGCACGCGAGGTGTCGCGGACACGGGAAGCACCGGGAGCCGTGGCGGTCATCCTTTCATTCCGCTCGTCGCGATGCCGCTGATGAAGTACCGCTGGCCGGCAAGGAAGATGACCAGGATCGGGATGATCGAGATCACCGATCCGGTCATGATCATGGCGTACTGCGCGGAGTACTGGCCGATGAACGATCTCAGCCCGATCTGCACCGTCCACAGCTGGTTGCTCGAGAGGTAGATGAACGGGCCCATGTAGTCGTTCCACGTGTTCACGAACGTGAGCAGCGCGAGCGACGCGAGTGCGGGCTTCGAGAGCGGAAGGATGATCCGCGCCCAGATTCCGTAGTCGTTGAGGCCGTCGATGCGCGCGGCCTCGTTCAGTTCCTCGGGGATCGTCGTGTAGTACTGCCGCATCAGGAACACACCGAACGCGCCGAACGCCTGCAGCAGGATGAGCGCCGTGAACGTGTTCGTGAGCCCCGCCTTCTGCATCATCACGTACTGCGGGATCATGTACGCCTGCCATGGCACGGCGATGGTTGCGATGTACGCGAGGAACAGGGCGTCACGGCCCGGGAAGCGGATGCGCGAGAACCCGTACGCGGCGAAGCTGCCGGTGAGCACCTGCAGGAACGTGATCACGACGGCGAGAATGGCCGAGTTCATCAGGTAGCCGGCCATCGGGATCTGCGTCCAGATGTGTGCGTAGTTGCTCCACACGAACGTCTCCGGAATCCAGCGGATCGGTACCGTGAGCACCTCGTTGTCGTGTTTGAACGACGAGGAGAGCATCCAGATGAACGGCAGCAGCACCACCGCGAGCAGCACGACCAGCAGCACGTACATGGCGGTCTTACCGAGACGGGAGCGGATGCGCCGCCTCCCGCCGCGCTGCGGTCGCGCCGACGGATGCGTGCGCCCGGTCTCGAGCTCCTGCGCGAGGTCTGAGGTGAGAGTGGACATCATCGCTCCCTGATCTGCTGGATGCGGAACTGGAATACGGTCACGATCAGCACGATGAGGAACAGCACGAGCGAGATCGCGGACGAGTATCCGAATTGACCGTTGATGATGCCGTCCTGGTAGATGAGCTGGGAGAGCACGAGGGTCGCGCGGCCCGGCCCGCCCTGCGTCATCACGAAGATCAGGTCGAACACCTTGAAGCTCGACACGCTGAGCAGCACGAGCACGAGGAACGTGGTGGGCCGCAGCGACGGAAGGGTGATGCTCCAGAACTTGCGCCACCGACCGGCGCCGTCCACCTCCGCGGCCTCGTAGTACTCGTTCGGAATGGCCTGGAGTCCGGCGAGGAACAGCACCATGTAGTAGCCCATGTCCCGCCAGACGCTGGTGATGATCACCGCGGGTAGCGCCCATGCGGTGCTCGACGTCCAGCCCGGCGCGTTCGCGATGCCGATCGCGTGCAGGAACTGGTTGATCGGGCCGCTCGTGGGGTCGAACAGCATGTTCCACACGATCGCGATCGCGACGAGCGAGGTGATGTAGGGGAAGAAGATCGCGACGCGGAAGAACGCGATGCCGCGCAGCTTCTGGTTCAGCAGGATGGCCAGCCCGAGCGAGATAGCCAGTGTCAGGGGCACATGCCCGAGCGCGTAGAGCAGCGTGTTGCCCAGCGCCACATGGAAACTGTCGTCGCCGAAGAGCCGCACGAAGTTGTGGAAGCCGGCGAAGGTCGGCGGGTTGTAGGCATCCCAGTTCATGAATGCCAGCACGAAGGCTGCGATCACGGGGATGAGGGTGAACAGCGCGAAGCCGACGAAGTTCGGCAGGATGAAGCTCCAGCCGATCAGGATGCTGCGGCGGCGCATCCTGCGGCTCGCCGTCTTCCGCGAGGCGCCGCCGCGCGGTGTGCGAGGCGTCGCTGCCTCGGGGCGTTCGGTGATGGTCGTCATGGTGTCGTTCGGCTCGTATAACGAACCGCTCCGTTCTGTCTGCGAGACCTGTGGTGCGGCCGCCGCGGGGAGGCATCCTGCCCGGCGGCGGCCGCACGAGGGGCCGTCGGCGCTACTGGTTCAGCACCTCGGACTTGACGCGGCTCTCCATCTCGGCAATGCCGTCGTCGACGGACTTGCTGCCGGTCATGATGAGCTGGTGCTCCTGGCCCAGGATGGTGCTGATCGCTGCGGTGTTCGCCGCGACCGGGGCGTCCAGCTTGATGACGTCGGGGTTGAACGCCTTCTTCGAGGTCGCGTCCTGCGGCATGCCTTCGAGGCTGAAGTACGCCTTGGTGATGTCGGCACTGTGGTACGCGGGAACGATTCCCACCGAGACGACGGCCTTCGCACCGGCCGGGCTCACGGCGAACTGCAGGAACTTCTTCGCGGCCGCGATGTTCTTCGAGTTCTTGTTGATGCCGAAGCCCGTTGGGCCGCCATCTGTGGTGATCTTGCCGTTCGCCTTGATCTGCGGCAGCGGCGCGATTCCCCAGTCGACGTTCGTCGTCCCGGCCTTCTTGTCAGCCAGCAGCGGGGCGATCAACCACGTCCCCATCGGAACCATGGCCGCCTGCTGCTTCTCGAAGACGTCCTTGTACTGCACCTGCTGGCTGTTCGCCGTGGCCCAGTTCATGATCGTGCCCGCGTTCTGCATGCCCAGCGTCAGGTTGTACTGGTCCTTCATCCAGCCGTAGCTCGGCTTGTTCGGGTTGTTGCCGGTCTGTGCGGCAGCGATGCCCTGCACCATGGAGTTCCAGGTGTGGATGTAGGCGCCGTAGACCTTCGATGCACCGTCGCCCTTGGTGAGCTTCTTGGCGTCGGCGGCGAACTGGTCCCAGGTGAGGTTCGAGGGGTCGGGCAGCCCGGCATCCTTGAACATCGTCTTGTTGTAGTAGAGAACGTTGAAGTCCTGCCGATACGGGATCGCATAGGTCTTCCCGTTGTAGTCATAGTTCGACAGCGCCGGGATCTTGTCTGCCGGAAGCGACTTCGCGATGCTGCTGACATCGACGAACTGCTGCTTCTGCGCGTAGCCCGAATAGTCGATCAGGTTCTTCACGGTGATGATGTCGGTGGTGTCGCCACCGGCGAGCATCGTGGTGATCTTGTCCTCGTAGTTCGCAGCGAGGATGTCGACCGGCTGGATCGTGATGTTCGGGTTCGCCTTCTCGAAGGCGTCGAACAGTGCCTTGAACTCCGGCGTCTGGGCGTAGTTCCAGACCGAGACGCGCAGCGTGGTCTTCGCGCCGCCTGTAGAACCTGCGGACGAAGCGGACGACGACGTGCCTGCGCATCCGGTGAGTCCGAGCGCGAGCGCGGCGGTGATCGCGCCCACCGCGATCAGAGAGCGTTTCATGAGATGAACTCCTTTGTCTATCGGGATTGCTGGTGTTGGGGTGAAGGGAACGTCTGGGGTGTCACGCGCTCAGCTGGAGGTCCTCGCTGGTGATCTCGTCGACGAGCGGATCGCCCGCTGCATAGCGCTCGAGCTCGTCGAGCGCGGCATCTGTCATGCGGTGCAGTTCGCTGCCGAGCGAGCCGGCGATATGCGGTGTAATCATGACGTTCGGCAGCGTGAACAGCACCGAATCCGCCGGCAGCGGCTCCGGCTCGGTGACGTCGATGATGGCGTTGATGCGGCCGCTCGCACAGGCCGCTTCGAGGGCGACCGTGTCGACGAGGCTGCCTCGAGCGGTGTTGACCAGCGTCGCGTGGTCGCGCAGGGCGGCCAGCTCCGCGGCTCCGATCATGTTCTGGGTCGAGGGCAGCGCGGGCGCGTGCAGCGAGAGCACGTCGACCCGCGGCAGCAGCTCGTCGAGGCTGACGAGTTCGGCGCCTGCGGCCTGCACCTCGAGCGGATCGGCGTAGGGATCGCTGACCAGGCAGGTGACGTCCTCGAGCTGCTGCAACAGATCGACGACACGGCGACCGACGCGACTGAAGCCGACGACGCCGATCGTGCGACCGAGGTTGCTGAGTTCGCCGTAGCGCTCGATGCGCAGGCCGTTGCCGCGGCGCGCATCGGCATCTGCCGCGATGAACGGTGCCTTCTTGCCCGCGAAGATCACGGCGGCGAGCGTGAACTCCGCGACCGGAACCGAGTTCGCCTCGGCGACAGTGGAGGCACGGATGCCCCGGCGCCAGAACTCGTCGCTGACCTGCGGGCGGATGGTGCCTGCGCAGTGCAGCATCGCTTTCAGGTTCGGCATGCGGTCGAGCCGCTCGGCGGTCAGCCGAGGAGCCCCCCACCCGGTGAGAAGGACTTCGACCTGAGCGAGCCGCTCGTTCAGCGCCGGGTCGTCGAGGTCGGCGGTGAAGACCGGATCGGGAACGTCGGCGAGCAGGTGGAGCCTGTTCAGGCGTTCGAGATCGAACTGGTTCTCGAACACGTCACGCGCCATCACCACGAGGGCTTCCGGCTTGCGGGTTGGGGTCATTCTCGTACGGGCTCCAGCGAATTCATCGGGATGTGAGGCGTGCGACGGATTCGCATTGCATCGTCGCGATCAACAGTAGATACTCAATCCCGATCGACAACAAACACGACGATCAGACTCGAACAGCAACATACAAACACGAACGAACAGCCTCGGAAGATAGCAGGGATCAGCGACGATGCTGGAACGACCGACGACGCTCCCCACCGACTCGACGACACCGGCCGCGCCAACGGCGAACGGCAAGGGCGGCGAGTCGACGTCGCGCGTCAATTCACATGCCGCTCCTCCCGAAGGGGTCGAGATCGAGTACCGCGAGTTCCGCGGTCCACTGTTCGCGCAGTGGGGCGCGGCCATGCAAACGACGGCGCTCACCGAAGCCTTCCGTCGTGCGGGTGCCGATGAGCTGCGCATGCGCCTGGGCATCCCCGCGGCGGCAGACCGGTCGGCGTGGACGGCGATGGACCGCGCGACGATCGGAGCGATCACCGAGCAGGCACGAGCGGAACAGGGGCTCCCCTGGCCGCAGGCACTGGCATCCGTCTTCGCCCGCTACGTGCGAGACGGCGATCGCCGCCAGTACGAGAAGGCGATCGACGAGCGGATGTACCGCCTCAGCAGGGCCGTCGTGACCGCGGCTGTCACGGATGATCCGGCCTGGCTCGACGAGGCGGCCGACGGCGTCGTGCTGATGTGCGAGCTCAGCACGTGGTCTCTTCCCGCGCACGACGACGCGCACGCGCGACGAGGGTTCGTGATCTCGGATGCCGCCTCGCCCTACGTCGACCTCTGGGCCGGCGAGGTGGTCGCCCAGCTCGCCGTCGCCGACCACGTGCTCGGCGAGCGGTGGGATGCGGCCTGGCCCGGCATCCGGGAACGCATCCGGCACGAGGCGGAGCACCGCGTGTTCAGGCCGTTCGAGACGCGGGACGATCTCTGGTGGCTCGGCTACTGGCGCGAGGTGAACAACTGGAACCCGTGGATTCTCGGCAACATCGTTCTCGCCGCAGTGCTCCTGATCGATGACGTGGAACGCCTCGCTCGTATCGTGGGCCGCGCCCTCGAGTCGCTCGACCGTTACGTGGCGAGCCTGCCCGAGGATGGCGCGATCGACGAGGGCGTCAGCTACTGGTGGCAGGGTGCCGCACGCATGCTCGAAGTGCTCGACGTCGTCGTGCGCATCACGGACGGCGCACTGGATGCCCTTGCCCTCCCCGTGATCGGCGAGTCGTTGCGGTTCCCGATGCGGATGCAGCTCGGCGGCGACTGGTACGTGAACGTCGCGGACGGACGAGCGCGCATCGGCGAGCACGAGCCGTGGCAGGTGCCGTTCCGCTGGGGGTCTCGGCTCGGCGACCAGCAGGTGGTCGCGTGGGCGAGCGGGGGACGAAGGCCGGGCCGGCCGGTCGCATACGCCGATCGCGGGCTGCCCCGCCTGATGCGAGCGCTGAGCGACAACGCGTGGCGCGACGCGGTTCCCGCCGCTCCGCCGCTGCCGGCCAGCGTGTGGCTGCCGTCGGTGCAGGTGTGGGTCTCCCGTGCAGTGGAAGGCGACACAACCGGCCTGACGCTTGCCGCGAAGGGCGGCACGAACGACGAGAACCACAACCACAAAGACGTGGGATCGTTCATCCTCGCCTGCAGTGGGCGGCCGCTGCTGATCGACATCGGCAAGCCGACGTACACCGCGCAGACGTTCAGCGCAGAGCGGTACGGCATCCGCGCGATGCAGAGCGGATGGCATAACGCACCCGCCCCTCACGGGCTCGAGCAGGGTGAGGGCCCGGCTTTCGGGGCCGTTGTCGTGCGCGCTCCTGAGGAAGGCCGGCCAGAGCTTGAGCTTGATCTCACTAGGGCGTATCCGCTGACGGACGGCGAGCGCTGGACGCGCTCGTTCCGGCTGGTCTCGGCCGACCGGACCGAGATCGTGGATGCGTGGCAGCTGAACGAAACGACGCCGGGCGATGTCCACCTCATAGCCGCCGGTTCGGTCGAGGTGCATGGCGCGGCGGCTCTGGTGACCGCCGACGGCCACAGCATCCGCGTCACCACGGCGGAGGGCATCGAGCCGACCGCGGAGGTGTGGGAGCTGGACGACCCTGAGCTGGTGGATGCGTGGGGCTCGCACCTGACACGGCTGACGTACCGACTCGACGCGTCCGCCGGGTCTCTGACCACCATCGTCGAGGAGGTGCGGCCATGAGCGGCGGGGACCAGCTGTTCGCGCTGCAGAGGCGCGAACGCATCATGGACGAGATCCGCGAGCACGGCTCGGTGAGCGTGAGCGACGTCGCCGTGCGGCTCGGCGTGAGCGAGCTGACGATCCGGCGCGACATCAACGCGCTGGCGCAGCAGGGACTCGTCACGAGAGTGCACGGCGGCGCGACGCTGCGCAGTTCGATCGAACCCGCGCTGGCGCCGGGGCTGGCAGGCCACGATCCGAGCGTCACGAAGTACACGATCGGCATGGTCGTCCCGTCGCTCGACTACTACTGGCCACCCATCGTGAACGGCGCGAGGGCGCAGGCGCTGCAGTTGCGTGCGCGGCTGATGCTGCGGGCATCCACCTACGACGTTCGGGACAACCGCAAGCAGGTCGAGGCTCTGCTGAACACGCCGGGCATGCACGGGCTCATCGTCGCCGCCGACCAGTCGGGCGACGAGGGCCTGGAGATGCTGCGCTGGCTCGACTCGCTGCCGGTGCCCGTGGTGCTCGCCGAGCGGCGCATCCGTTCCGCCGCCGGTGTGCACCGGCTCGAATCGGTCGTGACCGATCACGCCACGGGCGCGGCGGAGGCGGTGCGGCACCTGCACGAATCCGGGCACGAGCGCATCGGGTTGCTCACCCAGTCCGACTACCCCACCGGTCGTTATGTGCGTCGCGGTTGGCGTTCAGCGCTGAAGTCGCTGGGCCTGCCGACGGATGTCGTGCAGTTGAACGGCATCCGGTTCGACACGCCCGGACGCGAACGCGAGATGGACGACGTGCTCGACCGCTGCGAGAAGACCGGCACGACGGCGCTCATCGTGCTTCCGGATCCGCAGGCGCTGGCACTCGAACAGCACTGCCTGGACCACGGGATCCGGGTGCCTCACGACCTGGCCCTGGTCGCCTACGACGACGACGTCGCGCGGTACGGCGACCCGGCCATCACCGCGGTGCGGCCGCCCAAGCAGTTCGTCGGCCGCGAGGCGGTGAACCTGCTGATCGCGCGCCTCGAGGGCGGAGCCAGCCGGCCCGCGCACCGCGTGAAGCTCAGCGCGGAGTTGCACGTGCGCGACTCGTCGCAGCGATTCAGCGCCGACGACTCCGAACCGGACGCAACCGCTTCTGCGGCTCACGAACCGACCGAACCACCATCGACCCCTGTGCCCGAGGAGGCAACCGCGTGACATCCGACGCGCCCGCACTCTTGTCCACTGCGCTCGTCCTGCCACCAGATAACCGCAAGCTCTCTCCATACACCGGCTGGACGCGCGACCACTGGGCGGCGGTCGCCGATCATCTGCTGCTGGCGCTGCGACCGTACTTCTCGGCAACCGGCAGTCGGGTGGCGCTGCCGGGCCGGGCGAGCGCAAACGGCCCGGAAAGCGATGGCTTCGAAGGATTCGCACGGTCGCTTCTGCTCTACGCGTTCCGCGCCGCAGGCGAGAACGGCGCCGATCCGCTCGACTTCACGTCGTGGTTCCGGCGCGGGCTCCTCGCCGGAACCGACCCCGCGAATGCGGAACGCTGGCCGACTCCGCGGGAGAAGGACCAGGCGAAGGTGGAGGCGGCATCCGTCGCGCTCGCCCTGCAGCTGACGAGGCCATGGCTCTGGGACACGTTCTCACCCCCCGAGAAGCAGCAGCTGGTGGACTGGCTCGCGCAGGCGCCAGAGGGCTGGTACCCCGACAACAACTGGCTGTGGTTCCGCCTCACCGTCGAAACGTTCCTCGCATCCGTCGGCGGCCCCCATGACCTTGAGCGGGTCACCGACGACCTGGCAACGATCGAGTCGTACTATCGCGCCGACGGATGGTACGCGGACGGCCGCCTGCGTGCCTTCGACTACTACTGCGGCTGGGCCATGCACGTGTACCCGCTGCTGTGGGCGGCATCCGAGGGCTCCGCCGAGCTCGGCGCCCGTGTTCTCGAGCCGGTCTTCCGCGGCCGTCTCACCGAGTTCCTCGACGACTACGTGCACCTGATCGGCGCCGACGGGCTGCCCGTCTTCCAGGGCCGCAGCCTCATCTACCGGTTCGCGACCGCAGCCCCATTGTGGATGGGCGCCGTCACTGGGGCGACGAACTTGTCGCTCGGCACGATCCGGCGGGCGGCATCCGGCGTGCTCAAGGCCTTCATCGAGCGCGGCGCCGTCTCGGACGACGGACTGCTCACCATGGGCTACTTCGGCGAGTGGCCGGGAATGGCGCAGACCTACTCCGGCCCAGGGTCACCGTACTGGGCCTCCAAGGGGATGCTCGGGCTGCTGCTGCCTGCCGAGCATCCGGTCTGGCAGGCGGTCGAGGAGCCACTGCCGGTTGAGGGCTCCGACACGCGCCGCATCATCGGGCCGGCGGGCTGGATCGTCAGCGGGACGGCATCCGACGGACTCGTGCGCCTGTTCAACCATGGCGCTGACCACGCCGCGAAGAATGAACCGGTGGGCGACTCGCCGATTTACGCGCGGTACGGCTACTCGAACGCGACCGTGCCGCCGCTCACCGGCGCCACGATCGACGACCCGGTCGACAACTCGGCCGGCGCGCTCGACGAGCACGGGCGGTCAACACACCGCGCCGGCTTCGAGCGCGGCCTGATCGGAGACGACGGCGTCGCGTCGTACGCCACGTCTGTCACCCGCTCGCACTGGGTCGACTCCAGCGGCGACACAGCACCCGATCACGGGTCGGGTCGCGAGGGCGTGACCACCGACGGCCCGACACTGCAGACCGCCTCGGTGGTGCGCGGAGCGTGGGAGGTGCGCGCGGTACGGGTCGCGGATGACGCGGGTCAGGCATCCGCTCCGGTCGCGGATGCCGCGGGTCGAGCATCCGTTCCTGTCGCGGTGCGGATCAGCGGCTGGCCGATCAGCGGCGACGAACCGGCAGGAAGGACGGATGCAGGCGTGGCCGGCGGCGCGACCGATGGTGTCGTGGCGCAGCGCGGCGGAGACGGCGGCCCCTCAGCGGGCCGCGCTTCTGCCCGTGCCGAATCGGACGGGCTCGTGGCCGAACTCGTCGCGCTGACACCCGGCGCAAGGGCGAGCGTGCACGTCGAGGAGGGCACTTCTCCGATCGGCGCCCGCGTCGCCGTTCCTTGGCTGGTGTTCGACGCAGTGCGGCCCCGCGAGACAGTGATCGCGGCTTCCTACCTCGGGTGGGGCAGCGTCGGCGATGCGCCGACAGCGCGAGCAGTCCACACGGGCGAAGTCGTCGAGTTGCAGGTCACCTGGCCGGACGGCGCCCTGACCGCCGTCGCCCTTCCCTGACATCCGGCCGTGACGGGCGCGACGGCGCCGAGCGTCAGCGAAACGACCTGAGTTCGCGCTACACCAATCGGCATCCGCTATATCGCGCACACCAAGCGCTACACCAATCGGCATCCGCCACACGAAAAACGTGTGGCGGATGCCGATCTGTGTAGCGCAGAGGAAGGGCGCCGGGCCGTGGCGCGACGGTGTGCTGTCGCGCAAGGTGGCTCAGCGCGGCGGGGTGCTGTCGCGCAGCGTGACCTCGCCGCGGATCGGCTGCTGCTCGGGCGGCGCCTCCGCCAGCGCGAGTTCCAGCGACCGCTCACCGAGCTCCCGCAACGGAAGCGACACCGTGGTCAGCGACGGCACGACGTCTTGCAGCATCTCAATGTCGTCGAATCCGGCGACGGCGATGTCCACCCCGGGTGTCAGTCCTCGCTCGCGCATCGCGGTCATCGCGCCGACCGCCATCACGTCGGTGACGGCGAAGACGCACTGCGGGCGGATGCCGGCATCCAGCATCCGGAGCATGTCTCGGTACCCGCCCTGCCGGGAGAACCCACCGGTGAGCACGGATGCCTCATCCGGCTGGATGCCGTGCGCGGCCAGTCCGGCCAGGAAGCCGCGGGTGCGGTCGGCCGACGTGGTGAGGCTCGTCGGCCCCGCCAGCACGGCGAAGTCGCGGTATCCGTGCCCAACGAGAGCGTCCGCGAGCGCGGAAGCCCCGTCCGCGTTGAGCACGGGAACGGCGCGGAACCCGTTCGCCTGAGCGCCGATCATGGCGACGCGCCCGCCCTGGGCCTCCACGGCCCGGAGCTCGTCCGCGATCGCGGCCTCCGTCTCGTCGTCCACGTACCGGCTGCCCACCACGATCACGGCTCGCGGGCGCTGGCCTCGCAATGCGGCGATGGTCTCGACCACGGTCTCAGGCTCGGTCCCCGCCGTTGACATCGTCACGATGAGTCGCTGCCTCGCCGCGGCATGCGCGACCCCTGCCGCTATGGCGGAGAAGTACGGGTCGGCGATGTCGCCGAGCACGAGCGCGACGGTGCGGCTCGTGCCGCGTGCGACGGCCTGCGCCTGCACGTTCGCCGTGTAGTGCAGCTGTCGAGCGGATGCCTCCACCCTCGCTTTGAGCTGCGGGTTGACCGTGCGCGTGCTGCCGTTCAGTGCACGCGATGCCGTCGCGAGGGACACGCCCGCGTGCTTGGCGACGTCGGCGAGCGTGGGGACGGAGCCGTTCCCGCCCGGCTCATGCGATGCGCCACGGATGTCTGCTGCCACTCCTGCTCCCCTGCTGCCACTTCCGATTGTGCCGCACGGCCGAAGCGCCGCCGTGCAGTTACTTGATGCCGGTGGTGGCGATGCCTCGGATGAGGAAGCGCTGGCCGATGAGGAAGGCGACGAATACGGGTATCAGCGACACGACCGACATGGCGAACAGTTCTCCCCAGTTGCCGCCGGTCTGGTTGTCGATGAACTGGCCGAGGGCGACCTGCACCGTCCACGTGTGCGGCTGCGTCAGATAGACGATCGGGCCGAAGAACTCGTTCCACATCCAGATGAACGTGAAGATCGTCGTCGTAGCCAGCGCCGGGGTCATCAGCGGCAGGATGACGCGGAAGAAGATCCGCGGATGCCCGCACCCGTCGATCCGGGCCGCCTCGTCCAGCTCACGCGGAATGCCGCGGATGAACTGCACCATCAGGAAGATGAAGAACGAGTCGGTACCCAGGATCTTCGGCAGGATCAGCGGCCAGAACGTGTTCAGCATGTGCACGAACGAGAACATGATGTACTGCGGCACCAGTGTCACCTGGAACGGCAGCATGATCGTCAGCAGCATGATCGTGAACGCGACCCGCTTGAACCGGAACTCGAGCCGGGCGAACGCGTATGCCGCCAGCGAGCAGGCGAACAGGTTGCCGAGCACGGCGCCGAGCACGATGATCAGCGAGTTGCCGAGGTAGAGCCCGAACGGCGACGACAACGCGTTCCAGCCGGCCGTGTAGTTCTGCCAGTCGAAGTGGTTCGGGATGATGGACGGGTTCGTGAAGATCTCGTTGTTCGGGCGAAGCGAGCTGACGACCATCCACAAAAGCGGATAGATCATCAGGATCGCCGCCGCGATCATGATCACGTGCTTGATCGAGCTGCGCACGGTGGCACGCACGCCACGCGATCGCTCGCGGTCCTTGCGGCCCGACGGGACCAGCAGAGCCCTGGTTGCGGTCTCAGTTGTCATAGAACACCCAATACTTCGAGGTGACGAACGTCACGGCCGTGATGATGGCGATGATGATGAACAGCAGCCACGCCATCGCGGAGGCATAACCCATGTCGAACTGGTTGAAGCCCTGCTGGTACAGGTAGAGGGAATAGAACATCGTCGAGTCAGACGGACCACCGGTTCCACCGGAGACCACGAACGCCTGTGTGAACGACTGGAACGCGCCGATCAGCTGAAGAATGATGTTGAAGAAGATGATCGGCGACAGCATCGGAAGCGTGATGCTGAAGAACCGGCGCCACCTGCCCGCACCGTCGATCGACGCCGCCTCGTAGTACATGTCGGGGATCTGCCGCAGACCGGCCAGGAAGATGATCATCGGCGCACCGAACGTCCACACGTTCAGCAGGATGATCGTGCCCAGCGCCCACTGCGGATCCGAGATCCAGCCCGGCATGTTGTGCAGCCCGATCAGTCCGAGCACCTGGTTCACCAGGCCGCCCTGACCGAAGATCTGACGCCACAGGATGGCCACGGCCACCGAGCTGCCCAGCAGCGATGGCAGGTAGAACACCGACCGGTAGAACGGCAGCGCCCGCATTCCACGGTCGAGCAGCAACGCGAGGGCCAGCGCCAGGATCAGCTGGATCGGCACCGAGACGAACACGTACTCGAACGTGACCCGCAGCGAGTTCAGCAGCCGCGGATCCTGGAACATCCGGATGTAGTTCTGCGCGCCGACGAACGACGGCGCCTGGATCAGGTTGTAGTTCGTCACCGAGATCCACAGCGACGCGATCATCGGACCGGCGGTGATGAAGATGAAGCCGAGCAGCCACGGCAGCAGGAAGAAGAAGGCCGCCTTGTTATCGCGTTTGCCCGTCGTCTTGGACGATCTGACCGATCGCAGTTCTTCGAAGACGCTCACGCGAGCCCCCTGGTAGTCGACGCTGAGTACATGGTGTGGACCGCGGTGCGATCCTCTCGAGCAAACCATGCCCGAGATCGGGTTGAACAGTCTTGGAAAGCGCTTCCCCGGAACTGTTGGAGCAACGTTACCTGCGACCCACGCGATCCGTCAAGCCGAGTCAGAAAGCGATTTCTCAGCAAGGGTAGCATCCTCGTCCACGGGTTCACGATCCTCGTTCTCGGTCCCAGGAGCGTGGCTCGGCCCTTCACCGTTCGCTGCCCCACACCGTGAGCCTGCCGCACATGCCGAATCGTTCCGCGGTGTCAGACATGACACGGATGCCCGACTCGCCCATGATCCCTGCGCCCACGTTGGCGAGATGCTCGAGTTGCCGCAGCGTGGCCGAGAGCTGGGCCGAAGGGCCGGCCTCGACGATGGCTTCCCACCCCGGGATGCGATCGGCGACGAGCGCAGCCGCGGCATCGTGAAGCTCGCGCAGCGCGCGCTCGAGATCGGTCTCGGCCCGAGCACAGAGCCGGGCGAAACCGTCGAGTGCGAGATCTCGGCGCAGGCGGGCGGCATCCGCGAGGTCCTCCTCGGCGGCGGATCGCGGGAGAGCAGCGTGCCGCGCGTAGCTCCGCGCGTCGGCGAGGATTTCGGGCGGGAAGGTCAGCACTGCATCCCCGGCTTCGGGCAGCCCGGCGTTCGACATCAGCGTGAGGATGTCGAGGGCACCGTCATCGTTGATGAGGCGGTGCACCGTGCCCGGCGTGAACCACGCGATCGTTCCCGGTCGAAGCTCCGTGGTGGCGAAGCCGTGCGAGCTCAGGGTCTGCACTCTGCCGTGGCCGCCGAGCACAACGTACGCCTCGGACGACGCCGTGTGAAGGTGCGGCGAGCCGCCACTCAACCCGTCGGCGGTCGGCCAGTCGTACACCCGCAGACGTGAGACCGCGACACCGCCGGGCAGGCCGGCATCCAGGAGTTCACCGCCCGGCATCCTGCTCCGGGGAACCGCGTCGTTCATCGCTCACCGGCGGCCGGCGGGTCCCACGGGGCGCCGCTTCCGGCCATGCTGCGGTAGAACGGCGATCCGGCATCGATCTCACCGGAGTCGATGCGGCGTCCGGTGAAGGCGGACGCATAGATGCCCGCGATGAGTTCGAGCGTGGAACGGGCATCGGTCAGCGAGACGGGAAGCCGGTCACCGTTCTCGATGGCTCGCAGGATCGCGGCGAACTGCGCCGCGTGGCTGCTGGGCGTGCTCGCCGGGCCCTGGGCCCAGGCATCCGTCACCGATTCTTCGTGGCCGGGTGCCGGGGTGATCGTCCAGGATGCATCGGTGTATCCGTACAGGTGCTCGAGTTCGACCGTGGCGTACTCGAAGTCGAAACGCAGATAGCTCGTCTCTCGCGGTGACAGCAGACTGTTCACCACGCTCACCACCGCACCGTTCTCCAGCGTGACGATCGCGTGCGAGACGTCCTCGGTCACCACCGGCCGCGCTTGCCGTGCGGCAACGGCGACCACCTGCGCCCACGGACCGAGGATGGAGAGCATGGTGTCCATTTGATGGATGCCGTGACCCATCGTCGGACCGCCTCCCTCGGTGTCCCACCGTCCCCGCCAGGGCACGTCGAAGTAGGAGTTCGGCCGGTACCAGAGCGTGTTGCACACCGTCGTCAGCGGACGACCCAACGCATCGTCGGCGTCCCGGTCACGCAACCAGAGGGCACGCGACCCGAACCGGTGCTGCGATACCGTCGCGAACTGAGCGCCTCCGGTGCGTTCGGCCTCGGCTATCTCGTCGAGTTCGGCCAGCGACAACGCAGGCGGCTTCTCACTGAGCACATGGATGCCTCGCCGCAGCGCGGCCACCGCCTGCTGCTTGTGCAGACCCGGCGGCGAGCACAGGTGCACGATGTCGAGGTCGACCGCCTCCAGCAGCTCCTCGAGCGAGGTCGTGCCGACCGGCACATCCCACGAATGCTGGAACTCACGAACCCGGCCCGCATCGATGTCACACGCACCTACGATCCGGGCACGACCGTCCAGCCCTCCGATGGCCTTGGCGTGTGCGGAAGCGATGCCGCCCGTGCCCACGATGCCCACCCGCAGCGGCTTCTCCGCGGTGAAGACGCGGCGTCGCCCGTCCTGCGCGAATGCCGCGTCGCGCGGCATCGTTGTGGTCTCCCTGTTCGTCACGTCAGTGACCCTTCCTCTGCATTGCGTGAAACGCTGGCTTCTGCGCGCTCGACCGCGGAGCGCCCGGTGTCGGCGAGCACAGACATCCGATCGGCGTCCGCTGCGCCGTCGGCGACCGTGACGGCGTAGCGGAGTTCCACGGTCTCTCCCGCCTCGATGACGCGCACCCGGTCGAAGAACGGCGCTGGGTTGAGGCAGGCGAACGGTTCGGAGCGGGCGAACCACTTCGTGTCGAGATTCTGCGCCGGGGTCAGGTCGGCGAACACGACGGTCGATGAGCCGTCCTCGCCGTCGTGACGACCGCAGAAGCCGGCCCATTCGCCACGGGTTCCGCGGACATCCTCTCCGGTCGTCCCGTTCGAGGCGATGATCGCCCCGCCGGCGAACGAACGAGGCCCGCGCCAGAAGAGGCCGCCGTAACCGGCGTTCTCCCGGCCCTCCGTGGTGGGCGACCCCATAGCGATCGACGCTCCGGATGCGTTAGTGAGGCGGGTGCGCCAGCCGAGCACCCAGGCATCCTCATCGTCGGCGAGCGAGACCGTGAGACGCCGACTCTCTGAGAACACGATGTCGCCCGTGGCGCTGCCGTCGGCCGGCTCGCGGTGCCAGGTGAGGTCGTGCGCGAAGACGGCGACCTCGCCATACCGCCCGATCGTGGTGACCCGCTCGTGGTCCTGCGAGCCGTTGTTCGGCAGCGCGACGTAACCACCGGCATCCCGCGTGTACGTCGGTCCGCCCCAGAAGTTGTCGCGTCCGACGACGGGCAGCGCCAGGGTGATGCCCTTGTGCCACACGTGGTCCCATGGCCGGAAGACGGTCACGAGCCGGCCCGACAGTGTGCGAATCGGATGCACGTACGGTCGCGGTGACTCGTACTGAACCTCGTCCGGACGGTAGACGTACCGCATGAGCGTGACGTCGGCGCGGGCATCGGTTGACACCGCGACGTCGACGTTGCGGTCGATTTCGTGCCGAAGCACGAGCGCGGTTCGATCGGTCATCGCTGAGATCCCTCTCCAGGTCGGGGTGTATCGCGAAGCACGACCTGGCAGCGGTAATGCTGCGACGCGGTCATCTCACCGCGGAACCAGAGCAGCGCCACGCGCTCGGGGTCGCCGGGCGCCACGATCGGGCGCAGGTTGTCGACGTCCGAGTTCTCGGTGACAGGCGTCCACGACCAGCTCGCCCCGCCATCTTCCGTGCGGCCCGAGTAGATCTCGTGATGCGCCGTGGCGGCTCCGGAGCGCGGATCGAACGGCGTGGAGACATAGACGGAGTCGAGGTCGTACGGGTCGATCGTCGCGAGGCCCGTGTAGTCCTGTTCGTGCGGAAGAAGGCCGGCCCCGGCCTTGCCGAGCAGGTGCCGCGACCACTCCTGCCCCGGTTCCTTGCGCGCGTACACGAACCGGTGGTCGAGAACCGGGCGCAGACGAGCGAACTCCTCGTCGCGGCCGTCAGGGTCGTCGTCCCCGCGCGCCGTCAAGGTGGCAGCGATCGTGCCGTTCGCCGAGCGGCGGATGTCGGATGTCCAGGCGTGCGTCAGCCTCACCCCGTCGAGCTCCTCCCCCGCGGCAAGCACGGTCGTGATTTGCACCTGCGACGCGGCATCCACTGCCGGGTCGAACAGATGGTCATGCACCCGGGAGTCGTCGGAGCGGTGAAGGGCGCCGTCTTCGAAATAGCCGTGGTAGATCGAGTTGTCGTAGTCGCGTGGGTGGTGGTCGGTCGTGATCAGGTCGATCCGCTCGCCGTCGCCGGCGTATCTCGTGTAGCCGTTGACATAACCGATCTTCGGGCGGGTGAAGATCTTGCCCGCGTAGCGCCAGGTGTCGCCGTCGTCGTCCGAGACGAGCGCACACGGGTCGTCGTTCACCGCCCGGCTGAAGCAGTACAGCCGGCCGTCGAGCGAGCGCAGGTTCGCATACGTGACACCACGGCCGCCGGTGTACGACGCCCAGTCGAACACCTGCTCAGAACCCCAGCGAGTGGGGTCGCCGGGATCGCTGACTCGCCAGCGCAGCAGGTCATCGGTCTTGTGCTTCGTGTAGACCGCGAGCCAGCGGCCATCCGCTCGCCGCCATAACGCGGGCACGTCGTGGTCGTCCGCCTCGAACGCCTCGTGCAGAACGACCACCTGTGACGTGCCCGTGCGAAGGTCGACGACGGTCAGCTCGACGTTGCCCGCCCGGCCCTCGCCTCCCGGGCCTTCGGCGACCGCGATCGATCCGACGACGAGCGTCTGCGTCTCGGGGTCGACGAGAGCCCGCTCGTCCTGGAACCAGCACCAGGCACCGTTGTCGTTGACGACGTACTCGGTCATGGATCCCCGCGTCATGAATTGCTGGCCAGCAAGGACTGGACCTCGGTGCGGAATGCCGCGGCCGCGGCAGCGGGCGTCGCCCGCCCGAAGATCACGTCTTCGGTGTGGCGCTGCGAGACGGATGCCACCGTGCTCGTGCCCTTCGGCGGAACCGGGGGAACCCACTTGATCTCTTTCGTGACGTTCTCCAGGTAGTCGACCGCGTTCTGGTCGTACTGCGACAGGAGCGGCTTGATTGCGGCGACGACCGCGGCACCCACCGGCACGCCACGCTCGGTGAGCTGGATCTTGTTGGCCGAGATGTCGTTGAGAAAGTAGTTGATCAGACCTCCCGCCTGCGCCGGGTACTTCGTCTGCGACCCGATCGACCAGTACATGGACGGCTTGAGGTACAGGCCGTTCTTCGTGGCCGATCCCGCGACGCTCGGCGGACGCAGCAGAACGCAATCGCCGCCGTTGGCGGCCTGGTACGACGTGATCTGCGTGTTCCAGAGCCACCCCAGCGCGGCCTTGTTCGTGCCGAACAGGGTCTGCTGCGTCGAGGCGACGATGTCGTTCGTGTACTGATCCGGCGTGAGCGCACCGCCGGACGAGAAGAGCTTCTGCACCATCGTCAGCCAGCTCGTCACCGTGCCGGCGCTGAAGCCGAGCTTCCCCTTGTCGGTGTACAGCTGCTGACCGTGCTGGTGCAGCCAGATCTGCAGATCCTGATCGCCTCCGTACCAGTTCGTACCGGTGAACGCGCCACCCGAACCGGCCGCGAGCTTCTTGCAGGTGTCGAGATAGTCATCCCAGGTCCACGTCTTGTCATCCGGAACCTCGACGCCTGCCTTCTGGAACAGCGTCTTGTTCGCGCAGATGCTGTACGCGGTCTCACCGATCGGGATGCCGTAGAGCTTGCCGTTCAGGGTTCCGTCGGCGAGCGACGACTTGACGGGCTTCGTGTCGATCGAGGCGACGCCCGACAGGTCGAGCAGTGCACCCCGTCCGCCGTACTCGGCGATGTACGCCTGATCCATCTGGATGACGTCGGGCTCGGTCTGCCCCGCGACCTGCGTCGACAGCTTGGTCCAGTACGTCGCCCACTGACCCGGCTGCTGGTTCACGGTGATCGCCGGATGCGCCTTGGTGTACGCCTGCACCATCTTGTCGGTGTTCGCCGAGCGCACGGGGTTGGTCCACCACGAGAAGTTGAGCGTCGCCTTCTTGAACGCGTCGCCGGCTGCCGCGGTCGATGTGGCGCCGCCGCCGCTCGGCGTCGCCGATGTTCCGCATCCGGCGAGCAGAAGCGTGGTTCCGATCCCGGTCAGCGCGAGGGCGCCGAACTGACGCCGGGAGAGCTGCTGTGACATGTGTGGCCTCCTTGCCAGGGGTGGTGTCTCTCGATTCGGGCTGCACATCGGTG
This sequence comes from Humibacter ginsengiterrae, assembly GCF_054780115.1. Taxonomy (NCBI): domain Bacteria; kingdom Bacillati; phylum Actinomycetota; class Actinomycetes; order Micrococcales; family Microbacteriaceae; genus Humibacter; species Humibacter ginsengiterrae. The sequence goes on from NZ_BAAGWY010000006.1 coordinate 148,889, forward strand.
CTACGGCCGAGCGGGCAACCGCTTTCCCAATGTGCGGTCACGGTAGCACAAATAGTGATCGTTCACTACGTGTGTGCAAAACTTGCGACATGCAAGGTAAGGATGTGCCGCTCGGCAGTTCCCGGCGCAAACGCGTGACGATCATGCAGGTCGCCCAGCATGCCGGCGTGTCGCACCAGACGGTCTCGCGCTACCTCAGGTTCAACGGGGGCCTCAAGCCCGCCACCGTCGAGCGCGTCGAAAGGGCGATCCGCGACCTCGATTACCGGCCCGACCTGATCGCGAGGTCCATGCGAACTCGACGCACGAACCGCATCGCGATCATTCTGCCTGAGTTGACCTACTTCGTCCCTTCGCCGTTCCGCGGTGCCGCGGCCGCCGCGCACGAGGCCGGCTACCAGGTCGACGTCGTCAGCCTGGAAGGGGATGAGGTTCGCCGCCGCGAGCGGGTACTCACGTTGATGGACAGCGAACGCGCGGAAGGCATCCTCTCGTTCACGCCGCTCGGCGACGTGCTCGCGGCGAATGCCGAGCCATCCGCTCCCCTGCTGGTGATGGGCGAGTACGACGACAAGATGCGCTCAACGGGCGCATTCGCCGACGGCGCGTACACGGCGGAAGTCGTAGAGCATCTCGCGAACCTGGGGCATCGTCGCTTTCTGCACGTCGCCGGGAACCAGGACTGGGCGTCCGCCCGCAACCGTCGAGCCGTCTATCTGGAAACCGTCGAACGCCTGGGGCTGGAGTCCTACGGCGTGGTCGGTGGCGACTGGTCGGTGCAGTCCGGCTACGAAGCAGCACGCAACATCCCGGCCAACTCGGGCGTGACGGCGGTCGTCGCGGCCAACGACTTCGTCGCATTCGGCGTGGTCCGCGGGCTTCAGGACCGCGGCATCCGGGTTCCCGACGAGATCAGCGTCGTCGGCTGGGACAACGAGGAGATCGGGCGCTTCCTCTCGCCGACGCTCACAACAGTGGAGCTCAACTTGGAGCTCATCGGGCGGCAGGCCATGCAGGAGCTGATCGCCAGGGTCGAGGATCGCGAGCCGCCCCGCTTCGAACCGCAGGTGATGGGCAGGCTCATCGCGCGGGCATCCAGCGGGCCGGCACCGCGCTGATGCGAAGCTTCGTAGAAGATCGTTGACATCGAAAGTGAACGATCACTAATCTCAGCCCCATGCCCCGACTCGTCAGAACGATCACCCTTGCCGCCGCCACGTGCATCGCAGCACTGACCGGCGCAACGCTCTCTGTTGCAGGTGCACCGCCCGCGCACGCAGACACCACAGGTACGACGTACTACGTCGACTCCGCAATCGGAAGCGATGCGAACCCGGGAACGAGCGCCACGTCACCGTGGCAGTCGCTGACCAAAGTGGATGCGACGACGTTCCAGCCGGGCGATCGCATCCTGCTGGCGGACGGCTCCGAGTGGAGCGGCGTCACGCTGCGGCCCCAAGGCTCAGGCGACGCCACCGCCGGCATCACGATCAGCGACTACGGTTCGGGATCGCTTCCCCGCATCGATGGTGCCGGAAAGGTGCCGAACGCGGTCGAGCTCTTCAACCAGCAGTACTGGACGATCCAGAACATCGAGGTCACCAACCAGGCACCGTCGACAAGCACGCCAGGAGCGAACCTCGGCGACTTCCGGGGCATCTACATCGGCGGAGATGACGGGCAGACTCTCTCAGGGCTCACGGTCGACTCGGTCTACGTTCACGACGTCACCGGCGAAGTGCACTGGATGGGCGGCAGCACCGCGAACAACAAGCCCGGCATCACGTTCGCCACCGGCTGGGACGGCATGAAGAACACCGGCGGCATCGTCTTCGAGACGACCGTGGCCGACCCGGCGAACCCGGGCAATCCGACGATCCTGAACGACATGACGGTGGAGAACTCGAGAATCGAGAACACGTCGTTCGGCGGAATCATCACCAAGCAGTACGCGGGGACGAACGCAGGGGCGGTTGCGACCGGTTGGGGCATGCGCACTTCCGCAACCGATCCGAACTATCACCCGTTCACGAACCTCACGGTGCAGAACAACTACATCACCCAGGCCGGCACCGCTTACGGCGCCAACGGGATGCTCCTCAATAGCGTGCGCGGCGCGCTCGTGCAGAACAACGTCGTGGACCGGGTGGGTACGTGCGGTATCGAATACGACTACTCGGATGACGCCACCACCCAGCACAACGAGGTCATGGGCACGTCGGTCAAGGCAGGCGGCGGCGATTCGAACGCGATCGACACCGACATGGGCACGACGAACATGATCGTGCAGGACAACTACATGCACGACAACAACGTCGGCTTCCTGATCTTCCAGATCCACTTCGGCGACAGCATCTGGCGATACAACGTCATCGCGAACAACTCCGAATACTCGATGCAGCTCGGATCGGCATCCAGCGCGACCGCTCAGATCTACAACAACACCTTCTACAACGTCGCCTCTTCGATGGCGTGGCTCATGACGCAGAGCGACTACGCCTTCTCGAACAACGCGTTCTATTCGACGACCGGCTCGCCGGCCATGCCCTCCGGCTCGGGCGTCACCTACGAGAACAACTACTACGGCGGTCCTGCGCCGACGATTCCGAGTGCCGAGACGCATCCCGTCACCGGCGATGCCCGATTCACCGATCCGTCGGTGACCGGGCCATACGGCGGCACCTCAACCGGCCCGGCTCTGGCCACGGCGAGCGCCTACGCACCGCTCTCCGGATCCGCCCTCATCGATCAAGGCACGGCCATCTCCGGCAACGGCGGAGTGGACTTCGCCGGGAACGCCCTCTACAACAACGCCCCCGACGTCGGCGCCTTCGAGTACCGCACGGCCGCCGGAGCGCCGGGCGAAGCCATCGACGGATTGGTCACCTCCAGCGTCGGCGGACCGCTGAGCGGTGCGACGATCACCGCCACCGCCGACGGCCGAACCTTCACGGCAACGACAGACTCCACCGGCTTCTACGTGGTGCCAGGAGTTCCGTTCAGCACGGATGTCGCTGTCTCGGCATCCGCGAAGTACTACGCCACGGCGACGACGCATGCCGCCGTGGCCGACGGCGACAGCACACGGCTCGACCTGACGCTGACGCCGACCATCACCACGGGAACCCTCCAGGGCACCATCGACGACGACCACGCGCAGCCGCTGGCAGGCGCGACCGTGACCCTGAGCAAGGCGGGCACGACGGTCGGAGCGACGAAGACAGATGCAAAGGGCGGCTACTCCTTCCCGACCGTCACCGCGGGATCCGGCTACGTGCTCACGGCGACGAAGAGCGGCTACCGCAGCGCAGTCGAGTCCGGAGTGCAGGTGGTGATCGCCACCACCACGACAGCGCCAACCCTCCTGATGCCGACGACGGACGGCACGGCGATCCAGACGCACGACTTCGACTCACTACCCATCGGAACGCTGGCGACGGGAACGGATGACTGGACCACGTCCGCCTCCGGCGGAAGCGTCGGTGTCGTCGCAGACACACCGGGGACCAACCGGTCGCTGCAGGAGACCCGCTCCAGCAACAGCGGTATCACCGGGGCGGAACTGGACTTCGGGACGCCTCTCGAGGGCCTGATCACCGTCGAAGCCGACGTGCAGCGCACCGACTCCGCGGATGCCTACAAGAGCGACTACTTCAGCGCACCATACCTGTACGGCTCCAGCTCGACACCCGGTGTCGCCGTCGCCACGACAAAGGGAGAGATCGCGGCATACGAAGGCACCTCGCTGAAGAACCTGGTCCCGTACACGCCGGGCACCTGGTATCACCTCGCCCTCGTCGTCGACACGGTCAACCAGCGCTACGACTTCTACGTGGATGGCAAGGAGGTCGTCGCCGACGCGGCGTTCAGGGGATCGATGCCAGGCATCCAGCGCATCGTTTACCAGGCGACCAGTTCGAACTACGGAACGCAGACGATCGACAACGTGCGCATCGGATACGGGCTGCCCGTTCAGCAGTCCTCCGCGCCGGCGGCGGCTGCCCTTTCCACTACTCAGGGTTGGGCGGATGGCTTGCACGACGGCTACTTCGACGTGCACATGAACAACTGGTGGGGCAGCAACGCGACAAGCTACTCGCTCTACCAGAACGGCACCCTTATCTACACGGAGCCGCTCCTGGCAGACGGCGACGACGCACAGGCATCCACGGTCACCATCGACGGACTGCCGAACGGCACGTACGAATACACCGGTGTGCTGAGCAACAGCGCGGGCGACACTGCGACCAGCTCGGTGACGGTGAAGGTGACCGATGCCGACCCCGGCGTCCCCGTGCTCAGCGATGACGGGTATCACGGCGCGTCGAACACGACGGTGACGACGAACATGTGGTGGGGCACGAACGCTACGAGTTACACCCTCTACGTAGACGGAGCCGCCGTGGATCAACAGCAACTGACAGCTGCGACCCCGTCGGCGCAGAAGGTGACGACCGCCCTCACCGGTCTCTCGCCCGGCACCCACCAGGTGATCGCGGTCCTGACCAATCAATTCGGCTTCACCTCGAGCCGTCCGCTCACCCTCGACGTGACGAGCTGAGGTCGACTGAACAGGGCTGCGCCGCCACGGTCGGAACCGTGTCGCAGGCGGCACGGCCTCCCCGCCCCTTGTCGGAATCGTTACGCACGCGGAGGAATGAGGTCACCGGCGCCGATACACTGGGCGTCAGAAAGCGATTTCTGATAACTGCCCTGGATCGCTTGACACCATTCGAACGAGGTCACCATAATGTGGCAGACGACGCGGGAAAGCGTTTGCCCGTCGTGACCACAGCATGGCAAGGAGGCCACATGTCACAGCAGCAGATCTCCCGGCGCCAGTTCGGGGCACTCGCCCTGACCGGTATCGGAACGACGCTCCTGCTCGCCGGGTGCGGAACGTCCGCCACCCCCGCCGGTGGCGGCGCAACTTCGACCGCAGCGGCCGGAGACGCGTTCAAGAAGGCGACGCTCAACTTCGAGTGGTGGACCAACCCGGTGCGGTCCGCGTACACGGCAAAGATCATCCAGAACTACACCGCCGCGCATCCGAAGATCACCGTGAACCAGGCGCCCGGACAGTGGGCGACGTACTGGACGAAGCTGTCGACGCAGGTCGCGGGGCAGACGGAGCCCGACATCATCCAGATGGACCAGGCGTACATCGCCGAGTACGGCGGCCGTGGCGCCCTGCTGGACATGTCGAAGGTGGCGAGCATCGACTTCACCCCGCTGAAGGCATCCCTCTCCGCGGGCACTCTGAACGGCAAGCTGTACGGCATCCCCACCGGCAACAACGCGTACGGCATCGCCGCGAACAAGACGCTGTTCGAGAAGGCAGGCGTCAAGGTGCCCGACGACAAGACGTGGACGTGGGACGACTACCTCGACATCTGCAGCAAGCTCAAGCAGGGCTCTGGCGGTGCGTTCACCGGCACCACCTGGCAGAGCGGCGATCAGGACATCAAGATCTGGCTGCACCAGCACAACGAGCAGCTGTACACCGACAAAGGCAAGCTCGGCTTCAAGGTGAACACGCTCGCGGACTGGTTCACCATGATCAAGAAGCTGTTCGATGCGGGTGACGCCCCCACGCCCGACCAGTTCACGAACGACATCGCCGCGTCGCTGCAGCAGACCCTCTTCGGCACGAACAAGGCCGCGCTCGGTTGGACCTGGAGCAACCAGATCACTGCCTACCAGCAGTCGAGCGGCGGCGACATCGTGCTGCTTCGCCCGCCGAGCGTTGCCGGTTCAGCCAGCAAGAACGGCCTGTACTACAAGCCGTCGATGTACTGGTCGATCGGCTCGCAGACGAAGAACCCCGCCCAGGCCGGTGGACTGATCAACTACTTCTTGAACAGCACGGACGCAGCCAAGTTGCAGCTTGCTGAGCGCGGCGTTCCGGCGAACACCAAGGTGCTCGCCGTGGTCAAGCCGCTCCTCTCGAAGACCGACCAGCTCGCGGTGCAGTACCTCGAAGACATCAAGAGCGAGATCAAGTGGGTGCCGCCGGTGCCGCCGAAGGGCACGAGCACCGTCGCTGCGGTCGCACAGCGCCACACGCAAGACGTGATCTTCGGTCGCGCCACTCCGTCGGCAGCGGCACAGGCGTTCACGACCGAGGTGCAGGGGCTGATCAACTCCGCATCGTGATCCGGTTTCACCATCGTCGGTGCCCGTTCTGGCCGCACGGCCGGGGCGGGCACCGATCTGTCTGCGGCGCAGCCCGCACCAAGGAGCGTTCGGCATGAGTTCGTCGGCGATACCCGGCTATGCGGACTGGCCCCGTCACGCGGCCGCCACTCCGCCGTTCGCGGCAACGGATGCCCCGACACAGGCACTCGCGGGCGTCCTCGGCCTGCGCCGTAAGCCCGACCCGCCGGCCGTGCGCCGCGGCGAGTCGACCGTGCGCGACGGTGTCGCGATCACGCCCCTGCACTGGCGGATGCCGTATGGCCCGGAGACGCAGGCGTGGGAACTGCGGCCGACCGAGTCGGCCCCGCTCGGGAGCGAGGCGAGTGCGGCTGGGGGCGACAAGGACTCAGGGTTGCTGCCGGGCATCCTTGCGTTGCATCCCCACGGCGGACGACGGTCCACCGGCGCAGCTCAGCTCATCGACTTCGACGGCGAGAATCCGGATGCCGTCGCGAACCGGTTGGCGAAGGCCGGCTTCGTGGTGCTGGCGCACGACACGTTCTCGTGGGCGAGCAGGCGGTTCGACCTGTCCGCGCCGCCGCCCAAGCTCGCTCGAACACGGGATGCCCTGCTGGCGCTCTGGGCGGCCGAGGGATACCCACCGAGCGATGACGAGCTCTTCGATGCCGTCTCGTCGGCACACGAAGACCTCATCGCGAAGACAGCCGGCCTGCTCGGGCAGACGTTCGCCGGGATGGTCGTCGCGGACGACCTCGTCGCGGCCGACGTACTCGCCGGGCTGCCGGGAGTGGATTCCGATCGCCTCGGCGCGATCGGGTTCTCCGGTGGAGGCGGTCGCGCGCATCTGCTCGGCGCGCTGGACGACCGGATCGGCGCCGTGGTCGTCGCGTGCATGATGGCGACGTTCGGCTCGCTCGTCCCCGACTACGTCGAGACACACTCCTGGCTGCTGAACAGCCCCGGGCTTCCGCAGGTGTGCGATTGGCCGGAACTGGCATGGATCGGCAAGGCCCGCGAACTGCTCGTGCTCTACGGCGAGCGCGACCCGCTGTTCCCATTAGAGGGGATGCGCGCTGCGCACGATGCACTGGGCTCGTACCCGGGATACGACGGCCGGTTCTTCGACGTCGGACACGAGTTCACGGCCGAGATGCTCGAGAAGGCGACGGAGTTCTTCGTGGCGTGGCGGGCATCCGACCGATAGCACCTCACTTGGCGCGCTGCGCCAGACCCTTCACGTATTCCGCCTGGCCGAGGTGCTTCACGTCGTCGTCGATGATGCTGATCAGCCGCACGCCGAGCGTGACGGGCGGATTCCAGCGCGTGTCGACGACGCGATCGAGGTCGGCGTCGCTGGTCGCGGCGATTCGCGCGAGCGTGACACGCTGAGTCGAGTCGTAGTAGCCGAGCAGGAGCTCCGGCGAGACGCGGACCGCCGCCACCTCGTCGCTCGACTGTCCGTAGCCGCTCGCGTTGCGGGAGAACGGCAGAGCGAATCGGTCTACCCAGCCCTCGGATGTCCACACCTGATCCAGCCCGTAGACATCGGCGATCTGCGCATCCTGTCCACGGGTCAGATGCCAGACCAGCCACGCGATGGTGTTCGCGTCCGGGTCGGCACGGAACGTCAGCTCATGCTCTCCGACGCCCTCGAGCAGGCGATGCACGCCCTGGCCGACGCGCTCGACGGCATCCGACAGTAGCTCTCTGGTGTCCATTCGGCTGGCTCCCTTGGTCTTCGTGGCGAAACGGATGCCCGAGGCATCCGTTTCGCCACGTTACCCGCGGTGCAAGCTGCGCACCGAGCTTGGTGAGGTGCTCGTCGGCTTACGCGATCCGGTCGAGCGCCTGCTCCACGTCGGCCACGAGATCGTCCACCGACTCGATGCCCACCGACAGCCGCACGATGTTCTCCGGCACCTCCAGCGCCGTGCCGCGCACCGAGGCGTGCGTCATCTCGCTCGGGTACCCGATCAGCGACTCGACGCCGCCGAGCGACTCGGCCAGCTGGAACACGCGCGTGGACTCCGCGAGCCGGCGGGCGGCATCCGCTCCCCCGCGCACCGCGACCGAGAGCATGCCGCCGAAGCGCGACATCTGACGGGCGGCCAGGTCGTGACCCGGGTGCGACGGCAGACCCGGGTAGTAGACGTGCTCGATCGACGGATGCCCGGACATCCGCTCGGCGATCGCCTGCGCGTTCTCGGAGTGCCGCTGCATGCGCACGTCGAGCGTCTTGATGCCGCGCACGGTCAGCCACGCCTCCATCGGCGCCGCGATGGCGCCTGCGGCGAACTGCTGGAACGCCAGCTTCTCCGCGAGGTCGCCCTCGCGCAGGATGACGGCGCCGCCGATCACGTCGGAGTGACCGCCGAGGTACTTCGTCGTCGAGTGCACGACGACGTCGGCGCCGAGCGACAACGGCTGCTGCAGCGCGGGCGAGGCGAACGTGTTGTCGACGACGACCTGCGCACCCACCGCGTGGCCGAGCTCGGCGAGCGCGGCGATGTCGCTGATCTTCATCAGCGGGTTGCTCGGGGTCTCGATCCAGAGCAGCCGCGTGCGGTCGGCGGCGAGCGCGTTCCGCACCGCGTCGAGGTCGACGAGGTCGACGGCGGTGTGACGGATGTCCCACTCCCCGTGGATGCGATCGATCAGCCTGTGGGTACCGCCGTACACGTCGTTTCCGAGCACCACGTGGTCGCCGGGGCGAAGGGCGGAGCGCAGCAGGGCGTCCTCGGCGGCGAGTCCTGAGGCGAACGCGAGCGCGCGGTCGCCGCCCTCGAGCGCGGCGAGCACGACCTCGAGCGAGGTGCGCGTGGGGTTGGCGGAGCGGCCGTACTCATAGCCCCCGCGCAGTCCGCCGACGCCGTCCTGCACGAAGGTCGACGACTGGTAGATGGGCGGAACTACCGCCCCGGTCGTCGGGTCGAACTCCTGGCCGGCGTGGATGGCGCGGGTGGCGAATCCGGTCTCGGCGTGTGTCTCGGTCACAGTCGTCTCCTTCGTTCTCGGTTTGCGTGGATGCGTGTCGCGCCCGCCCCCGGGTTCGTAACTCCTGCAATCTGGCAGGCCTGGCGGGACGCCTCCGCGCGGTCCTGTACTGCGCGTCGGTTCATGCGAACAAGTTGCAGGAGTTACGAACGGGGAAGGGCGGTGAGCCGGACTTGCGGAGCACGATCAGCGGCTCAGGAACGCGAGCAGGTCGGCGCGGGTGATCACCGAGAGCGGCTTGCCCTCATCCGTCACGAGCAGCGCGTTCGCCTCGCCGAGAGCGGCACGCGCGGCGGCCACCGTCTCGTTCACTCCGATCAGCGGCAGCGGTGGCGCGACAACCGATCCGACGCTGTCTGCCATGCTCGCTTCGCCCGCGAACACGCGGTCGAGCAGCGTGCGCTCGTCGAGCGATCCGACGACCTCGCCGATCACGACGGGCGGCTCGGCGCTCAAGATGGGCAGCTGGCTCACGCCGTATTCCGTCATGATCGCGATCGCGTCGTGCACCGTGTCGGACGGATGCGCGTGCACCAGATCCGGCAGCGCTCCCGACTTCGAGGCGATCACCTCCCGCACCGTCGCCTCCCCGGAGTCGTCGCTGAAGCCGTATGAACGCATCCAGCCGTCGTTGAAGATCTTGCCGAGATACCCGCGGCCGCCGTCGGGCAGGAGCACGACGACGACGTCGTCGGGACCGAGATCGCGCGCAGCGCGCAGGGCGGCGACCACGGCCATCCCGCTGGAACCGCCGACGAGCAGACCCTCCTCCCGCGCGAGCCTGCGGGTCATGGCGAACGAGTCGGCGTCGGAGACCGCGATGATCTCGTCAGGCACAGACGGATCGTAGGCATCCGGCCAGAAGTCCTCGCCGACGCCCTCGACCAGATACGGGCGTCCGGTGCCGCCGGAGTACACCGAACCCTCGGGATCGGCGCCGACGATCCGCACACGGCCTTCGGAGATCTCCTTGAGATACCGGCCGGTTCCGGTGATGGTGCCGCCGGTGCCCACGCCCGCGACGAAGTGCGTCACCTGACCCTCGGTGTCGCGCCAGATCTCCGGGCCGGTGGTCTCGTAGTGGCTGCGCGGCCCGTTCGGGTTGGCGTACTGGTTCGGCTTGTACGCGCCGGGAATCTCTCGCACCAGCCGGTCCGAGACGCTGTAGTACGAGTCCGGATCGTCCGGCGCCACCGCGGTCGGGGTGACCACGATCTCCGCACCGTAGGCGGTGAGCACGTTGCGCTTGTCCTCGCCGACCTTGTCGGGCAGCACGAACACGCAACGGTAGCCGCGCTGCTGCGCCACAAGGGCGAGGCCGACGCCGGTGTTGCCGCTGGTGGGCTCGACGATGGTGCCGCCGGGCTTGAGGAGGCCGTCGCGCTCGGCCGCGTCGATGATCCGCTCGGCGATGCGGTCCTTGCTGGACCCGCCGGGGTTGAGGTACTCGACCTTGACGAGCACCGTGGCGCGGATGCCTTCCGTGACGCGATTAAGGCGCACGAGGGGCGTGTTGCCGATGAGGTCGGTGACGGATGCGGCGAACTTCATGCTGGTCCTGTCGTTGTTCTTCATGCTGAGTGGGTGGTCGACGGCGGATGCCTCGCGCACGCCCGCTGCGAAAGCACGGCTGGGGCGGCGCGCCTCAGCGGCTACAACAGTTCAGGAACACGCGCACCAGCCTACGACACGATCGCGCCCGGTCGCATTCGACCGGCAACCGGGCATCCCTAGACTGAACGCCATGTCGGTCTCGTCCCTCACGAACACGGCGCAGGACTACCTCAAGGTGATCTGGGCAGCGAACGAGTGGGAGCAGACTCCCGTGACCGTGACCGCGCTTGCGGCGCGCATCGGGGTGCGGGCCGCGACAGTGAGCGACGGCATCCGGCGCCTCACCGAGCAGGGGCTCGTGGTGCACGAGCCGTACGGGGCGGTCGCGCTGACCGAGGCCGGACGGATGCACGCACTCGCGATGGTGCGCAGGCACCGGCTGATCGAGACGTTCCTGGTGGAGACGCTCGGCTACCCCTGGGACGAGGTGCACGACGAGGCCGAGGTGCTCGAGCACGCCGTCTCGGACACGCTCATCGAGCGCATCGACGCCGCACTCGGGCATCCGGTGCGCGACCCGCACGGGGACCCGATCCCCACGGCCGACGGCGACCCGCGCACCCCGCACGCCCTGCCGCTGCTGGAGGCGGAGCCGAACGCGACGCTGTGCGTGGTGCGCATCTCGGACTCCGATCCGGCGGTGCTGCGCTACCTGGCCGAGCGAGGCATCCGGTTGGATGCTCGCGCCACCCTGCTCGAGACCCGCCCGTTCGCCGGCGACGTGGTCGTCTCGGTCGACGACGGCGGCCCGATCACGGTGGGGGACGTCGCCGCCCGCGCCATCTGGGTGGCGCCAGCCTGACGGCGGGAAGCACGATCTCCCACATTCGGGTCGCACTTTCTGTCGCTTCATCGGGCCGCAGGCGACAAAAAGTGCGACCTGAAGTCGGAGGATGCCGCATCAGCTAGCCGACGACCGCCTCAGCCGTCTCCACCTCGGCCGGCTCGCGCGGCACGAGCGGCACCGCGGCGACCGGCGCCAAGGCCACGAGTGCGAAGGCGAGCGGGTAGCCGACCAGTGTGATGAGGCCGCCGACCGCCGGGCCCACGATCGAGGCCGCCAGGAACTGCCCGGTGTTCTGGGTGCCGAGCGCACGCCCCGACCAGAACGGCCCGGCGAGTTCCGCCACGGACGTGTAGGCCAGACCATTGTCGGCGACGGTGACGGTGGCCGCCACGATGAGTGCCGCGACGCCCGCCCACCACGGCGCCAGTTCGCTCAGTGCCAGCACGATCATCGCCGCGGCCGCCGTCCACGCGACCCAGCGCAATGGACGCAACCGGCTGCCCACACGGTCGGACAGCACGCCGATCGCCACGCGCCCCAAGGCCCCGACGAACTGCGACACACCGACCACGATGCCGGCCGCAGTCGTACTCATCCCGCGATCCGCGGTGAGCCATACGAGCCCGAAGATCGACACCGTGAACTGCGGAATCACGAGCAGCGCCGACGCGAGATGGATGCGCACCAACGTCGCGGTCCCCCGATACGGGTTCTCCGGACGGGCACCGGCATCCGCTCCCGATCGATTCGGACGCGGCGGGTCGACGATCACCGCGGCGCTGAGCACGGCGAGCGCGGCCGTCAGCACGAGCGGCAGCATCATCGCCGCGGCAACGCCGCCGGATGCCGCCAATGGCGGCACCGCGATGGCGGCAACCGCGACGCCCAGCGGCTGACACATCTGGCGGATGCCCATCGCCAGCCCACGTCGCTCCTTGCGGAACCACCCGACGACGACGCGGCCGCTCGCCGCGTTCGTGCTGCCGGATGCCGCCCCGCCGAGCAACAGGAATCCGCCCAGTCCGAGATACCCCGAGGCGGTCACAGCACCGATCGCGGCCAGCGCCGTCAGCGCCATGCCACCTGCGATCACCCAGCGCTCTCCGACCCGATCGGTGAGCGCGCCCCACGCGACGAGCGTGATCACGAGGCCCAGCGTCGGCGCGGAGGCCAGCAGTCCGGCTTGCGCGAGCGGAACACCGCGCTCAGTGTGCAGCAACGGGATGAGGAAGGCCGGCGCCGACTGGAACACGGTGCCTGCGGCCTGAGCGAGCACGGCCGTTGCGAGCATGAGCCACGGCCGAAGCGATCCCGTTCGGGGCGTCGAAGCGGGGTGTGCTGGTCGTCTCGGCGCCATGAGGCTTTCTCCTTACCGTCCGGCCGCGCCCCCGGACACCATGCCGGTCTCCGGAAGGCGCGGCCTCGGGCTCGTTCGACCGTGACTCGTGCTCGTTACGGGATACCATAGTGGTATACCAATTCACTCGCAAGCGGTGCGGACTCTGTCTCGGTTTGCCCATACTGGAGGGATGCAAGGGGCCTCCCAGACCGATCAGGTCTACGACCAAGTCCGGCAGGCGATCCTGTCCCTCGACATCGTGCCGGGAGCGCGACTGAGCGAGCGGGGCCTCGAGGCGGAGTTCGGGGCATCCCGCACCCCCGTGCGCGCCGCCCTGATGCGACTGCAGAACGAGGGCCTCGTCGCACGCGACGGCCGCGCGTGGAATGCGACGCCCATCGATCTCGACGAGGTGACCGCGCTCTCCGAATACCGGGAGGCCGTCGAGTGCGCCGGTGCGCGCCTGGCGTGCGAGCGGGCATCCGACGCCGAACTCGCACGATTCGCCGAGTCGGTGACGGCGCAGAGCACGGAGCCAGACGACGAGCACGCGGGCATGCGGCGCGGATCGGACTTTCACGAGGGGCTCGCCGCACTCAGCGGGAACGCGTTCATCGCACAAGCGGTCGCGGACACCGTCACGCGCATGGCACGCGCGCGGTGGCTCGAGATGCGAACCGAGGAAGGGCGCGCCGCCGCGTGGGATGAGCACGCGGCCATCGTGGATGCCATCGCCCACCGTGACGCGGATGCCGCCGCCTCCGCGATCGCGCACCACACGCAGGCGAACCTCGACCGCCTGCTGGCATCCATCCGCTCCGATCGCCGTGCCTTCGGCGCCCGGGGCCTGCGCATCGTCGGCGAGTAACAGGCACGTGGCGTAGCGTCGCGGCGTGGAACTACGCCAGCTGGAACACTTCATCGCGGTCGCCGAAGCGAAGCACTTCACCAGGGCTGCCCGTTCGCTGAACATCTCGCAGTCCGGCCTGTCGGCATCCATCCGGTCGCTGGAGACCGAGCTCGGCACCGAGCTCTTCCTTCGCAGCACTCGCAGGGTCGAGCTCACCCAGGCGGGACACGCGCTGTTCGTCGAGTCGGTGCGCACCGTGGCCAGCGCTGCGGCGGCGAAGGAGGCGGTGGTCGCCGTGCGTGAAGTGCTCACCGGAACCCTGTCAGTGGGCTCAGAGCAGTGCCTCGGGCTGGGCGATCTCGCTGCGGAACTCGCGGAGTTCCGGTCGAATCACCCCGCGGTGGGCGTGCGACTAGGGTTCGCCGGTTCCGCGCGGCTTCTCGATGACGTGGCATCCGGTCGTCTCGACGTCGCGTTGATCGCCGAGTGCGGCCTGAACCCCCTCGGCGTGCGCGTTCGCCGGGTTTCCAGCGAGCCGTTCACCGTACTCTGCAGCACACGCCACAGGTGGGCGAATCGGAGCTCGGTGACGATGCAGGACATCGCGCGTGAGACCCTCGTCGGCTTTCAGAGCGACTGGGGCGCTCAGCTCCTGGTCGGGCGGGCGCTGGCGTCGATCGGTGCGCAGCGTTCGGCCGACCTGGAGACGAACGACGTGCACTCGCTGCTGGATCTCGTGCAGCATGATCTCGGGGTGGCCGTCGTGCCCGCGCATTTCGCGATGAAGCGGCCACACAGCCTCACCTCCGTGCCGTTGGATGCTCCCGGCCTGGAATGGTCGGTGGGAGTGGCCACCCCCGAGGTCGCGGGCCCCGCCGCACGTGCGTTCCTGGCGCAGTTGGAGGGATCCGCCCTGGCCGCCTAGTGCGTGCTGCGGCGGCCAGGGCTCCGGGAGACCTCTACCAGGCGTAGTCCTCCGGTGCCGGCTTGTGGCCGGGGAAGATCTCGTCGAGACGCGCCAGCGCAGCTGCGTCGAGCTTCACATCGACCGCACCGAGGATGCTCGTGAGCTGCCCGGGCGTGCGCGGTCCGGTGATCGGGCCGGTCACCGCAGGCTGGTGCAGCAGCCAGGCCAGGCCGAGTTGCGCAGGCTCGACGCCCAGTTCGTCGGCGAAGGATTCATACGCCTCGAGCTGCGCTCTATGCGTCTGGAACGACTCGGCCGAGCGTCCCTCGTTGCGGCGTGACGCATCCGCCTGCTTCTTGATGATGCCGCCGAGCAGGCCGCCCTGCAGCGGCGACCAGGGGATGACGCCGAGGCCGTAACGCTCGGCCGCGGGGATCACCTCCCGTTCGATGTCACGAACGATCAGGTTGTACAGCGACTGCTCGCTGACCAGCCCGAGGAAGTGGCGGGACGCCGCCGCTTCTTGCGCCTGCGCGATGTGCCAGCCCGCGAAGTTGCTGCTCCCGGCGTAGATCACCTTGCCCTGCTGCACGGCGACCTCGATGGCCTGCCAGATCTCGTCCCACGGGGTGTCGCGGTCCACGTGGTGGAACTGGATCAGTTCGACATGGTCGGTCTGAAGGCGGCGCAGGCTCGCGTCGATGGAGTTGCGGATGTTCAGCGCCGACAGCCGTCCGCTGTTCGGCCAGGAGTTTCCCATGTCGCCGTAGAGCTTGGTGGCCAGCACGGTCTTCTCGCGCCGCTCACCGCCCTTGGCGAACCAGTTGCCGATGATCTCCTCGGTGTGGCCAGGGTGGTCGGGACCGCCGTAGCCGTTGGCGGTGTCGAAGAAGTTGATGCCCTCGTCGAGGGCGGTGTCCATGATCTCGTGAGCCGTCTGCTCGTCGGTGCGGGGCCCGAAGTTCATCGTGCCGAGCACGATGCGGGAGACCGTGAGGCCTGTGCGGCCGAGGTGCGTGTATTCCATGGCATCCACTCTTCCGCTCGGGTCATTGTGCCGTCCAACGGGAGAATTCGATCGGTTCATTCGCCCCGCGTTCTCAATCCCGCTGAAGAGCGATCGCGTCTTACAGCGTGTAAGCGTTTGACGCAAACGCTTACATTTGCGTTCTCACAGGTCTAAGGTTCCTAAGACACGGTCACATCGCCATCGGCGCCGGCCGTCGCAGCACACACCACAGCACACCAGCTCGCTCGAAGAGGAGTGGACATGACAAGAGCGCGTAAAACGTCCCTGCGTCTGGCGGGGGTCGCCGGCGTCGCAGTACTCGGCATGGTCCTTGCCGGATGCTCGGGGGGAGGCGGCGGCAGCGGCTCGGGCCCCGCGCAGGAGAACCTCGACGGCAAGGGTCCTATCACGTACGTGCAGGGCAAGGACAACAGCAACGTCATCCGCCCTCTGCTCGACAAGTGGAACAAGGCGCACCCCGACGAGAAGGTCACCTTCAAGGAGCAGTCCGACAAGGCCGACCAGCAGCACGACGACCTCGTGCAGAACTTCCAGGCCAAGAATGCGAACTACGACGTCGTCGACGTCGACGTCGTCTGGACGGCCGAGTTCGCCGCCAAGGGATGGTTGCAGCCGCTGACCGGCAAGATGGCCATCGACACGTCGAAGCTCTTCAAGCCGACGGTCGCGACGGGCACCTACAACAACACCCTGTACGCGGCACCGCAGACCAGCGATGGCGGCCTGCTGTACTACCGCAGCGACCTGGTGAAGACTCCCCCCACCTCGTGGGACGACATGATGAAGGACTGCGACATCGCGAAGCAGGCCGGCATCGGATGCTACGCCGGCCAGTTCGCTCAGTACGAGGGCCTCACCGTGAACTCGGCCGAGGCCATCAACACCGCAGGCGGCACCATCGTCGGCAAGGACGGCAAGACGCCGACCGTTGATTCAGCGGAAGCCAAGAAGGGCCTGCAGCAGCTGGTCGACGCCTTCAAGAACGGGAACATCCCGGCAGAGGCGATCACGTACCAGGAGGAGCAGGGTCGGCAGGCATTCGAGTCCGGCAAGCTCCTGTTCCTGCGCAACTGGCCCTACGTCTACAACCTGGCCAAGACCGACGGATCCAGCGTGGTGAAGGACAAGTTCGCCGTCGCACCGCTGCCGGGCAACGGCGACGGCAAGCCCGGCGCATCCAGCCTCGGCGGTCACAACGCGGCGATCAGCGTGTACTCGAAGCACAAGCAGACGGCGCACGACTTCATCGAGTTCCTGCAGAGCGAGGAGACCCAGAAGTTCTTCATGACGCAGGGCTCGCTGGCACCGGTGCTCTCCTCGCTGTACGACAGCGACGAGCTGAACCAGCAGTTCCCCTACCTCAGCACGTTGAAGAAGTCGATCGAGAGCGCGGTCCCGCGCCCGGTGACGCCGTTCTATCCGGCCGTGACCAAGGCCATCCAGGACAACTCCTACGCGGCGTTGAAGGGTGACAAGTCGGTCGACCAGGCGGTGAGCGACATGTCAGCCGCCATCAAGACAGCCGGCTCCGGCAGCTAGCCATGTCGACCCAGACGGTCGCTGGGGGCGCGGTGCGCGCGCCGCGCCCCCAGCGCGAGCACAAACGCGGGCAGACCAGGTGGGCGATCTGGCTCCTGTTGCCCACCATGGTCCTGCTGGCGGTGGTGATCGGGTACCCGATCGTCAGCGCCGTCGTGATGTCGTTCCAGAAGGATGCCGGCCTGGACTCCGCCACCGGCATGTTCGTTCAAGGCGGCTTCGCGGGCTTCGCGAACTACACGCACTGGCTCCTGCAGCAGTGCTCATCGGCGACTGGGGCGATCGCGTGCCCTCCGGGCAGCCTGGGTGCTCAGTTCTGGAACGCGGTCGGCATCACGTTCTTCTTCACGGTCGTCACCGTGGTGCTCGAGACCCTGTTCGGGCTGTGGATGGCCATCATCATGAACCGCGCCTTCCACGGCCGCGGAATCGTGCGCGCCGCCATCCTGGTGCCGTGGGCCATCCCGACCGCCGTCACGGCGAAGCTCTGGTACTTCATCTTCTCGGCCGCGGGCATCGCCAACGTCCTGATCGGACAGCGCGTGCTCTGGGTGAGCGGCGAGTGGTCGGCGCGGTGGGCCATCATCATCGCCGACACGTGGAAGACCACGCCGTTCATGGCGCTGCTCATCCTCGCCGGGCTACAGCTGATCCCGGAGGAGCTGTACGAGGCGGCGAAGGTGGACGGCGCCACGACGCTTCAGCGGTTCTGGCGAGTGACGATGCCGCTGCTGAAGCCCGCGCTGATGGTGGCGGTGCTGTTCCGCATTCTGGATGCCCTGCGCATCTACGACCTGCCCGCCATCCTCACCGGAGGAGGCGGCGGAAGCGGCAACGCCACGACCACGCTCTCGATCCTCGTCGTCGATCAGATCAGGCAGGGCCCGAACAGCGCCTCTGCACTGTCGACCATCACGTTCATCATCATCTTCCTGGTCGCGTTCGTCTTCGTGCGGTTCCTCGGCGCGAACGTGGTGCGCACGCAGGAGTCCCAGCAGAAGGGCACGCTATGAGCGCTATCGCAGGTCCTGCTGCCGCCTCCACCGAGGGGCGCGAACTCCGCCGAGCGGGCGCGGCCACGGTCAACACCGCCGCCCGGCGCAGGCGCCGAGCCCAGAGCATCCGCACTGGACTCAGCGCCATCGTCATCGTCGTATGGTGCATCGCCCCGTTCTACTGGATGATCGTCACCTCGTTCCGCGACGTGGGCTACACCTTCGACAACACGCCATGGATCACGCACTTCACGTGGGAGAACTACGTCACGGCGCTGTCGACGAACCTCGGCAACCACCTCGGCCTCGCGCTGCTGAACAGCCTCATCATCGGCGGCATCACCACCATCGTCTGCCTACTGTTCGGAGTCTTCGCGGCGTATGCCCTCGCGCGGCTGGACTTCCGGTTCAAGGGCATCGTGATGGGCGTCATCCTCGGCGCGTCGATGTTCCCCGGTGTTGCGCTCCTGACACCGCTGTTCCAGCTGTTCACGTCGTGGGGCTGGATCGGCACGTACCAGGCGCTGATCCTGCCTGACATCTCGTTCGCGCTGCCGCTGACCGTGTACACGCTCACGTCGTTCTTCCGCGAGATGCCGTGGGACCTCGAAGAGGCGGCACGCATCGACGGTTGCACGTCGGCGCAGGCGTTCCGCAAGATCATCCTGCCGCTGGCCGCTCCCGCCGTGTTCACCACCGCGATCCTGGCGTTCATCGCCAGCTGGAACGAGTACCTCATCGCCAGCCAGCTGACGACGGATGCGACCCAGACGGTGACGGTCGCGATCGCGGGGTTCACGGGCAGCCAGCCGCACCAGGAGCCGTACACCGCGGTGATGGCCGCGGGGGTCGTGGTGACGATCCCGCTCATGATCCTGGTGCTGATCTTCCAGCGTCGCATCGTGGCCGGCCTCACGGCCGGCGGTGTGAAGGGGTAGCGCGATGCGCGGCATCCGGGTGATGAACAGCGGCTCGCGGCGTGACCCGCGCGAGACGCTCGACGTGTTCGTCGGCGTAGTCGGGTTCTTCACGGCCGCGTTCTTCGTCATCACGCTGGGGTGCGAGCTCACCGGTCAGGATGCCCTGGGCTGGGCGCTCGCACTGCTCGCGTTCGTCGTGCTGCTCGCCCTGCTCCTTCTCGGGCGGCGTCGCATGACGAGACGGATGCTCGCCGCCCGGCAGAGCCCCGCCTCCCAGAGCACCGTGCGCGGCTGACGAAGGTCATGACGGGCATCGACGACGTCGCGCGGGCGAGTGGCGTGTCCACGGCAACGGTGTCGCGGGCGTTGCGCGGGCTGCCGAACGTGGCCGCGGAGACCCGGGAGACGGTGCGGCGAGCCGCGGACGCGCTCGGATACGTGCCGTCGTCGAGCGCCGCGGGCCTGGCCACCGGGCGCACCATGGCGATGGGCGCCGTGGTGCCCTCGGTGAGCCGGTGGTTCTACACGGCCGTGCTGGAGGGCATCGACCGGGAGCTACGGAGCGCGAGCTACGACCTCATCCTGTTCAACCTGGGCGGTCGTGGTGGTGACCGGTCGCGGGTGTTCCACCGCTCGATCCTGCGCAAGCGCACGGATGCCCTGGTTGCACTGTGCCTCGATTTCAGCGCGGAGGAGCGCAGGCAGCTCGCCTCCACCGGGCATCCGGCGATCGTGGTGGGCGGGCCCGTGCGGGGCATCCGGCACATCGGCATCGACGATCTCGGTATCGCGTGCGCCGCCACCCAGCACCTCATCGAGCTCGGGCACCGCGAGATCGCGTTCCTCGGCGGTGACGACGAGGAGGGGCTGAACCACGTGGTGCCGCGGGCCAGGCGGGCGGGCTGGGAGCGGGCGATGGCCGCCGCGGGCCTGCCGGTGCGGCCTGATCTCGTGCTGCACGGCGGGTTCGACACGGCGGCCAGCCGCAGGGCGGTGGACGCGATGCTGCATGCCGGGCGCCGGCATCCGACAGCGATCTTCGCCGGCAGCGACGAGATGGCGCTCGGCGCACTGCTGTCGCTGTGGGCGCAGGGGCTGCGGGTGCCGCAGGATGTCTCGGTGATCGGAATCGACGGGCATCCGCTCTCCCGCGTGTTCTCGCTGAGCACGTTCGAACAGGACCCGGGCGAGCAGGGAGCCACCGCAGTAAGGATGCTGCTCGCCGAGCTTGCCGGAGACCCCGCGCGACCGCGTTCTGTACGGCATCCGGTGCGATTCGTCGACCGGGGAAGCACCGCGCCGCCTCCTTCGACGGCGCCATGAACCTGAGACAACACTCCGGGATTCGTTGCTGAAGCGCTCCCCGCGAGCGCTTGCAGTGGCCCGTTCGGCGGGCGTGGTTTCACGAATGTGGGACTGGCGATCGTGACGTGAAGCGACCGGCGGTGTCACGGTGCCACTGGATGCCGCCGGCGTTGTTCCGAGATCGCGCCGGAGAGGGCGCGTACGGCGCTGCGCGGCGAGTGACGAATCAGCCAGATGATCAGCCGATACCGCAGGGTAGGTATGGAGATCACCTTGCCTTTGTCCACGTCGCGTAAACACGCTTCGACAAGGTCTTCCGAGTTCAGCCACAGTCCATTGGGAATCGAACTCGACGGTATGCCAGCGCGCTCGTGAAGCTCGGTACGCACCCATCCGGGGCACAGTGCCGTCACTCGTACGCCGGTGCCCTTCAGTTCGACTGCGAGGCTCTCGGTGAAGGTGGTCACCCACGCTTTGATCGCGGAATAGCTCCCCATGGCGAGGAAGCCCGCGGTGCTCGAAACGTTGACGATGGTTCCCGCACCACGGAGGCGCATCGAACGTGCCGCCGCAGCGGAGAGCACCAGCACGCTACGGCACATGACCTCCAGCGCCTGGTCGTGGAGCGTCGAGTCCTGATCGGTGAGATCCGTGGATATGCCGAATCCGGCGTTGTTGATGAGGATCTCGATCGGTCGCGAGTCATCGGCCAGCCGAGCCACCACTCGGGCGACGTCGTCCCGCGAACCGAGGTCCGCTTGAATGATCTCCACGGTGCGTCCGGCCATTCCTAGTTCGGTGGCCATGGCCTCAAGTCGATCCCTCGAACGGGCGACGAGCACGATGTCGTTTCCACGATCCGCGAGAGTGCGCGCGAAGGCCGCACCTATGCCGGATGTGCCGCCTGTGATGAGAGCAGTAGCCATGGTCAGCACGATACGGCGCTGGCGACCCGAGCTCCGCAACAGGCGGTCCCCCGCGCTCGCCGTGTCAGCGGGGCCCGCCATTGAGCTGGTCGGGGAAACGACACTTCACGTGAACCTGAGAGAACACTCCGGGATTCGTTACTGAAGCGCTCCCCGCAAGCGCTTGCAGTGGTTCGGCAGCGGGCATAGTTTCGCAAATGTGCCGGGCGGCTCGTCCCGGCCGACACCGTTCAACCGGGGGCGACCCGCTGAACCCTACGCAATGCAGCGCCAGCAGCCGGCCGACGCCCCGCAGCGGCCCAGGCTCTTCGCCCCGCGGCTGATCGGTGTGCCATCCAAGTCGCGTCGGTGAACGCGCACTTCGGCGTGCCCGCACACCGGAGTGCCCGAGCCGCGCGACCACGTCGGTACGAAGACGAGGAGATCATGTCGAAGAACATCACGCGAGCCCTCGGGCACAGGCGCATCATGAAGGTCGCGGCCATAGCCACCGCGATCGCCACGGTGGGCGTGCTCAGCGCGTGCAGCTCGGGAGGAGGCGGGTCGACGTCGACGTCGACGAGCTCCGCTTCGGGCAACGCGACGAAGGGCTCCATCACCTGGTGGGCGAGTCCCATCACCACGAGCGGCACCGATCCGCGCACCGTGCTGATCAGTGCCTTCGAGAAGGCGTATCCGAACATCTCGGTCAAGCTTCAATCGGCGCCGAACAACACCGACACGAACCGCGCCACCCTGACCACCCAGATCTCGGGCGGCGGAGGACCCGACGTCTACATGGGCGACGTCATCTGGCCGGCACAGTTCGGCGCTCACCAGCTCGCCCTTCCACTGTCGAAGTACCTGCCGAAGAGCTACTGGAGCTCCTTCGCCAGCGGACTGGTCGACGGTGCTACCTACAAGGGACAGGTATACGGCGCACCGTTCTTCGAGGACCAGGGATTCCTCTACTACCGCAAAGACCTTCTGCAGGAGAACAACCTGAAGGTTCCGACCACGTGGGAGGAGCTGGTGCAGGACTCGAAGACCGTGCAGAGCAAGGGTGAGGTGAAGTACGGCTACGTCTTCCAGGGCGACAACTACGAGGGCGCGACCTGCAACTTCATGGAGTTCCTGTCGGATGCCGGCGGCACCGTGCTGAACAAGAACCAGACGAAGTCCACGCTCGACAGCCCGGCCGCGACGAAGGCGCTGACGTTCATGCAGAGCCTGGTGAAAGACGGCATCAGCCCGCAGGCCGAGTCGACGTTCCAGGAGACCCAGTCGATGAACTCGTTCGCAGCCGGCGACTCTCTCTTCCTGCGCAACTGGGACTACGCGTACTCGAACTCGCAGGCATCCGGTTCCGCGGTCGTCGGCAAGGTCGGCGTCGCCCCGATGCCGACCTTCCAGGGCCAGCCGACCCCGGGGTACTCCAACATCGGCGGCTGGAACCTGTACGTGAACCCGCACAGCAAGAACGTGGCGGCCGACCTGAC
This sequence comes from Humibacter ginsengiterrae, assembly GCF_054780115.1. Taxonomy (NCBI): domain Bacteria; kingdom Bacillati; phylum Actinomycetota; class Actinomycetes; order Micrococcales; family Microbacteriaceae; genus Humibacter; species Humibacter ginsengiterrae. The sequence continues at coordinate 171,732 of NZ_BAAGWY010000006.1, forward strand.
GTTCATCAAGTGGATGACCGGCAAGGATGCGCAGACCACGCTCGCCACGCAGTTCAGCGAGATCCCGACGAACGCGGCGGTGCGCTCCTCCTCCGCGGTGAAGAACGCCAACCCGGTGCTGGCGATCGTGTCGAAGACCAAGCTGGTGCCGCGTCCGGCGCAGACGCCGAACTACCCGCAGGTCAGCAAGGCGATCTACACGGCGGTCAACGGCGTGCTGTCCGGTTCGGCGCAACCGGCGGACGCGATCAAGACGGCCAATACGTCTATCAACAGCGCACTGGGCGGCGGTCTCTAGGCGCGACGTGCGCACCTGTGGCCGCCGTGCTGAGCGCGGCGGCCACAGAGCACGAAGCCTGACGAGCGGCACCGGCGAGCCAAGGAGGACTCGACCATGTCAACCACGAGTACGGACGCACCGCTACGCACTGCGCTGCCGCCCGAGTTGCGCCACAAGGGCGCATACCGGCGCCTCATGGCGCGCATCGGCTGGGGCTTCTCCGCTCCGGCGCTGATCCTCATCGCCGCTGTCACGCTCTTCCCTGTCGTGTTCTCCGTCGTGATGAGCCTCGGCAATGTCAATGTTCTGGGCAGCGGCTTCCAGATCGACGGCTTCACGCTGTCGAACTACGGCATCGTCTTCACCAGCCCGTTGTGGCAGTACGCACTGCTCTTCACGGTCGGTTACACCATCGTCACCGTGATCGTGGAGCTCGTGCTCGGCACGCTCATCGCGCTCGTCCTCGAGAAGCTGGGCGCGGCGCGAGGCTGGATGATGGCCATGCTTCTGGTGCCCTGGTCGCTGATCACCGTCATCTCCGCGACGTTGTGGGACTACATCTACGACCCCACCTACGGTGCGGCGGATGCCATCTTCCAGGCTCTCGGGCTCGGCTCGCCCGTCATCCTCGGGTCGCCGGTCTCCGCGATCATCGCGATGATGATCGCCGATATCTGGAAGACCACCCCGTTCGTGGCGATCATCGTGCTCGCCGGCCTCGTGATGCTGCCGAAAGACGTGTTCGAGGCCGCCGAGATGGATGGCTCGAACGGGTGGAAGACGTTCTGGCGGGTGACGCTGCCGCTTCTGCGACCGACGATCGCGCTGGCGGTGCTGTTCCGCATCCTTCAGGCGTTCGGGGTGTTCGATCTTCCGTTCGTGCTCACCGGAGGCGGCCCGCAGAACTCGACGACCTCGCTGGCCATGCTCGGCTACCAGGTGATGTTCACCGACCTGAAGTTCGGTCCTGGCGCCGCCGTCGCCGTGACCACGGCGGCACTGGTGGTGATCGGCTGTCTCGTCTTCCTCAAGGTGTTCCGATCACAGGTCAGCGAGAACGAGGGAGACTGACATGCGCAAACGTTCGCTCGGCGCCCGCTGGGGCCTGGCCATCAGCTCCGCCATCATCGTCCTCTTCGTGATGGCGCCCATCTACTGGATGCTCGCCGCCAGCTTCAAGACGACGGCCGGCGTCTCGTCGCAGCCGCCGCAGTGGTTCCCGACGCCGCCCAGCGTCGAGAATTACGCGATCGCTTTCGTCGACCACGGATTCGCCCACTACATCCTCAACTCGGTTATCGTCTCGGTGATCGCGACCGTGATCGTGCTCGTGCTCGGCACTCTCGCCGGGTACGCCCTCGGCCGTCTGCCGATGCGCGGCAGGTTCCCGATCATGGTGTCGCTGCTGGTGCTCTCGGTCTTCCCGGCGATCGCGCTCATCGCGCCGTTGTATCTGCTGATGCGCGACATCGGCTGGCTCGACAGCTATCAGGCGCTGTTCGTTCCGTACGCGGCGATCAACCTGCCGTTCGCGATCTGGATCCTGCGCAACTACTTCATCGGCGTGCCGAAGAGCATGGAGGAGTCCGCCCGCATCGACGGGGCGTCACCGATCCGCACGGTCTGGTCGATCGTGCTGCCGATGGCGTTGCCTGGCCTGTTCACGGCGGGCATCTTCGCGTTCACCGCCTGCTGGACCGAGTTCCTGATGGCGCTGTCGTTCAACAGCGCCGATGCCTTCCGCACCATCCCGGTCGGCATCGCCCTGTTCGGCAACGCGCATGTGACGCCGTACGGGGCGATCTTCGCCGCGAGCGCCGTCGCCGTCGTGCCCATCGCCATCCTCGTGCTCGTGTTCCGCAAGTCCGTCGTGTCCGGCCTTACCTCCGGGGCCGTCAAGGGCTGATCGAATGGATGCCTCGCTCCCGCGTCCGCTGCCCGCGTCCAGCAGCATCAACGATGTGGCGAGAGCGACGGGCGTGTCGACGGCGACGGTCTCGCGCGCCCTGCGCGGGCTGCCGAACGTGTCAGAGACGACCCGCGCGCTCGTGCGGCAGGCTGCGGCCGACCTCGGATACGTACCGTCGTCGAGCGCCGCGGGTCTGGCGTCCGGCCGAACGATGGCGATGGGCGTCGTCGTTCCCACGCTCGACCTCTGGTTCTACTCGACCGTGCTCGAGGGTGTCGACGCCGTGCTGCGGCGCGCGGGCTACGACCTCATCCTGTTCAATCTCGGGGATCGCCACGGCGGGCGGGAGCGGGTCTTCGACCGCAGCATCCTGCGCAAGCGAACGGATGCCCTCATCGCGCTCTGCATTGACTTCAGTGCCGAGGAGCGCCGGCATCTGGCATCCACGGGGCATCCCACCATGATCGTGGGCGGTGCCGTGCGGGGTCTTCGACACGTCGCCATCGACCAGCTCGGCGCGGCCCGCATGGCGACCGAGCACCTCGTCGGCCTGGGTCACACCGACATCGCCCACGTCGCCGGCGACGTGATACCCGGATACACGAAGGATGCGCCGGAACAGCGCCGGCGCGGATTCCAGGAAGCCCTCGCCGCCCACGGGCTGCCGAACCGCCCGGACTGGACCGTGCACGGAGCATTCGACCTCGCAACCGCCAGGGGTGCCGTGGCTGAACTTCTCGAGCGCCCGGGCCCGCGGCCGACGGCGATCTTCGCCGACTCGGACGAGATGGCCATCGGAGCGATGGTGGCGGCCAGAAGCGCCGGGCTGCAGGTTCCCGGCGACCTCTCGATCATCGGCATCGACGACCACCGGCTGGCCGCGCCGTTCGAGCTCACCACGGTGGCGCAGAACCCGTTCGAGCAGGGCGCACTGGCCGCCAGGATGCTGCTCGAGGAGCTGCGAACGAACAGCGCACCCAAGCGTTCGGTGCGGATGCCCGTGCACCTGGTCGTGCGCGGCAGCACCGCTGCTCCCTCGGAGTCGACGCCGGCGGCGCCGGCTGTCACCTCGACGTCAGAGCCTCGACTCGCCCCGGCATCGCCACCCGCGGCATAGCTGCCGACCCGAGCGTACGGTGCGCCCGGAAATCACTCGATGCGCCGGACGTATCGAGTTGATAGGTCCGGCGCATCGTCGGGTTTCCGGTCGACCGTGTCACGCGGTTGGCGCGTCGCCACGAATCAGCAGGTGGCTCAGTCGGCGTCGCCGATACCAATCGCCTCCGCCTCCTGCTCAGCGCCTTCGACCGCGCCGTCCGCACGACGCAGCGCGCGGCGTCCGAACAGGATGATGAACGTCGAGATCACGAGCACGATCGCACCGAACAGGAACGGCACGGCGGCACCGAACGCGTTGCCGAGGGCAGCGGCCACCGGCGGGGCGATCGCACCGCCGATGAACCGAACCCCCGAGTAGGCCGACGACGCAACGGGCCTGGGCAGATCCGTCGCCTCCATCGAGCACTCCGTGAGCACCGTGTTCAGGATGCCCAGGAAGATGCCGCCGACGACGACGAGCACGATGATCGCGACGATCGACTTCACGAAGAGGGCGACGAGCAGCAGGTCGATCGCGAGCAGCGGGATGACGATGGTCAGCACGGTTGTGCGGCGCATCCGGTTCGTGAGTGCGGGTGCGAGCCACACCGACGCGATCGCCAGGCAGATGCCCCAGCCGGTGAAGATGAGCCCGAGCGGGATGGCGGCATCCAGTCCGAGGTCTGCAAGGGCGAACGGCGTGTAGGCCAGCAGCACGAAGAAGCCCATGTTGTAGAACAGCGCTGCGGCGGCCATAACGCCGAGGCCCGGCCTCGCCAGCCCGCGGAACGGCGCGGTGAGCTTGGTCGGCACCGGCTTCTTCTCGTCGCGGGCGCGCAGCATGGTGACGATGGCGAGGAAACCGACCGCCATCAGCGTGGCGGTGCCGAAGAACGGTCCGCGCCACGACACGTTTCCGAGCAGTCCACCCACGAGCGGGCCGAGCGCCATCCCCAGGCCGAGTGCCGCCTCGTACAGGATGATCGCCTGCGACGCTCCCCCGGACGCCGCGCCGACGATGGCCGCCAATGCGGTCGAGATGAAGAGAGCGTTCCCGAGGCCCCAGCCTGCACGGAATCCGATGATCTCCCACACCGACCCGCTGGCGCCGGCGAGGGCTGCGAACACGACGATGACGGCGAGCCCGATGAGCAGCGTCTTCTTCGTGCCGATACGCGTGGAGAGCCAACTCGTGAAGAACATGGCCGCACCGGTGATCAGCAGGTAGGTGGTGAAGAGCAGCTCCGTCTGCGCCGCGGTGGCCTTCAGGCTGGCCGCGATCGCCGGGAGGATCGGGTCGACCAGGCCGATGCCCATGAACGAGACGACGCACGCGAACGCGACAGCCCAGACGGCCATCGGCTGCTTCAGGATGCTCGCACCGCCCGAGTGCTCTGCGCCGCTGTGCCCCGTGCTGTGCTCGATGCGGGGCGTCGGGATGGAGTTGGTATCGGAAGGGATGTCGGTCTGCGTCATCTGGCTCAGTCGTTCGTCTTTCGTGAGGGTGATTCCGTCGATGTCGACACCTGCGCGATGCGCGGAAGCACGAGCTCCAGCGCGTGCTGCACAACGCGACGGTCGTCGTCGATGAGGTCTTGGAAGTACGGGAGCAGGGCGGTCGCCAGCGTGTTGCGCCACTCGGTCAGCTGGATGATGCCCTTCGCCGAGATGCCGATCTGCCAGGCTCTGGCGTCGTCGGCATCCGCGATGCGCTTCACCCACTCGCGCTCGACGAGGCCGGCGACGATCTTGGTCATCGTCGGCTGCGCGACCTGGCTGGCTGCGGCGAGTTCGCCGAGGCGCATCGGCCCGGACTGCTGAAGCACCGCGAGCGTGCGCCAGGTGGCCGGACCCTCCGGGCCACCGGAGAGTCGGTGGGCGAGGCGGGTCACACGGCCGGAGAGCTGCACGAAATCGCTGAGAAGGTATCGCAGTTCGGCTTCGCTGCCCGTCTCATCCCTGAGCTGAAGGGAGATCGGTTCGGTAAGCATGAAACAATCATATATAGCCAGGCTATGTATTTCAAGTCATGCCCCCCCCTCCCGGCGAGACTACGTGTATGCGCTGACGCTACGTGCACCACGGCTAGTGTCAGCGCATACGCCTAGTGTCGGTGCACCGAGCGAGCACAAGGAAGGGCGCCGTCCCGAACAGGGATGACGCCCTTCTGCGGTTCTGAGAACCTGCGGCCCCTAGCGGGGCAGGTACTACTTGAGCGTGACGGTCGCGCCGGCCTCTTCGAGAGCGGCCTTCGCCTTGTCAGCGGTCTCCTTGTTCGCGCCCTCGAGCACGGCCTTCGGAGCACCGTCGACGACGGCCTTCGCCTCGCCGAGACCGAGGGAGGTCAGCTCACGCACGACCTTGATGACCTGGATCTTCTTCTCACCGGCAGCCTCGAGGACGACGTCGAAGGAGTCCTTCTCCTCAACCTCTTCGGCAGCGGCACCGGCGCCACCGGCGGCCGGGGCAGCAACGGCGACGGGCGCAGCGGCGGTGACCTCGAAGGTCTCCTCGAACGCCTTGACGAACTCCGACAGCTCGATGAGCGTCAGACCCTTGAACTGCTCGAGCAGCTCCTCGGTGGACAGCTTTGCAGCCATTTTCTTCTCCTTGGTTTTTTCGTGTACTCACCGCGGCGAGCATCCTTCACCCCCGAAGGGCGAGCGGATGCCTACGCTGCGGACTCCTGCTTCTCGCGCAACGCGTCGACCGTGCGAACGGCCTTCGACAGCGGTGCGTTGAACAGATATGCGGCTCCGAACAGCGAGGCCTTGAAGGCACCGGCCAGCTTGGCCAGCAGCACCTCACGGGACTCGAGGTCGGCGAGCTTGCCTACCTCTTCGGCGGAAAGGGCACTGCCATCGAAATAGCCGCCCTTGACCACGAGAAGAGGGTTCGCCTTGGCGAAGTCACGCAGACCCTTGGCGACGTTCACGGGGTCACCGTGCACGAAGGCGATCGCGGACGGTCCGGCGAGCTCGTCGTCGAACGCCGAGATGCCGGCGTTGTTCGCCGCGATCTTGGTCAGCGTGTTCTTCACCACGGCGTAGGTCGCGTCTGCGCTGATGGACCTGCGAAGCTCACGAAGCTTCGCAACAGACAGACCGCGATACTCGGTCAGCAGAACGGCGGTCGAGCTCTTGAACTTCTCCTCGAGCTCGGCAACCGTGGCTTCCTTGTTCGCCATGGCCACTCCTCTTACCTACGAGACGCGCGGCGGATGCTGCGCGCCGCCTTCGGACCGGCCGGAGAAAGAAAAACGCTCCATGCGCAGGCACGGAGCGTGTCGGATGCCCGCACTGAAGCGGACTTCGTCTCGATCTCGCCTGCGCGGGCCGTCTCGATCCGATCTGCTGATCAGTTCGAGAACCTTCGATCGACGTGCGAGCACGCCGATGACCGGCGGTCTTGGGCTCCATCAAGCCTACGCGATGCGCCACGGATGCCCAAATCGCGGACGACGCGGAATAGTTGACAAAGCTCATTAGTTGACTAATGTGAACTAGTCCATTCCCATCGCAAGGAGTTCCATGACGCACGCCGCCACGAAGACGGAGCCGGAGTCGCAGGCATCCGGTCCCGCCAAGATGTCGCATCGGCAGGTACTCGAGGCGCTCTCCGGTCTGCTGCTCGGCATGTTCGTGTCGATCCTGGCCGGAACCGTCGTCTCGACCTCGCTGCCGAAGATCATCGCCGACCTGAAGGGCGACCAGACCGCCTACACCTGGGTCGTCGTCGCCACGCTGCTGGCCACGACCGTCACCACGCCCATCTGGGGCAAGCTGGCCGACCTGTTCAACCGCAAGCTGCTCATCCAGCTCTCGCTCGCCATCTTCGTGATCGGCTCAGCGCTCGCCGGGTTCTCGCAGGACACCAGCATGCTGATCGGATTCCGCGTGCTGCAGGGCGTCGGTGCAGGCGGTCTCACGGCGCTCAGCCAGGTGATCATGGCCGACATCATCAGCCCACGCGAGCGCGGAAAGTACATGGGCGTCTTCGGCGCCATCATGGCGGTCGGAACGGTAGGCGGCCCGCTGATCGGCGGCGTGCTCACCGACTCGGTCGGCTGGCGCTGGAACTTCTACATCGGAGTTCCGTTCGCGATCCTCGCGATCATCCTGCTGCAGACCACGCTGCACCTGCCGAAGAGGCCGAAGCAGAAGGTGTCGATCGACTACCTCGGTGCGGTGCTGATCGCCGCCGGCGTCTCGATCCTGCTGATCTGGGTCTCGCTGGCCGGGCAGAAGGGCCAGTTCGAGTGGGCATCCGCCACCAGTTTCTGGATGGTCGCCGCAGCGGCCGTCGCACTCATCGCCGCCGTGCTCGTGGAGCTCAAGGTGAAGGAGCCGGTCATCCCGCTGCGGCTTTTCAAGAACCGCACGTTCACGTTCTCGGCGATCGCCAGCATCTCGGTCGGTGTGGCCATGTTCGGCACCTCGGTGTTCCTCGGCCAGTACATGCAGCTGGCGCGCGGCGCCACGCCGACGCAGTCCGGCCTGCTCACGCTGCCGATGATCGTCGGCCTGCTCGTGTCGTCGGTCGTGATCGGCCAGATCATCAGCCGAACCGGCAAGTGGAAGTCGTACATGGTGGTCGGCAGCATCCTGCTCATCGCCGGGCTCGTGCTCATGGGCACCATCGACTACGACACCAACTACGTGGTGCTGTCCATCTACATGTTCGTGCTCGGTGCGGGCGTCGGCATGGTGATGCAGAATCTCGTGCTCATCGTGCAGAACGTGGTCGCGCCGGCCGAGATGGGAGCCGCGAGCGCTGCGGTCACGTTCTTCCGCAGCCTCGGCGGCACGGCGGGCGTCTCGGTGCTCGGATCGGTGCTCGGCACCCAGGTCGCGAACCACCTCGCCGACAAGTCGCAGGAGCTGACGTCGGCGATCATGAAGCTCGGTCCCGCGGGTGCCGCGCTCGCCAAGTCGCTGCAGAGCGGCACGATCCCGAACGTCTCCTCGCTACCGCAGAGCGTGCGGGTGATCGTGGAGTCGGCGTACGGCCAGTCCGTGGCGTTCGTGTTCCTGATCGCCGTACCCCTCGCCGTCATCACGCTCGTCGCGGTGTGCCTGCTGCCGAACAACAAGCTCGGCACGAAGACCACGATCGAGCGTCAGCACGACGAGGATGCCGCCACTTCCGTTCCGCGCGATGGTGCGTTCGCTACCGCCGCCGTCGAGTTGATCGACGACGCCGATGCCCTGATCGGCGGGCAGTCGCTGGAGGCGGTGGATGCGATCGCGCACGCCCCGCGCGCCGCGCACGACGGATCCGACGCGGCCTCAGGCATCCGCTCGGATCAGTAGCGAGAGATCGCCTGGATATGATGCCCACCATGACCGAGAGCGATCGCGCCGCCGGTGGCGGGACCGCAGGCAGCAGCCCCGGCGCCGGACTCGACGGCGCGATCGAGTCGGTCGAGCGGGAGTTCAGCACGCTCTTCGTGAAGCTGCGCAACCGCATGCGGGCGCAGGCGCTTCAGCTGCATCCGGAGATCCAGCCGGCCGGCTACCTCATGCTCACGACGCTCTCGCGATCCGGGCCGATGCACGCCGGCGCGCTGGCCGAGGTGCTCTACGCCGACAAGAGCCTCGTGAGCCGTCAGGCGTCGCAGCTGGAGCAGCTGGGACTGCTTCGCCGCGAGCAGGACCCCGCCGATCGGCGCGCCACCTATTTCGCGCTCACCGACGAGGCGCAGAAGCGGCTGAAGCAGCTCTTCGAGCGCAATCGCGAGGAGCTGCGCTCGGGCCTTTCGGGTTGGGATGTCGAGGAGCTGCGGCTGTTCGCGCGGCTGCTGCACCGGCTGAACGAATTCTGATCCCGTGCACTGCGGGACGCACCCGTCGGCGACGAATCGGCCCACAGCTCGGAGCCGGCACAGTCGACCGGCCCGGCTCCGAGCATCCGACGTGCTCCGTCAGGCGAGGATCGTCCAGGGATCCTCGATGAGCCGCGTGAAGGTCTGCAGCCACTGCGCGGCGAGGGCGCCGTCGATGATGCGGTGGTCGCTGTTCAGCGTGTAGCGCATGCGATGCCGGGGCACGATCTGCCCGTCGACCACGGCCGGCTCCACCTTCGTGCCGCCGACCGAGAGGATGGCGCCCTCCGGCGGGTTGATGATCGCGGTGAACTCCTCCACCCCGTACATGCCGAGGTTGCTGATGGTGAACGTTCCGCCGCTCATCTGCGCCGGCGTGAGCTTGCGGTCCTGTGCAAGCTTCACCAGCCGCTTCGACTCCTCTGCCAGTCGCCCGACCGACTTCGTGTCGGCGTCGTCGATGACGGGCACGACGAGCCCGTGATCGGAGGCGACGGCGATCCCGATGTTGATGCGGTGGTGCACCTGCATGGCGGTGGAGTCGTCGCCCGGGTAGCTCGCATTGACCAGTGGATGCTCGCGCAGCGCGAGCGCAGCGGCCCGCACGAGCAGGTCGTTGACGCTGATCTTCTGCCGGCCTGCTGCCACGAGGCGCTCGTTGAGCGTGGCGCGCATGGTCATCAGCTCTTCGGCATCCGCGACCGCCGTGACGGCGAAGTGCGGGATGCTCCGGGCGCTCTCCGCAAGGCGCCGCGCGATCACCCGGCGCACCGAGTCCATCGGCACCTGCTCGGTGCCGCGGCGCTCGTCCAGCGACGAAGGCGCACCCTGCGATGCCGGCACAGCCGGAGCGGTCACCGCGTCGGGCGGCGCCACCGGAGCGGTCGCTCCCTCAGCGGCAGGCAGACCCGGCGTCGGTGCGCCTATCAAGTTCTCGACATCGGCTCGGATGATCCGGCCGCCGGGCCCGGAGCCCGTCACCGTGCGAAGGTCGATGCCGTGCTCCCTGGCGATGGTGCGCACCACGGGCGAGGCGAGCAACCGCTCCCGCGAGTTCACGCCGGAGGCACCTGGGGTCGGGACCTCGGGAACGGACGACCCTGCGGGAGCCGGCGCGGCCGGCTCCGACACGGGAACGGCCTCGGTGAACGAGGTGCCCGCGGCCGTTGTCCCGGTAGCGGGCGGCTGCGTCGGCGTCTCCGCGTTCACCGGCTTCACGGCCACGGCGGTCGTCTCTTCCGGGGTTGTCGTCTGCGCCGCGCTCGGTGCGGCACCGGTGTCGCCCGAACCTCCGGGCGTTCCGTCGAGCTCGGCGATCGGCGTTCCGATCGTCACCGTCTCGCCCTCCGGCACCAGGATCGCAGTGAGCACGCCGGCCTCGTACGCCTCGAACTCCATCGTGGCCTTGTCGGTCTCGATCTCGGCCAGCACGTCACCGGCATCCACATGATCCCCGACGTTCTTGTGCCAGGTGGAGATGGCGCCCTCCTCCATCGTGTCGGAGAGGCGCGGCATTGTGATCTGTTTCATGTCGATTCCTTGATCTGGCCGACGGTCAGCGCCGGCGCCCGACCGCGTCGAGCGTCTCGCGGATGGCATTCACGACATCGTCGAACGACGGGAGGGCCGCGGTCTCCAGCGGCTTCGCGTACGGCATGGGAACCTCGGCCATCGCGACGCGGCGCACGGGGGCATCCAGGTAGTCGAAGGCTCCGTCGGAGATCGAGGCGGCGATCTCCGCGCCGATGCCATAGGTGAGCCAGTCGTCTTCGAGCATGACGGCGGCGTTGGTCTTCTTCACCGACTCGATGATGGTGTCACGGTCCAGGGGCCGAAGGCTGCGCAGGTCGATCACCTCGATGTCGAGGCCGTCAGTCTCCGCGAGGCGTTCCGCCGCCTGCTGCGCGACCACGGCCATCCGCGAGTACCCGATCAGAGTGAGGTCCTTGCCCTCCCTGGTGACCTTCGCCTTGCCGATCGTGGCCGGTTCGACATCGTCGGGCACATCGCCCTTCGTGTTGTACAGCGCGAGGTTCTCCAGGAACAGCACCGGGTCGTCGTCGCGGATGGATGCCAGCAGAAGCGCTTTCGCGTCGGCTGGCGTCGATGGGGCGACCACCTTCATGCCGGGCACGAACGCGTAGTAGAGCTCGATGTTCTGGGAGTGGGATGCACCGAGCTGCTGGCCACCACCGCCCGGGGTGCGGATGACCATGGGCACGCTGAGCTGCCCGCCGAACATTCCGTGGATCTTGGCGGCGTGGTTCACGATCTCGTCCAGCGCGAGGAGCGAGAAGTTGATGGTCATGATCTCCACGACCGGGCGCAGACCGAGCATGGCAGCGCCGATCGCCGCCCCGGTGAAACCGCCCTCGGAGATGGGGGTGTCGCGCACGCGCCGTTCCCCGAACTCCTTCAGCAGGCCGGCGGTGATCTTGTACGACCCGTCGAAGATGCCGATCTCCTCGCCCATCAGCATGACGTTCTCGTCGCGAAGAAGCTCGTCGCGCAGCGTGTCGTGCAGTGCCTGGCGGTAGGTCATCTCGGTCATGCGACGCCTCCGGTCGTGAGCGCCGGAACGGGAAGCGCCGGGTACAGCGCCTGCCCCGGGTACCGGCGGGAGTCGTTCGGCACTTCAGTGGCGTAGGTGTAGTCGAACAGGGTGGATGCATCGGGCTGCGGGCTCGAGGCGGCGAATGAGGCGGCGTCGTCGACGACGGCCATGACATCCGTCTCGATCTTCTTCATCGCCTCGTCGTCGAGCACGCCATTCTTCTTCAACTCCGCTGCGAACGTGTGCACCGGGTCATGCTCCTTCAGCGCCTCCACCTCTTCGGCGTTGCGGTACTTCGCGGGGTCGACAACGGAGTGGCCGCGCAACCGCTCCGTCATCACCTCGAGCAGGTAAGGACGGCCGCCGCGCGCGACCTCCACAGCGTGCTTCGCGGCCGCGGCCGTAGCGACGGGATCGAGGCCGTCCACACGCGCGGACTCGATGCGGTACGCGGCGCCGCGCTTGTACAGCTCCGGCTCCGCCGAGGAGTGCTCGACGTCGGTGCCCATGCCGAGGCCGTTGTTGATGATCACGTAGACGATGGGCAGATCCCACAGCCCGGCCAGGTTGACCGACTCGTGGAAGGCTCCGGTCGCCGTCGTGCCGTCACCCATGGTGCACATCACGATCTCTGGCCGCCCTTGGTACTGGAGCGCGAGCGCCGCGCCGGTGGCGATCGGCAACTGGCCGCCGACGATGCCGTAGCCGCCAAGCAGCCGGTGCGTCACGTCGAACATGTGCATCGAACCGCCCCACCCCTTGGAGACGCCGTCGACCCGGCCGTACAGCTCGGCCATCACCTTGCGCGGGTCGATGCCGCGGGTGATCGCGTAGCCGTGCTCCCGGTAGTTCGTGAACAGGTAGTCGCCGGAGCTCAGCTCGCCGAGCAGTCCGACGATCGCGGCCTCCTCCCCCAGGTTGAGGTGGCAGTAACCGCCGATCAGAGCCTCGGTGTAGGCGCGCTGCGCCCTCTCCTCGAACCGGCGGATCAGCAGCATGTCGCGGTAGTAGTCGGTGAGGCGCTTCCGGCGCGCATCATCCAGCTTGGGACGGCGTTGAGTGGTCTTCGCCGAGCCGGAATCGCTCGACCGGGACCGGGTGCTGCGTGTGGTGGTCTTGGTGCGTGCGGACGCGCTGCGTGTCGTCCGGGCCGGATCGGCCATCGATCGTTCTCCTCCCGGCGCTTTCGTGAACGCCTGTGGTAAATGACACCGGTGAGTATCATTACAGGCGATATCATACGCCGAAGTGCGACGCAGGGGGCGCGGATGACCATGGAGAGCACCGCCTCAGACGGCAGCGCGCAGCACCGCAGGGGGCGTCCCACCGCCGAGCAACGGGAGGAGCGACGCGAGCGGATGCTGCAGCGCTCCTTGCCCGTCTTCCTCGAGCGCGGATACCAGGGAGCGACACTCGATGAGCTGGCACGGGCATCCGGTGTCACCAAGCGCACCATCTACACGGACTACGGCGACAAAGAGGGCCTCTTCGCCGCGATGGTCGACGCGCTCGCCGGAGGCATCAGCCAGGGCTCGGACACGGTCGGCGAGACCCTGCTGTCACTGGCGACGAGGATCGTGTTCCGCATCCACTCCGATGAGCTCGTCGCATTGCACCGGCTGGTGATCGCCGAGGCACCCCGGCTTCCCCAGCTCGCGCGAGCGTTCTACGAGCACACCGACGCGCGTCACATCGCTGCGTTGCGCGCGCACATCGTGGGAGATGGCCACGCGAATGCCGGCGGGCTCGCGTCTGCGCTGTTCTCCCTGCTGCTCGGCGAGCGTCATCGCCAGAGGCTGCTCGGCGTGCGCGGAGCGGCGAGCGAAGCGGAGGCGGCTCGGATCGCCCGCCAGGCTCTGCACCGGCTGGGGTTGGAGTCGAAGTGACCGACCATCGTCGAGGGTCCTGATGCGGTGGCCGAATGTATCGTGGATTCACGTCATCCGCATGATGATGTCGAGACGTCCAAAGGCGACACATGACGGAGAGTGACGAGACGCTTCGGTTTCCGGATGCTCCACGCGCTGCCTTGGACCGCGCACTGAAAGATCTTGTCGAACAGGCCCAGAAGGTGCTGGACACGCAGGGCTGGCTGCGGGCCCTGCTTCGGGCCGATCAAGCCATGCTCACGGAACCCGACCTGCCGGTGATGCTTCACCGGATCGTGGATGCCGCCGTCTAACTCATCGGCGCCGATACGTCGATGCCGTTTCCGTCCGGAAGCCGAACGTCGAGAAGAACGACGTCCGGCTTCGTCGCCAAGACCCGCCCGAGCGTGTGCCTGACGGAGTCGGATTCGCCCACGACCTCCATGTCGGGCTCTCGCTCGATCAGATCGACCACGCCGCGACGAACGAGCTCGTGATCGTCGACCACGAACACTCTGATCGCACGCTTCGTTTCCATTCGCGCAGCACCGTAACGCGTATTCCGCGCGTCCGCCTGCCGTGGGGCCGCGCAGCCGGGCTCGACTTGGACTATCGCGGTCAACGTGAAGACTCTGCTTGCCTTGCACTGCGCACGAGGTCTGCTGCGGCGCGATCCCACAGCAGGGACTGCCCGCACTCCTCGGCGCGGTCCAGGCGCTCTCCGACCAGCGCAACGAACACATGGCCCGCTTGCTGGATGTACCCCAGGATGTGCCGCTCGAGGTCGATCTCGTCGAGTTCATCATCCCTGGGCACGACGGTCAGCCTCACGGTCTCGATCCGGTCGTCATCGGTGTCCATCCGCACCCTCACGTCGTGAGGACCCGTTCGTTCGAGGATGCTCTGCGGCATCGCCTGGGTGTCACATGGCGCCCGTCGTACGTCGGCCGAGAGTTGAGGCGACGAGCCGCGCCGGCGTCTCGTCACTGTTGTCGGGCACATTCGTGAACCTCCCTGCGATCCGTGGAACGTTCGGCGACCTGCTCGGGATGCCTGCAAAACAAGATGCTCGTCGAACCCTTCGGTATCAGTCTTCGTCGAGGCGTGGAACGGCAGCAGAGCCGAAGGTCCCGGGTTGGCCTCGCCTCAGAAGCTGAACCCGAGGGCGCGCATCATGTCGCGGCCATCCTCGGTGATGCGTTCCGGAGTCCAGGCGGGCATCCATACCCAGGAGATCGCGTGGCGCTCCACGACTCCGTTCAGCGCCCACCGGGTCTGCTCGGCGAGGTCGTCTTGCAACGGACACTCGGCCGTCGTCAAGGTCATGTAGATCATCAGAGCGTCTTCGCCGTCGTCCCAGCCGAGCCCGTAGACCAGGCCGAGGTCGACGACGTTCACACCGAGTTCGGGGTCGATGACGTCCTTGAGCGATTCCTCGATCTGCTCACGCACGTCCTGCTCGAGCTCGCAGATCATCGCTGTCCCTCGCCCGTATCGACGGTGACCAGCACGTCGCCGTCGACCACGTCAACGCCGAAGACGGGTATCGGGTCGGTCGCGGGAAGCGAAAGGGGACGCCCCGTGGCCAGATCGAACGTGGCGCCATGCGCCCAGCATTCGATGTGCCCGCCTTCGACGAATCCCTCGGAGAGCGAGATCTCGGCATGCGAGCACGTGTCTGAAAGAGCGTGCAGCCGGCCTTCGGCGTCTTTGACGATGACGACAGGCACCCCGTCGACGATCGACTTGAAGGGACGTCCTGAACTCAACTCTGCCTCTCGGCACACCTTGGCTGGCATGGTTCCATGGTAGATAATAAAACGGAGAATATTCCTGTTAATTCTCCGAAGCTACGAACCAGGAGGTCGCCATGACCTACGTGATCGGCGCGGCGTGCATCGACGTGATGGACCGCGCGTGCGTCGACGAATGTCCCGTCGACTGCATCTACGAGGGCGGCAGAACGCTGTACATCCATCCGGACGAGTGCGTCGACTGCGGCGCGTGCGAGCCGGTGTGCCCCGTGAAGGCGATCGCCTACGAGGAAGACGTGCCCGACAGGTGGAGCGAGTTCGTGGACGACAACGCCCGATTCTTCTCCGAGCCGCTGCCGGGCATCCTCGCGCCCATCGGATCGCCGGGAGGAGCCGCGAAACTGGGTCCATTCGATGTGGACACCCCGCTGGTCACCGGCTATCCGCCGCTGGCCGAACGCGACGACACATGCGACAACCGAGCGGGGTTCCGGGCATGAGCGCGGGTGGCGTACCGCGGATCACCCTGGGTGCGGCTTTGGAGGCCGAGCATCGCGAGATCGACGGCGGAATCGAGCGCTTTCTCGACACACTGCGGCAAGGTATCCCCGACACGGAGGCGCTGGTGCGGGCCATGGAGGGCCTCCGCAGACACATCTACCTGGAAGAGGCGTTCCTCTTCCCGCCCTTGAATGACGCCGGCATGACCATGCCCATCTTCGTCATGCTGCGAGAGCACGGTGAGCTGTGGCGTGCGATGAACGGCATCGATGCGCTGCTGGGCGACGACCTCGACGAGGATGCCGTCGGCCGATCCGCCGTCGACCTACTCGCCCTGCTCGACAAGCACAACTCCAAGGAGGAGCCGGTCATCTACACGAAGGCGGACGAGGTGCTCGACGCCGACGCGAGCGCCGAACTGCGCATCTTCTTGACGGATGGCGAGCTTCCCGACGGGTGGGTGTGCTCGGGCGCAGTCGCGTAACGAAGTCACGGGCTGCGGGTCCGGTTGTGAGGTCACTCGCTGGCACCGGGCGCGTCGGCGTCGCCTGACGGCCGCGGCGCCAGTACCGTGACACGCATGGGGCGCCGACGATGACGGACGCGGACACCGACACCCTCGAACCGGTCCCGGATTCACGTCTGGGAGCGTGGCTCGCGACGTTCGATCCCGGCTACTTCGCCGCCGTGATGGCGACGGGAATCGTCTCGGTCGGCGCAGACCTGCTCGGCTTTCCCGTCGTCTCCCTTGTTCTGCTGATCTGTGCGATCGTCGCCTTCCTCGTGCTCGGCGCCGCCTATGTCGTGAGGGCGATTCGCTTTCCGCGCCGATTCGTGCAGTCGCTCATGGGCCCGAGCTCCGCGGTCACCTACTTCACGCTCGTTGCAGGGACCAATGTGCTGGGGGTCGGTCTGCTGTCGCTCGGCCTCTGGGTCGTCGCGCTGGTGCTCGGCCTGATCGCGTTCGCGATCTGGCTGGTGCTCACCTACGGCCTGTTCTGCTCGATCGTGCTCGCGGGCCATCAGCCGCATCTTCGTGAGATCAACGGGGTCTGGCTGGTCTGGGTCGTCGGCACTCAGTCGGTCGCGGTGCTCGCCACTGCACTCGCCCCGTTCCTTGCCTGGCCGCTGGGACGGCAGCTGCTCGAGGCGACCGGGGTGTTGTTCTGGGGCGTCGGGATCGTGCTCTACCTGATGCTGGTGATCATCATCTTCCTGCGCCTGCTCACCATCGAGACGACGCCGGTCGAGATGGGCCCGGCGTACTGGATTCTCATGGGCGCGACCGCGATCAGCGTGCGCGCCGCCGCCGGCATCCTCGACGCGAGCGCGCGCATCCCGATGCCACCGTTCACTGAGATGCGCCCGTTCATCGTCGGCATCTCCGTCGTGCTGTGGGCGTTCGGAAGCTGGTTCATCCCGATGCTCGTGCTCTTCGGACTCTGGCGCTACTTCGTGCGAGGCTACCCGTGGAGCTACGAGCCGAAGCTCTGGAGCGTCGTCTTTCCGCTCGGCATGTACACGGTCGCATCCGTCACTCTGGGCCGCGCCACCGGATACGGCTTCATGACCGGCCTCGCTGCGGTCTGGGTGTGGATCGGCATAGGAGCCTGGTGCCTGGTCGTGCTCTTGATGCTCGTCACCATGTTCGGCTCGTTGCGCAAGACCACCGCACCTGATGCCCGCAGCTGACGGCTCAGCGCCGCCGCCTGTGCTCCCTGTCCGGCGTGCCGACGGGCACCCAGGCTCTGCTACTGGCGGAGCGCGTGGAACCGGATGCCACCTTGTCGCGTGAGCGGTAGACGATGTACGGCCGGAACAGATAGTGGATCGGCGCGGTGAACGCGTGCACCAGTCGGGTGAACGGCCAGATGGCGAACAGAAGCATGCCGACCAGCGTGTGCAGGTGGTACGAGAACGGCGCCGCCGCCATCGACGCGATGTCGGGCTGGAAGATGAAGAGGGAACGGAACCACGGCGAGACGGTCTCGCGGTAGTTCTGGTCCGCCCCGCCGAATGCCGCGCTCGCGAGCGTGGTCCACAGGCCCGCCAGTAGGGCGGCGACGAGCACGACGTACATCATCTTGTCGTTCTTCGTGGTGGCCATGAAGACCGGACCTGTCGCACGGCGCCGATAGATGAGCAGTGCGATGCCGCCGAGCGTGCAGACGCCGGCGATGCCGCCGACGAGCAGCGCGTTGAAGTGGTACAGGCTCTCGCTCATGCCGAACGCTTGCGTCCACGACTCAGGGATGACGAGCCCGAAGAAGTGGCCGGCGACCACGGCGAGGATGCCGAAGTGGAAGACCGGAGACGCTATGCGAAGGATCCTCGACTCGTAGAGCTGCGACGACCTCGTCGTCCAGCCGAACTGATCGTAGCGGTAGCGCCAGATGAGCCCGCCGACGAGGATCACCACCATGACGTACGGCAGCACGCCCCAGAGCAGCACGTTGACCGCAAGCACCTTCAATCACACCCCTCTCAACGGCAGCAGCCGCGGGTCGTACGGCTCCAACCCGACCGACTCGGTCGGAGGCCCGTATCCGGCGAGCTTCATCACCGCGTTGCGGTCCGCGGGCGATTCGCCGGGCAGCGTGTCGCAGACCGCCGCGACCGCTCCGGCATGCGGCAGTGCGGCATCCACGAGCGCCAGTCGCAGCAGCTCGAGGCTAGGGCGAAACCGGATCAGAAGCTCCCGCCCGTCGTCGAGGTCTACGGTGGCCGCGAACTCGAGCACCATGGGCAGGTAGTCCGGCAGCTCGCCGTGCGTGTCGACGAGCACGTCGTGCTGCCGGTACGTCTGCTTGAAGTCGGCCAGAACGTCGCCCCGGCGCCGGGTGTCGCCATCCGTCCAATAGGAGAGGTGCAGTGCGTGCCTTCGGCTGAGATCGAACTCCTGAACGTACTGCGACTGCATCTCGGCCAGTGACGCGTTCTCCAGCGCATCCAGTACGAGCGCGAACGGCGTTTCGGCCCCGGGGAACTCGGTCAGCGCCGCACGGATCAGCGGGACACGCTCGCGCAGCTCCTCCGTCGGGTACGACAAGCACCATGCCGCGGCCAGATACACGACGCGGACGCGCTTATCGTTGTGCTCGTCGGGCCCCCGTCGCCGTCCGAGGCGACCGCGCTCCGTGCGGGTCCGCTCGCTCCGGGCGACGGTCATCCGCGGCCCCCTCCCTCGTCGGCCGGCGAGGGCGGAGCCTCGTGGGGTGTGGCCGTTGGCCGATCCGGGAACATGCCGCGCGGGACCCCGTTTCCGTCCCAGTTCAGCAGGTTGACCCGTCCTCGCAGACTCCCGCCGCCGGCCATGGTGTCCGTCGTCTGGCGCTGCTGCAGCGCTTGGAACGTCTCCACGGCCACCGGCGTGGGTGCGCCGCTGGCCTCACCGAACGGTGAGTCCTGCATGCCCGGGCCGCCGTCGAAGTCGAGCGAGCATCCCATCTCCTCCAGATCGTGCGCCTGCTCGACGTGAGCTGTCGGGATGACATACCGCTCGCTGTACTTCGCGATCGCCATCAGGCGGTACATGGCGTAGATCGACGACTCGTCCATGCCGACGGCCGCCGGGATGTCCGGGTTCGGCGTCTCGCCCATGCTGATGTCGCGCATGTACGAACGCATCGCAGCGAGCTTCTTGAGCACGTTAGCCACCCGCTCCGTGTCCCCGGCGGTGAACAGCTCGGCCAGGTACTCGACGGGGATGCGCAACTCGTCGATGGCCCCGAAGAGGTTGCCGTGGTCCTCCGCGTCGTGGCCCTGCTCCTTCAGCAGATCGACAACGGGCGACAGCGGCGGCACGTACCAGACCATCGGCATGGTGCGATATTCCGGATGCAGCGGGAGCGCCACCTTGTACACCTTCGCCAGCGCGTACACCGGCGAACGCTGGGCCGCATCGATCCACTCCTCGGGGATGTCCTGCTCACGGGCCGCTGCGATCACCGCGGGGTCGTTCGGGTCGAGCAGGAGGTCGAGCTGCGACTCGTACAGGTCCTTCTCGTCACGAGCCGATGCCGCCTCGGTGACGCGGTCCGCGTCGTACAGGAAGAGTCCGAGGTAGCGCAGCCGGCCGACGCAGGTCTCCGAGCAGACGGTGGGCAGGCCCACCTCGACGCGCGGGTAGCAGAACGTGCACTTCTCGGCCTTGCCGGTCTTGTGGTTGAAGTACATCTTCTTGTACGGGCATCCCGTGATGCACTGCCGCCAGCCCCTGCACCGGTCCTGGTCGACGAGCACGATCCCGTCTTCCACACGCTTGTAGATGGCGCCAGAGGGGCACGACGCCATGCACGACGGGTTGAGGCAGTGCTCGCAGATGCGTGGCAGGTAGAACATGAACGTCTGCTCGAACTCGAACTTGATCCGGTCCTCGGACTCCTTGCGCACCTTCGCGACGATCGGATCGAGGTGCCCGTTCTCCGTCGTGCCGCCGAGATCGTCATCCCAGTTCGCCGACCACGTCACCTTGGTGTTCTCGCCGGTGATGAGTGACTTCGGCCTCGCTACGGGGAAGTCGTCGCCCAGCGGCGCGTCGAACAGGTTGTTGTACTCGTACGTCCACGGCTCGTAGTAGTCGGCCAGTTCCGGTTGCACGGGGCTCGCGAAGATTCCGAGCA
Source organism: Humibacter ginsengiterrae (assembly GCF_054780115.1). NCBI lineage: Bacteria > Bacillati > Actinomycetota > Actinomycetes > Micrococcales > Microbacteriaceae > Humibacter > Humibacter ginsengiterrae. The sequence continues at coordinate 192,142 of NZ_BAAGWY010000006.1, forward strand.
TCCTCCTGGCCCTGCTGCCAGTCCTCAACTGCAGCCGGCCTCGCCGGTTCAGCTGCCAGCCGCCACGCCATCGTTCCTGGTCTTCGTATCGTCTCGGGTAGCCCTGACCCGGCCGGGTCTCGACGTTGTTGAACCACACATACTCGGTGCCGGCCCGGTTCGTCCACGCCTGTTTGCACGTCACGGAGCAGGTATGGCACCCGATGCACTTGTCGAGGTTCATCACCATGCTCATCTGAGCCATGACACGCATCAGTACTGCACCTCCTGACAGCGGCGACGGATTCTCGTGACGTTGTCACGCTGGTTGCCTGTCGGACCGAGGTAGTTGAACGCATAGGCGAGCTGCCCGTATGCACCGATCAGGTGCGTCGGCTTGACCAGGAGCCTCGTCGGGGAGTTGTGAATGCCACCGCGCCGGCCGGTCGCCTCCGATTTGGGCACGTCGATCGTGCGTTCCTGCGCGTGGTACACGTAGACCACTCCGTCGGGCATGCGGTGGCTGACTATCGCCCGGCAGACGAACACGCCATTGTTGTTCACGCACTCGACCCAGTCGTTGTCGGCGACGTCGATCGATGCCGCGTCCCCTGGGCTCATCCACACGGTCGGCCCTCCGCGGGAGAGCGAGAGCATCAGCAGGTTGTCCTGGTATTCGGAGTGGATGGACCACTTCGAGTGCGGCGTCAGATAGCGCACCACGATCCCCTTCGACCCGTCGGGTCCGAGCTCGGGCTCGCCGTAGAGGCGTTGCATGTCCAGAGGCGGGCGGTACGTCGGCAGCGACTCGCCGACATCCCGCATCCAGTCGTGATCGAGGAAGAAGTGCATGCGCCCGGTGAGCGTGTGCCACGGCTTCAGCCGTTCGACGTTGACGGTGAACGGCGCGTAGCGACGGCCGCCGGTCTCCGATCCCGACCATTCGGGGGAGGTGATCACCGGTTTGGGGCCCTCCTGCGTCTCCTTGAACGTGATGCGCTTCTCCTCCGACCCCTCGGCGAGATCCGCCAGCGGCCGCCCCGTGCGCTTCTCGAGCTGGCGAAATCCCTGCAGTGCCAAGCGCCCGTTGGTGGTGCCGGAGAAGCTGAGGACGGCTTCGGCGAACTTCTCGTCGGTGTCGATGGCGGGCCGGCCCGCACCGGCCCCGTGCGACATCACGCCGTTCATACGCGCAAGCCGTTCGACGTCGCGTTGCACGTCATACGTGACGTTCTTCACCGTGAACCCGAGCCGGTCGGCGAGCGGCCCGATGGTGGCGAGCTTCTCCGCGATCGCGGTGTAGTCGCGCTCCACGATGCTCACCAGCGGCATGTTCTCGCCCGGAACACCGCGGATGCCCTTCTGCCGCCAATCGCGCACCACGCCTCCCGGCTGCGCGAGCTGACCCGGCGTGTCGTGCTGCATCGCCCCGGTGACGAGATCGCGCCGCACGCCGAGATGCGTCTTCGCCTGCCGTGAGATCTCCGCCGCCAGCAGGTGGAACATCTCGAAGTCCGACTTGGTCTGCCAGGGCGGGTCGATCGCCGGGGTGAACGCGTGCACGAACGGATGCATGTCGGTCGACGAGAGATCGTGCTTCTCATACCAGGTCGCCGCCGGGAACACGATGTCCGACAGCAGCGTGCTTGAGGTCATGCGGAAGTCGGCGGTGACCAGCAGATCGAGCTTGCCCTCCGGCGCATCCTCGTGCCACTTCACGTCGCTCGGCCGGATGCCGCCTTCCGGGTCGTCTGCCATGACGTTGTTGTGAGTGCCCAGCAGGTTGCGCAGGAAGTACTCGTTGCCCTTCGCGGAGGAACCGAAGAGGTTCGAGCGCCAGAGGATGAGCGTGCGCGGCCAGTTCTCAGGGGCATCCACGTCTTCGATCGCCGAGCCCAGGCGCCCGCTCTGCAGCTCTTCGGCAACGTAGGCGGCCGCATCCGTCGCCTCTCCGGCCGCCACCGCGCGCTCCGCATCGTCGGCGACATCGAGCGGATTGCGGTCGAACTGCGGGTAGAACGGCATCCATCCCAGTCGCACCGCCTGCGCCACCGCGTCGGCGGTATGCATGCCGTCGAGGTTGCCCGTAGAGAGCGGCGAGGTGAGGGCGTCGGCGGAGTAAGCATCCTGCCGCCACTGATCGGTGTGCATGTACCAGAACGTCGTACCCGGAGTCGTGCGCGGTGGACGGCTCCAGTCGAGTGCGTTCGCCAGGCCGTTCCACCCGGTCAGCGGGCGGATCTTCTCCTGACCGACGTAGTGCGCCCAGCCGCCGCCGTTGCGGCCCATGCACCCGGTGAGCATGAGCATCGCGAGCACAGCCCGATACGTGGCGTCGCCGTGGATCCACTGGCAGATGCCCGAGCCCATGATGATCATCGAGCGACCGCCGGAGCGTTCGGCGTTCTCCGCGAACTCCCGGGCGATGCGGGTGCACGCCTCTGCCGGCACGCTCGTGATCTCCTCCTGCCAGGCCGGCGTGTACGCGGTTCCGGCGTCGTCGTACCCAGCGGCCCAATCGCCCGGCAGCCCCGGCCGGCCGACGCCGTACTGCGCGAGCATGAGATCGAACACGGTCGTGACGAGATGACCCTCGATGCTTCGCGCGGGCACGCCGCGACGCAGCACCCGACCCTTGCCCGCCGGGTCGTCGAAACACGGCAGCAGCACTTCCGCGACTTCGTGGCCGCTTGCGTCAGCCATGCTGAGGGTCGCGTCGATGCCCGCCAGGTCGAGGTTCCACTTGCCCGCGCCGCTCTCGTTGTAGCGGAACCCCATCGATCCGTTCGGCACCACCGGTCGCGCCGTTGCACGGTCGAACAGCACGGTCTTGAAGGCGGCGTCTTCGGCGCCGGCCTCCGCCGGCAGGTCGGCGGCGGTGAGGAACTTGCCGGGCACAAGGGAGCCGTCGACGCGCTGCTCGAGGGTCACCAGGAACGGCAGATCCGTGTACTGCCGCACGTAGTCCGTGAAGAACGGCACGCTGCGGTCGACGAAGAACTCCTTGAGGATGACGTGCGCCATCGCCATCGCGAGCGCCGCATCCGTGCCCGCTTGGGCCGGAAGCCACTCGTCGGCGAATTTCGTGTTGTCGGCGTAGTCCGGGCTGACCGAGACCACCTTCGTGCCCTTGTAACGCACCTCGGTCATCCAGTGCGCATCCGGGGTTCGAGTGACGGGAACGTTCGAACCCCACATCATCAGGTAGGTCGAGTCCCACCAGTCCCCTGACTCCGGCACGTCGGTCTGGTCGCCGAACACCTGCGGGCTGGCGACCGGCAGGTCGGCGTACCAGTCGTAGAACGATGTCATCACGCCGCCGAGGAGCTGGATGAACCGGGTGCCGATGGCGTGCGACACGATCGACATCGCGGGAATCGGCGAGAAGCCGGCCACCCGATCGGGACCGTACGTCTTGATCGTGTGCACGTGCGCGGCGGCGGCGATCTCGACCGCCTCCTGCCACGTCATGCGCACGAGCCCGCCGGAACCGCGGGCTCGCTGATAGCGGCGGCGCTTCTCCGGATCGCCCACCACGTCGGCCCAGGCGAGCACCGGATCGCCCAGCCGCGTCTTCGCCTCGCGGTACATCTCGATCAGCACGCCGCGTCCGTAGGGAAAGCGCACCCGCGTCGGCGAGTAGGTATACCAGGAGAACGCGGCGCCGCGCGGGCATCCGCGAGGCTCGTACTCCGGGCTGTCCGGACCGACGGAGGGGTAGTCGGTCTGCTGCGACTCCCACGTGATGATGCCGTCTTTGACGTAGATCTTCCATGAGCAGGAGCCCGTACAGTTCACGCCGTGCGTGGAGCGGACCACCTTGTCGTGGCTCCACCTGTCGCGGTAGAACACGTCGCCACTGCGACCGCCCTCGCGGAAGACCGCTCGCCCGTCGTCCGTCTCATCCCACTTGGTGAAGAACTGGCCGAGCTTGAGCATCGCGTCCGACGCCGGCCCATCCAGCCCCACCCGCGCTGGTGAAGCTTTCATGTCGCCACACTATGACCGGACGCCACGCTCCTCCAGAGGCCGCGCCCCGGTTCACCCTGAGTGCGCTGTCTGTTCTTCCGACTGACGTCGTGAGCGCTCGGACCGTGCGCGGGTCAAAATAGATGCCCGACAGATTCGAAAGGGATGCCTATGGTCCGCGTGCTCCTCCGAGGCGGGGGATCCATCGTGGTCGCCGCTGATCTCCTCACATTCGACGGTCCCGACGTCGTGTTCTACCACGGCGAATCCGAGCTGGAACGGCGTCCCGTCGCGGCCGTCGGCAGCATTGAGTTCGACGTCGCCCGGCACACGAGAGGCAATGGCGACGCAGCGAACGAAAAGGCGTACTCCGTTGCGGAGATCCGGCAGACACATCCGTCTGCCTACGCACGCTGGACACCCGCCGAAGACGACCGCCTGCTACAGCTCCACGACAGCGGCATTCCGGACTCGGAGATCGCGGCGACCCTGGGACGTCAAGCCAGCGCCGTTCGTTCGCGTATTGGAAAGCTGCGACCGATCGACTAGGACAGGTCACACGTGGGCGCGCCAGGAGTGCTGAGGATCGTAGCCGAGCAGGCGCCGCGCCTTGTCGATCGAGAGCAGGGTGTCATGGTCGCCGAGATCCCGGGCGACCGGAACGCTACCGAATTCCGCGGCGGCCAGCTCCGCGTTGGGTCGGTTCGACACGGTGTCGGCCGCGGCGATGATGAAGACGTCGAAGCCTTGTGTCTCCGATTCCAGTGCCTTCAGGATGGCCTGCGAGCCGTCGCGCGCGTCTATGTAGCCCCACGCGTTCCAGCGCCTGTTCTTCGGGTCGGCGTCGTACTCGGGGAAGGCAGCGTAGTCCTCCGGGTCCATCACGTTGGAGAACCGCAGGGCGATGATCTTCAGCGTCGGATCCCACCGGGTGAACTGCCGCGCCATCGTCTCTTCGAGGTGCTTGACCAGCGAGTACGTGGACTCCGGACGTCCCGGATACTCCTCGTCGATCGGCAGGTAGGGCGGATCCTCGTCGAACGGAAGGCCCAGGACGGTCTCGCTCGACGCGTAGACGACGTTGCGGATGCCCAGCGTGCGTGCCGCCTGGAACACGTGATACGTGCTCAGGATGTTGTTCTCGAACGTGGCGACGTCGCTGCGGATGCCGGGGGCCGGGATCGCGCCCAGGTGCACGATCGCGTCGTATCCGGGCTGCCTCGCACCCTCGTGCACGCCGGCGAGCGCGTCCACCACCTGGCCGTAGTCGGTCAGATCCACCTGCAGAAAGCCGGGGCCGCGAATGCCCGTCACATCGAACGACGTGACGTCGTGGCCGGCGTCGCGAAGCACGCGCACCGCCGTTCGTCCGAGCTTGCCTGATCCACCAGTGAGAGCGATACGCATGAGCGACATTCTGGCACCGTGGTCCCACGCGCAGTGCCGCTGATTGAATTCGCCGGTGCCAGAGCGAACCCGTACGTTGCCGCACGGGCAATCACACCATCTCTATCGCGAGTGTCGCTCTAGTTTCGGATATAGCTTCGGTTCATTCTTCGGTTAACGCCCTTATTGCGTCACTTTCCGTCCACAGTTCATCCTGGCCGATCGTTGTCCACACTCGTTGTTCTGTTCGATCTTGTTCTGTAGGATGGACGCATGTCCTCAACGGTGGAGCGTCTGGAAGAAGCCACGCAGCGTGCGTGTTCCGTTCTTCTGCGCTCGGCCGCGGACGGGCGTCGAACGTCAGAGTCCGGCGGGGAAGAGAACGATGCAAATCGGCCTTCGCTGGTGCAGCAGGTCACGGCGCTGGATGACGACTCACTCGCGCAGCTGATGTCGGATGCCGCGCATGGTCGCGCGGAGTTCGACACGATCATCACGGTCGCCGCCGGGGTCGCCGCGAAGCGATCCGAGTGGTCGCAAGGACAGGCAGGACTCGCGCAGCGGAACGGGCATCGAAACGCGGTGCGCTTCGTCCAGTCGGTAACCGGCGCCAGCCGAGGCGAAGCCGCACGCCAGGTTCGGCTCGGCGCGGCGATGGGCGAGGCGGACGCGGCAGAGCAGCTCCTTCGCCTCGCACCCGCCGGCCCAGGCGACGACGGCTCGCTGGCCGATCCCCCGACAGTGAACGACTCCGGCCGTGCAGCAGGCACGGGCATGGACGACCCCGATGCCACGGACGCACCGAACGTTGTCGTGCTGCCCTGGAGCCATCCTGTGACCTCCGCCGTCGAAACGGGCGCCATCACGCCTGCTGCCGGCGATGCGATCGTGCGCGGCCTCGGCGAACCGAGCCCGACCTGCGAGGCCGAAACACTCCGGGCGGCGGCCTCCGAACTCGTGAACGACGCACGAACGACGCACGTCGATGAACTGTTCCGTGCAGCGCGCCGGATGCGCGACGAGGTCGATCCGGCCGGCGTGCAGGAGCGCTGGCAACGGCGTTACGACAACCGTTCGTGGATCATGCGTCGCAATAACGACGGCCAGCTGACCGCCCATGTGATCTTCGACGATGAGTCGGGTGTGTTCGTGACGCAGTTGCTGGACATTGCGCTGAGCCCGCGCCGCGGTGGTCCACGATTCGTCTCCGAAGCCGAGCGAGCCTGGGCGAACACTGTGGTCAGCGACCCGCGCACGAACGAGCAACTCGCGTTCGACACCATGCTCGACATCCTGCGATGCGGGGCCGAGTGCGATGACTCGACGACGTTCCGCACACATCGGCCCGCGGTGCGCGTCCTCGTCGCCGGGGACGAGGACTCACCATCGGGTATCGGCGGCATCGGCCACCTCGAAGGAAGCGACGACGCGATCCCCCTGGCCGTCGTTGAGAGTCGGCTCTGCGACGCCGGTTCCCAGCCGCTGATCATCGACAGCTGCGGAAACCCGCTCGATCTCGGCCGCGAACAACGACTCTTCACCTCCAAGCAACGCACCGTACTCCGCGCCCGCGACGGCGGATGCGTCTGGCCGGAATGCGACAGCCCGGCCTGGGCCTGCGAAGCCCACCACACCATCACCTGGCACAAAGACCACGGCCGCACCGACGTCGCAGACGGCGTGCTGCTCTGCCGCTTCCACCACCTCCTGCTCCACAACAAGGGCTGGAAGATCGAACGAGACACCCCACCGACCGGAACGAGATATCTGCTGATCCCACCGGCCTCAATCGACCCCGAACGCGTCCCGATCCAACTCCACTCGAAATCAGCCGGATGGATCCACCACCGACGCCGAAGCCTGCGACGGCGTCCTACAACCCCTGGCCAAACGACAACGCCACCACCCGTTGCTTTCGCCACCCGCACGTGAAGCCCGCGCCGGTGGATCGCTGGCCGAGCGTGGAGCGCACCATCCGGTTCAGCTCAACCAGCGGCGGAGCTCAACCCACGGCGCTCGTCGTCCGGTGCCGGCGACTCTTTGACGCACTGCTCGTCCGGTGCCGTCGACTCTTTGGCGCCCTGCTCGTCCGACGCCAGCGACTCTCCGGACTTCTGGTCATCCTCTGACGCAAGCAGCTTCTCGGGATCTGGACAATCACCTGATGCCAGTGGTTCCTCGAAGTCAGCCTCACCCGCAGAGGACGTCTCAGCCAGCGGCAACCGCACCGTGAACCGGGTCTCACCCGGCTCGCTCTCCACCTCTACGGTGCCACCCTGCGCCTCCACTACGGCGCGCACGATGGCAAGCCCGAGGCCGGTCGAGCCGGTGTGCCGCGATCGCGACGAGTCTCCGCGCGCGAACCGCTCGAACAGCGTGGACTGCAGGTCGTCCGGGATGCCCGGGCCGTCATCCGTGACCGTCACGACGGCGAACGAACGCTGCGCCCCGCGATCCACGGTCAGCGCTGTCGCGACGCTCGTTCCCTCCGGCGTGTGCACCCTGGCGTTGGTGAGCAGATTCGCGATCACCTCGTAGATGCGCGGGGCGTCGCCGAGCACCGTGACCGGTTCCGGCGGAAGGTCGACCGTCCAGCTGTGGTCACGGCCTGCGGCGTGTGCGTCGGAGACCGCGTCGATGACGACGCGTGAGAGGTCGACCGGATCGTGGTCGAGCTCACGGCCCTCGTCGAGGCGTGCGAGCAGCAGCAGGTCTTCGACGAGCGCGGTCATCCGCTCCGCCTCCGACTCGATGCGGCCGAGCGCGCGAACCGTGTCCGCGGGCAGCTGCTCCGGGGCCCGCCTCGTGAGCTCGGCATAACCACGGATCGAGGCGAGCGGCGTGCGCAACTCGTGCGAGGCATCCGCCACGAACTGCCGCACCTTGTTCTCACTCGCCTGGCGCGACGACAGAGCGGATGCCACGTGCCCGAGCATGTGATTGAATGCCGCTCCCACGCGCCCCACCTCGGTATGCGGGTCGGTGTCCTGCTCGGGCACACGCACGCCGAGCGCCACCTCGCCCCGGTCGAGCGGAAGCCGCGACACTGCGGTCGCGGTGGCGGCCACGCGGTCGAGCGGGCGCAGCGCGAGCACGACGATGAGCAGTCCCAATCCCCCGGCCACCGCGATGGCGACGGCGGTGACCAGCAAGAAGATCGTGAGGAGCTGGGCGGTCGTCGCGTTCACCTCAGACAACGGCAGCCCGATGACCAGCGTTCCGGACGGCAGTTGGACGGCCTCCATGCGGAACTGCCCGAGCGTGCCGCCCAGATCGACGTCTACGGGGTGGCTGCCGGGTGCGATCGCCGCGATGTTCGCATTCGCGTTGCCCGACGTCTTCTGCTGAGGTGCCGTGGGATCGCGCGGGCTCAGGTAGACGGCGCTGACGTCGCCCTGATCGCTGACAACGGCAACAACGGTTCCCGCGCTCAGGCCCGGCGTGCTCACCACGTCGCCGAGAAGCTGCTTCGCGGTCACTCCACCGGGTTCGCTGAGCGATCGCAGCGCGGCGAAGGATGCACGTTGCGCGGCGTACTCCACCTGATGATCGAGCTGTCCGACGAGGTAGCTGCGCAGGAACAGCGCACTCGCCAGGCTGACCACCACGCCGAGCACGGCGACGAGCGCGACCACGGAGAAGACGAGCTTGGTGCGCAGTGTCGTGCGGCGAAGCGGATGCAGCATCCTGCGCCACCACGATCCGCCCGCCCGAGGTTCCCGGCTCGGTCCCGCCGCAGCGCCGCCCGCATACGGGTTCGGCGTACCCGGTGAGGCCGTCGTACTCATGGTTCGCTCCTGCCGGGAACGGGTAGGCGGTGGACCTACTCCGCCGCCTTGATCATGTAGCCTGCCCCGCGCACCGTGTGGATCATCGGCGAACGGCCCGCGTCGATCTTCTTGCGCAGGTAGGAGATGTACAGCTCGACGACGCTGGAGGTTCCGCCGAAGTCGTAGCTCCACACCCGGTCGAGAATCTGCGCTTTGGACAGCACGCGGCGCGGGTTGCGCATCAGGTAGCGCAGCAGTTCGAACTCGGTCGCGGTGAGCGAGATGCCCTCGCCCGCCCTGGTGACCTCGTAGGAGTCCTCGTCGAGCACGAGGTCGCCGACGACGATGCGCGGGTCTTGTGTGTCCGCGATCAGGGCTCGTGAGCGGCGCAGCAGCGACCGGAGCCTTGCCACGAGCTCCTCGAGACTGAACGGCTTCGTCACGTAGTCGTCGCCGCCGGCGGTCAGCCCGGCGATGCGGTCGTCCAGCGAGTCCTTCGCCGTCAGGAACAGCACCGGCGTCTCTCCGCCGCTCTCGCGCATCCTCGCCATCACCTGCAGGCCGTCGATGTCGGGGAGCATGATGTCGAGCACCACCGCGTCGGGGTTGAACTCGCGGGCCACGGTGAGCGCCTGCTGGCCGCTGGCGGCCGACTTCACCTCCCAGCCCTCGTAGCGCAGGGCCATCTGCAGCAGGTCGGTGAGGGTGTGCTCGTCGTCGACGACGAGGATGCGGATCGGCGAGCCGTCCGCGTGGTGCAACGGTGCCGGCGCGGACCGAAGCTGGCCGCGCTCGGAGCTGGCGAGAGAGGTGGACATGCTTCCCATTATCGAGAGCACCGTCCGAGACGACTGTGCTGCACTTATGCGGAGTCTGAGAGTCAGCCATCCGGCTCTCAAGAACCGCTCAGCCCGGGAACGGACCAACCCGCCAGTACACGAGCCTTCGCAGCCTGGCCCGCAGTCGCAAGGTGAACGCACAACCTCGGCATAGCGACGCCACAATACGGATGCCTACGGTTCCTCCAGACCCCACGGAGGACAACCATGTTCGCAACCTACCTGCGCCGAGAGCTGCTCGGGCGCCGCAGACAGACCATCATCATCGCCATCGGGATGGCGCTGGCGATCGCGCTCGTCATCATCGTGAATTCGGTGGCCGCCGGCGTGAAGAACGCGCAGGCTCAGGTGCTGCAGTCGGTGTATGGCGTGGGGACGGATGTCACCATCACGAAGCCGGTCAGCGCCCCGACTGCTGGCAGCGGCCAGGCACAGGGACCGAGATTCGACTTCGGCGCGAACTCCGGTGCGCAGTCAAGCGACGGCAGTCGCACGGTGGACTCCTCGCGGCTGAGCGTCGGCTTCGGAACGAACACCATGAGCGACTCGGCGCTGGCGAAGGTGCAGAAGACGTCGGGCGTCGCCGGCGCATCCGCCGTGCTCTCGCTCCAGAACACGAGCTTCAAGGGCACGCTCCCCGACTTCGGCCAGCGTGGCGCGGAGGGTCGGCAGAGCGGGTCGACCGGCGGATCCGGAGCCACCGGCGGCTCAGACGGCAAGGGCGGCAGCTCGTTCCAGGTCAACTCGTTCAGCGTGATGGGGATCACGCCGGGCGCCAAGGCGGTCGGTCCGGTCGCCTCCACGGCGCTCGGCAAGGGTCGCACACTCACCTCGTCCGACAAGGGCAAGGATGTCGCGGTGCTCGACGCGAGCTACGCGAAGACGAAGAGCCTCTCCGTGGGTGACACGATCAGCATCGGCGGCAAGGACTTCAAGATCGTCGGCACGGTGAAGCCCACCGGCTCCGATTCGGCGACCGCCTCGAATGTCTACGTTCCGCTGGATGTCGCGCAGTCGCTCTCCAGTGAGTCCGGCAAGGTCTCGACGATCTACGTGACCGCGACGTCGGCCGCCGATGTGGACTCGCTGAAGACATCACTGCAGAAGGTGCTCCCCGGAACCACGGTGTCGACCCAGGCGGATCTCGCCTCGAACGTCTCCGGATCGCTCGGCAGCGCCAGCCAGCTGGTCTCCAACCTCGGAACCTGGCTCTCGGTCATCGTGCTCGCGGCGGCGTTCCTGATCGCGATCCTGTTCACGATCTCCGGCGTCACGCGACGCACCCGCGAGTTCGGCACCCTGAAGGCGATCGGATGGTCGAACCGCCGCATCGTGGGCCAGGTCGCAGGCGAGTCCGTGGTGCAGGGCGTGATCGGCGGGATCGCCGGAATCGCGATCGGGCTGATCGGTGTGCTCGTCGTCAACGTGATCTCCCCGACGCTCACCGGCGGCGTCTCGCGAGGCGGGTTCGGCGGTGCGCTCGCGGCGGGCGCCCGGCGCGCATTCGGCGGTACGGGCAGCGGATCCACCTCCACCGGCTCGACGAGCGGCGGATTCGGTGGACGCGGCTTCGGAGGCGGGTTCGGCGGCGCCGCGCGAGCCGCCGCCTCCTCGAGCACGCAGGTGGATCTGTCCGCACCCATCACCGTCTGGATCATCGTGATCGCGGTCGGCCTCGCCATTCTCGGCGGCCTGCTCGCCGGCGCGATCGGCGGATGGCGCGCCTCGCGCCTGCGTCCGGCCGAGGCTCTGCGGTCGGTGCAGTGAGCATGGTCAAGCAGCCACGAGCATCCGTCGAAGACGTCTGACAACCGAAGGAACGCACATGTACACGCTGAAGAACGTGACGAAGGAGTACCCCGGCAAGGGGCGCAAGGTGACGGCGCTGAACGACGTCACGCTGGACATTCCGGACGGGCAGCTCGTCGCGATCCAGGGCCCCACGGGAGGCGGCAAGTCCACGCTGCTGCAGATGCTCGGCGCACTCGACCGGCCGACGTCGGGAACCGTGGAGCTCGAGCAGTCGAGCCTGGGCAAGCTCGGAGATGGCAAGCTCACCGGCATCCGCGGCAAGGAGATCGGCTTCGTCTTCCAGGGGTTCAACCTCATCCCGACGCTGACGGCGCTGGAGAACGTGGAGACAGCTCTTGTGCCCCTCGGAGTTCCGGCAGCGGAGCGGCGGGATCGGGCGACCAAGGCGCTGGAGTCCGTCGGGCTCGGCGACCGGGGCGACCACCGGCCGGCCGAGCTCTCCGGCGGTCAGCAGCAGCGCGTCGCCATCGCGCGTGCGCTCGTGAAGGAGCCCGAGGTGCTGCTGGCCGACGAGCCCACCGGCAACCTCGATGAGGAGACGCGCGACGAGATCATGGACCTGCTCGAGGGCCTCTGGCGCGACCGCGGTCTCACCCTGGTGATCGTCACGCACGACTCGGCGGTGGCTCGACGCGCCCAGCGGCGCCTGCACATCAAGCAGGGCAAGGTGAAGGAGGTCGCGTAGCACCGCCCGCTCAGCGCAGGGCGTACCGTGACTGCATGTGGTGGAGGTGGCGCCCGTGAAGCTGAAGCTCGACCTGCACGACATCTACAACCGCGGCGGCGAGATCGATCGCGCGCTGCGGGGGATCATCGACGAGGCCATCGAGAAGAAGGCGACGCTCGTCGAGATCATCCCTGGCAAGGGGTCGGGTCAGCTGAAGAAGCGGGTGCTGCGCTTTCTGGATCAGAAGGAGATCAAGGCGCTCTACCACCGCGTGGAGAAGGATTCCGACAACTTCGGGCGCATCTTCGTGCACTTCCGGTTCAAGTGAGGGTCAGACCGCGAAGACGTCGCGCAGCGTCACAGTGCGCAGCCGGCGCTCTCGGAGGATGTCGAGCAGCTGGCCGTACACCTGCGTCACGGGATCGTAGTTCGCATGCCCGATGACGATGTGCTGCGGCAAGAACCATCGGTTCGCGTTCGCCACGATCTGCTGTGGGGTCAGGAGTCCGGAATCGGCCAGCGACCCGTACCACATCACCGGCGCGGCGTACCCGATCGACGAGGCGACGGAGGCGACGCGATGGTTGATGTACCCGTACGGCGGCCGGTAGAACGGCGCGGCCTCCACACCATACGTGTTGCGGATGAACTCCGCGTTGTGCTGAAGCTCCTGTGCGATGCCGGCATCCGACAGACCTGTGAGGTCCGCATGATCCCAGGTGTGGTTGGCCATCTGCACCTGCCCGCTCTCCACCAGGGGTCGCAGCGCCGGCGCGTTATCGGTCCACGAGGCATTGACCCCGTTCAGGAAGAAGGTCAGCCTGATGCCGCTGTCGTGGGCGAACTGGGCATAGGCGCCGACCACGTTCGATGAGACGCCGTCGTCCACGGTCCATGCCATCAGATTTCCGTCTCCGGGAAGACCTGTGATCGTCTTGCCGGGAGTGATCGGATACTTCCTCACGATGGGCACCGGCGCCGGCGAATCCGTCGGGGTCGGCCGTGGAGTGGGTGTCGTTGTCGGCGCGGGCCGGGACGAGGTCGGTGCGGGAGTGCCTGCGGCTTCGCTCTTCTGCAACGAGCATCCGCTCAGCGCAGTGACGGCTGTGGCAGCCAGCCCAACCAGGAACACGCGGCGATCCATCGTGACCAGGCTTAGCAGGCCGATGGCGCTTTTCGGCCGGATGAGACGGTGAGCGCGGCCGTTACCCTCCGAACTGGGGGCACGAGCCGCCGAGAAGGGCGCTACACCTCGACCCAGGCGCCGGTATCGGCGGAGTCCATGACCGCCTCGGCCACGATCGCGGCGCGCAGTCCGTCCGCGAAGAGCGGCAGTCCCTCTGGCGCCTCGCCGGCGATCGCAGCGTAACTGTCGGCGACGAACGCGTTGAAGGCATCCTGGTAGCCCTGCGGATGCCCGGCGGGAGTCGCCACCAGGCGCGCGGCATCGGGGGCGAGCTGGTCGGCGTCCCTGGGGATGAGCAACGAACCCTTACGGCGGCCCACCCACAACGTCTCCGGCTGTTCCTGATCGAACACGACGGACTCCGCGGATCCCGCCAATTCCACGTGCAGCCGGTTCTTGCGTCCGGGCGCCGCCTGCGACACGAGCAGGGTACCGATGGCGCCGCCGGTGGTCTGCACGGCGACGGCGACGGCATCCTCCGTCGTGATCGCCGTGTGCTCGGCGCGCGACTCGAAGAACGTGCGCTTCGTGGCCGCCACCCTCGAAACGCGGTCGCCGGTGACGAACTCGATCAGGTCGACGAGGTGCGACCCGATGTCCGCGAACGCGCGGGACCGGCCGCCTGCCGCGCGGTCGACGCGCCAGTTGTCGTCGCCGGTCTCCAGCAGCCAGTCCTGCAGGTACGAACCCGCGATCGTGAGCAGCCGGCCCGTCTCGCCCGAGGCGAAGCGGGCGCGCGCCTCCCGCACGAGCGGGTGGTAGCGGTACACGAACGGCACCGTGGCGGCGACGCCGGCGGAGGCCGCGGCCTGCGTCAGCGATCGGGCGTCGTCGACCGTCGTGGCCAGCGGCTTCTCGCAGACGACGTGCTTGCCGGCGGCGATCACGGCGAGTGCCTGCCGCGCGTGCACGGCGTTCGGGGTGGTGATGTGCACCACCCCGACGCGCTTGTCGGCGATCAGGTCGTCGAGCGACCCGAAGGCGTGCTCGATGCCCAGCTCCTCCGCGGCGCGCACCGCACGCTCAGCACGAGACGAGACCACACCCACCAGACGCCCCCTGGCGGCTCGCGCCGCCCTGGAGTGAACGGTCGCCATGAACCCGCCGCCGACGATGCCAACGCCCATCGGGCCGGCGCCCGCCCGGCTCTGCGCATTCACCGCCATCAGACGAGCGTGGCCTCGGCCGGGTCCCACCCTTCGGGCAGCGCAGGGGTGGGCGTGAACGTGCTCTCGACATCCACCCACTCGCCGCGCTCCGCAGCCTCGATCGTGGAGACCATCACATCCAGCGCGTGCAGCGCCTGCTCTCCGCTCGCTCGCTCGGGAACGCCGGCGCGGATGGCCCGCGCGAGCTCGACGACGCCGGTGCCCCGCGCCGACTTCTCGCCCTCGATCGTGATCGTCTCCGGCTCGCCGTCGGTGTGCAGCACGAGGTCGCCGACGAACATGTTCGGGTCGTTCAGTTCGAGTGCGCCGTCGACACCGGTGACCTCGAACAGCGTGCGCCCCAGCTTCGAGTCGAAGCTGAAGATGCTCTGCGACGTCTGGCCGCTCTCGAACTCGAACACGGCCGTGACGTGCGTCGGCACCGTCACCTCGAACGTCTGCCCGGCCAGCGGGCCCGAGCCGATGGTGCGCACCGGCTTCGCCTTCGAGGCCACCGCTGCCACGCGCTTCACCGGCCCGAACAGCTGGATGAGCGTTGTGACGTAGTACGGGCCGATGTCGAACAGGGGGCCGGCGCCCTCCTGGAACAGGAAGGCCGGGTTCGGGTGCCACGACTCCGGGCCGGGGTTCTGGATGATGGTGAGCGCGGTCTGCGGCTCGCCGATCGCTCCGGCCTCGAGCATTCGTCTCGCGGTCTGGATGCCCGCACCCAGGAAGGTGTCTGGCGCGCACGCCGCACGCAGTCCAGCCGCTCTCGCCGTGGCGAGCACGCGCTGGCCGCTCTCGCGGTCGAGTGCGATCGGCTTCTCACTCCATACGTGCTTGCCCGCGGCGAGCACCTGCAGATCGACCTCGGCGTGCACCCGAGGGAGGGTGAGGTTGACGACGATCTCGATCTCGGGGTCGGCCAGCAGCTCCTCGGTGGATCCGTGCGCCGGAATGCCGAACTTCTCCGCCTGAGCAGCTGCCGCCTCGGGGATGATGTCGGCGACGAAGCGCACGTCGACATCGGGGAACGACGTGAGGTTCGTGAGGTACTGCGTCGAGATGTTGCCCGCGCCGATGACGCCGACTCCGACGGGGCCGGTCTTCGCAGACCCGGCAGTGCTTTCTGCGGCGCTCGTGGACTCGCTCATGCAAGACCCTCCTTCGTGAGGAATGCGTAGCTGTCGGCGACAGCGGTGAAACGGTTGTCGCGCGAGTCGTCGAGTTCGATGACGCGAAGCGCGCCCGGTGCGGCTTCGATGATCTCGCGGATCGGCAGGGTGCCTGCGCCTACGGCGACCTGGTCTTTGGTCTCCTTCGTCGCGGGCCCGTCCTTGATGTGCAGAGCCACGACCCGATCACCGAGCCGGCCGAGCACCTCGACCGGGTTCTCACCGCCGACGGCGACCCAGTACGTGTCGAGCTCGAGCACGACCTCCGGGTCCAGCCTGGACGCGAGGTACTCCAGTGCGCTCTGCCCGCCGATCTTGTTCTCGAACTCGTGCGCATGGTTGTGGTAGCCGACGCGAAGTCCGCGCTCCGCCGCGAGCTTCGCCGCGTGGTTCAGCTGCGCCGCGATGCCCTCGACGCCTTCGGCCGTCTTCCACAGCTCGTCGGGGGCGTGCGGGTCGATGACGGTCTGGATGCCCAGCTCGTGGGCCGCGTCGAAGATCGCGCCGATCTCCTCGTCGCTCTCGCCGAGGAAGTGCACGTGCACGGTCGGCGCGCTCAGCCCGGCGGACGACAGCGCCTCGCCGAGGCCCGGGAAGTTCGTGAAGGCGAACGGCTCGACCTGCGTGAAGCCCACCTCGGCGAGCTTGTTCAGGGTGCCCTGGAGGTCGTCTTGCAGCGCTTCACGCACGGTGTAGAGCTGCACGGAAAGAGGTGAGGTGGTCACGTTTCTCCTCGTTGCGGTGAGGCCGCTGTGTCAGGGATGTCTCTCGTCGGCATCTCCGCGGTCGAATCGATTGAATCACACTTCTGTCGTCAGTCAAGCAAAAGTCGCGCCGTTGCCGCCGACTTCTGCCTTGTGCTCGCCGCGTGTGCTTCAATCGGTCTATGTCGGCGCCCTCTCCCCACACGGCTGCGGCGCGCTCGTCGCCGGGGAGCCTCGTGCCGAAGGATGCCGGCGACCTGCTCGCGATCCTGCGCGACGGCATTCCGCGCACCAGGGCTCAACTCGCTGAGAGCACCGGCCTCGCCCGCTCCACCGTGGCATCCCGCATCGATGCGCTCATGGATGCCCGTCTCATCGTGCCTGCGCCCGATGCAGCGTCTTCCGGCGGGCGTCCGCCCGCGCGGGTGGCGTTCAATGCGGGAGCGCGCTTCGTCCTCGCGATCGACCTCGGAGCCACGCACGGGGTGATCGCGATCGCAGACCTCGCCGGCACCGTGCTCGACTCGGAGTCAGCGCCGCTCACGATCGCCGATGGTCCCGGGCCGGTGCTGAACTGGGCGCTCGGCACCGCCAAGCGTCTCGTGAAGGCGAGCGGCAGGCCCCGTTCGGAACTCGCCGGAGTGGGCATCGGACTCCCCGGCCCGGTCGAGCACTCCACGGGTATGCCGATCAACCCGCCCATCATGCCCGGCTGGGATCGCTTCGATGTTCCGGAGTACGTGCGGCGCACGTTCGACGTTCCCGTGCTCGTCGACAACGACGTGAACGTGCTGGCACTCGGCGAGCACGCCGTGTCGTGGCCGCTCGAAAGCGACCTGCTCTTCGTCAAGGTGTCCACCGGCATCGGCCTCGGCATCATCGCGGGCGGGAGGTTGCAGCGAGGCGCGGCCGGTTCGGCAGGCGACCTCGGCCACGTGCGCGTCCCGTTCACCCGTGACACCCCGCGCCACGGCGACGAAGATGCCGACCTCGAGGCACTCGCGAGCGGCCCGGCGATCGCGCGGTACATCGCCGAACGGGGCACACCGGCTGGTTCCAGCGCCGACGTGCTGGCGCTGGCACGAGCGGGAAACGCGGATGCCGTCGCGGGCATCCGACAGGCCGGACGAGACCTGGGTGAGGTGCTCGCCACGTGCGTGAACCTGTTCAATCCGTCGGTGGTCGTCGTCGGCGGCTCGATCGCCCGGGCAGGTGAGCAGTTGCTGGCCGGGGTGCGCGAGGTCGTGTACCGGCAGTCCACACCGCTGGCGACCCAGCACCTGCAGATCGTGCCGGCCTCCGCCGGGGAGACGGGCGGCGTGCTGGGCGCGGCGATCATGGTCGCCCAGCACCTGCTCGACCCGGCGTGAGGGCTGATCGATCTCCTTCGCTCACGGCACCGGCTTGGTCTGAAGGAGACCGTCCGATCGCTCGACGCGCGTTCAGCGGGGCGCCGATGACAGAGGGCACGCGGCACAATGGAGCAGTGACCGACACCATGCTCTCTCTGTTCGACGAGGAGCTGGAGGCCACGCTGCGCCCGGGCGGCACCACGCCGGACGCCGCGCGGGTCACGCCGCCGCTTCTGCCCCATGAGCGTCGCATCCTCGCGCACGCATCCGACCGGGTCGCATGGTTGCGCGCCCGGGCCCGAGGCATCACGGCGACGGATGTCGCGAAGCTGTCGACGCAGGCATCCGTGCTGGCTGCAGCGCGGCAGAAGGTGCACGGGTCGGGCTTCAGCGGCAACGTCTTCACGGAGCACGGCAAGGCGAGAGAACCGAAGATCGCCGAATGGGTGCTGCGGGAGCACGGCATCTCGCCGAGTGATGCACTGTTTCATGCGGTACGCGATCGCCGGCATCTCGCCACACCGGACGGGCTGGCGGCGCGCGATACCGGACGCCTCGAGCTCGCAGAGATCAAGACGACGAACAAGCCGTGGCGGAGCATCCCTCGGCACTATCTTCGCCAGGTGTGGTGGCAGCAATACGTGCTCGGCGCCGAGCGCACCCTCTTCGTCTGGGAACGACACGACGGCTTCGTGCCGGTCGGCGACCCGCAGTGCCGTTGGGTCGACCGCGACGAGAACGAGATCGAGCTGCTGGTGCGGCTGGCCGGCCAGCTCATCGGCGTGCTCGCATCCGGCAGGGTCTAGGCGTTCGCTTTCCGGTTCAACCGGCTCACGACAGACGACGTCCGGCCCAGGCCTCCAGTAGCATCGCCGCGAGCACCCCGGGGGCTTCCTGGGCGACGTAATGGCCTACTCCATCCAGCCGGACCGCCTTCACGTCGACGGCCGCGACGGCCTGTAAAGCGGACGCGGTCGATTCACCTCCGCGGGATCCGACGGCGGTCACCGGCATGCGCAGCGGCGCATCCCGGGCGATGGTGCGCAATTCATCTCCCTCGGTGAGCATGCTGCGGTAGAGCCCCGCTGCACCCGAGAAGCCTCCGGGCCGACCGTAGCTACGGCCGAACTCGGCAGTGTCGGCTGCGCTCACGCTGGCGCCGGACACACCGTAGAGCGGGTAGAGATAGTCACCGATGAAGGCGGACGCCGCGTGCTCGAACAGCAGACCCGCGACGCCCGGTGAAGCCAGCGCGCCGAGGTACCAGACTCCGCCGTGTGTGACATCGGCGAGCCGCTCTGCTCCGAAACCGGCGAGCGCCGTCTCGACCCCGGTCAGGCTCCGTACGTCTTCGGGGTGGGTGGCGGCCAGTCGAAAGACCGCGCTCCCGCTCAGGTCCTGCCCGAGCACATGCATCGGGCCCTGCGCCACGTGCTCGATCAGAGCGTGCAGATCCTCGGCCGCGACGGCAGCCGTATAGGCCTCGTCGGCGACGTCGGAGTCCCCGAAGCCGCGCAAGTCCACCGCGTAGACCCGGTGATCCTCGGCGAGCAGCGGGATGAGTCCCCTGAAGGCCCACCACGTCTCCGGAAAGCCGTGAACGAGGAGGACCGGGGTTCCGTGGTCGCCGGCGCAGACGTAATGCAATCGGGTGCCGTTCACCAGCGCCGTCTCGTGTCGGATTCCGGCGATGCTCGCCTGTCGGATCGCCATGATGAGTGCCTCCTGCGTGTGAGTGCCGGGTGACCCGGGCAAGACAACCAGGTTGTCACGATGGGACCGGATAAGCAACCTGGTTGTCGATCTCTGAGGCGTCTTAGGATCGGAACATGTCTCGAAGCGGTGCCGACCTGGCATTACTGCTCCTCGGCGGGTTCCGGTTCATGGCCGAAGCTGCACACGACCGGCTCGCCGCACGGGGTTACCCCGGTGTGCGTCCCGGGCACGATTTCGCACTACGTGCCGTCGCCGAAGGGGCCGGCTCCTTGTCCGAAGTGGGGCGGCGCACCTCCACTTCCAAGCAGGCAGCGGCGAAGACGATCGCGTTTCTTCAGGAGGGCGGCTACGTGCTCCGCTCCCCGCACCCCAGGGATTCCCGGCGGGCACAACTCACCATCACCGACCGCGGCCGCTCCCTGATGAGCGAGGGGGAAGCGGTCTTCGACGAGCTCCGCACCGAGTGGGAGTCGCTCGTCGGCCGTGATCGCGTGAGCGACATGCAGGACGCTCTCGAACGACTCGTGGGCCCCGGCCGCGGTGCGTCAAGTCCCTGGTCGGGCGACTGAGCCGGAACGCGACTGACCGGAAGGCGACTCACACCGCGATCGCCGGCACCACTGGCTGTTCGAACACGTAGTCGTCTTCCCAGCGCTCACCCACCCGGAAGCGCTTGATGCCGACGCGACGGAAACCGCTCTTCGCGTAGAACCGCTGCGCGCGCTCGTTCTCCTGGTTCACCCCGAGCCAGATGCCAGCCATCCCGCGCTCGCGGGCCGCGTCTATGGATGCCTGCATCAAGCGAGCCGCGACACCGCGCCCGTGGTGCCCGGGCAGCACGTAGCACTTGCTGAGCTCGACCGTGGGGCGCAACGTGATCGCGGCGGCGACATCCTCATCGTGCGGCTCGCCCAGCACGAGCATCGTGTAGCCGACGGCATGGCCGTCCTCCTCCGCGATCAGCAGTATGCGATCGGGATCGGTCAGGTATCCGCGGAATGCGTCGGCGGCGAAGTGCTCGACGACGAAAGCCGCGGCATCCTCTCTCGTCGTGTGCGGAGGGCACGCCAAGGGGAAGGTCACGGCCGCGACGAACGCGAGCCGGTCGGCATCCGCTGACGTCGCTCGTCGGATCGTCGCTTCGCTCATGCAGAAACATTAAGGGCTCACGCGGTAGGCCGGAAATCGCACGATCGGCCGGAACGAAACGTCGCCGTCGTCCGGCGGATCGGATCATTTCCGGCCAACCGTGCGTAGCGACTGCACGCCTCCGCCGCTCACCCGGCCGATCGTACGATGCGATTAGGCCGCTCATGCAGCGGCGGCAACCTCCTGCGCCGGTTCCGGCATCGCCTGAGCTTCACCGTGCTCGTCGAGATATCGCGTGTATGCGACCACGGTGAGGAAGGTGGGGTACTCCGGCCGCAGCGCCACCCGTTCGAGCACCTCGGCGGCGTCGTCGAACCGGTCTTCGGGAGTGCGAGCAAACTCGTTGAGAATCTCGTCGCGCAGGCGGTGGATGAGAGGTACCTCGACAAGCACGCCCTCACGCGTGACCACTGCGTTCTCGATCCACTGCCACAGCTGTGACCGCGCGATCTCCGCCGTGGCGGCATCCTCCATGAGGTTGTCGATCGCGACGGCACCCGTGCCGCGCAGCCACGCCTCGACGTATCGCAGCGTCACCGAGACGTCGTCGCGCACGCCCGCCAGCGTCACCTCGGCGCCTGCTGCGCCGAAGCCGAGCAGATCGGATGCCTGCACCCGCACCTCATCGCGCGTGCGTTCCAGCTGGTGCGGCTTGTCGCCCAGCACAGCGTCGAACTCCGCTTGTGCCGTGGCGATCAGGTCCGGATGCGCCACCCACGTGCCGTCGAACCCGTCTCCCGCCTCGCGCCGCTTGTCCTCTGCGACCTTGGCCAACGCACGCTCGGTCACCTCAGGGTCGCGACGATTCGGGATGAAGGCGCTCATGCCGCCGATGGCATATGCGCCTCTCCGGTGGCAGGTGGAGACGAGCAGCTCGGTGTACGCGCGCATGAACGGCACCGTCATGGTCAGCTGCGAGCGGTCCGGGAGCACGTACGCGCGGCCGCGAGAGCGGAACGTCTTGATCACGCTGAACAGGTAGTCCCAGCGACCGGCGTTGAGTCCTGTGCAGTGCTCGCGCAGCTGGTAGAGGATCTCCTCCATCTGGAACGCGGCCTGCAGCGTCTCGATCAGCACGGTCGCACGCACGGTGCCGACGTGCATCCCGATGCGTTCCTGCGCGAAGCGGAAGACGTCATCCCACAGACGAGCCTCATCGTGGTGCTCGATCTTCGGCAGGTAGAAGTACGGGCCCTGACCCGCGTCGACCAGCCGCTGCGCGTTGTGCCAGAAGTAGAGGCCGAAGTCGACGAGGCTTCCGGATGCCGGCAGGCTGCGTCCCTGCCGGTCGACGAACGTCAGATGCTTCTCGCACAGGTGCCAGCCGCGCGGGCGCATCACGATGGTCGGCGTGCGCTCGGCGGTGACGCGGTACTCCCTGCCCTCTGGGCTCGTGTAGCCGATGGTGCCGCGCACCGTGTCGTACAGCGAGAGCTGTCCCTCGACCACGTTCGGCCAGGTCGGGCTGGTGGCGTCCTCCTGGTCGGCCAGCCACACCCTCGCGCCCGAGTTCAACGCGTTGATCGTCATTTTGCGATCCGTGGGACCGGTGATCTCGATGCGGCGGTCCTCCAGGCCAGGACCGGCCCCGGCGACACGCCAGCTCGGGTCATCGCGGATCCATGCCGTCTCGGGCATGAACTGCGGATCGCGACCGTTCGCGATCTCGACGCGGCGGCGCATCCGCTCGGCCAGCAGTTCATGACGGCGGCCGGCGAAGCGATCGTGCAGTTCAGTGAGGAAGCCGAGCGCTCCCGGCGAGAGGATCTCGTCGTAGCGGTCGCCGAGCGGCGCCGTCACCTCGATGCGGGGCTCGTGGGTCTCCGTGGTGTTCATGGTCGATTCCTTTGCGATGTCAGAACTGTGCTTGCTCGGTCGAACCGGCCAGCGCGAGCGTTGCGCTGGCCGGGTTCAGGGCCGTGGCGATCCGGTCGAAGTAGCCGGTGCCCACCTCCTGCTGGTGGCGGGTGGCGGTGTAGCCGTCGCGTTCGGATGCGAACTCGGCCTCCTGGAGCTCGATGTACGCGCTCATCTGCCGCTGCGAGTAGTCGCGCGCCAGTGTGAACATCGAGTGGTTGAGGGCGTGGAAACCGGCGAGCGTGATGAACTGGAACGCGTATCCCATCGCGGCCAGCTCACGCTGGAACCGTGCGATGGTGTCGTCGTCCAGGTGCCGCTTCCAGTTGAACGACGGCGAGCAGTTGTACGCCAGCCGCTTGTTCGGAAAGTCCTCGTGGATGCGCTCGGCGAATGTGCGGGCGAGTTGCAGGTCGGGCTTCGAGCTCTCCACCCACAACAGGTCGGCGTATGGTGCGTACGCGAGCCCTCGTGCGATGACCGGTTCGATGCCGTTCCGCACTTCGTAGAAGCCCTCAGGCGTGCGCGTGCCGGTGAGGAACTCCCGCTCGCGCTCGTCGTGGTCACTGGTGAGCAGTGTGGCGGCGAGGGCATCCGTTCGCGCGATCACGATGGTCGGCACCCCTGCCACGTCCGCCGCGAGACGGGCCGCGTTCAGAGTGCGGATGTGCTGCGAGGTGGGCACGAGCACCTTGCCTCCCATGTGCCCGCACTTCTTCTCGCTGGCCAGCTGGTCCTCCCAGTGCACGCCGGCCGCACCCGCCTCGATCATGGAGCGCATCAGCTCGTAGGCGTTCAGCGGCCCGCCGAAGCCGGCCTCGGCATCCGCCACGATCGGCGCCATCCAGTCGATCCCGGACGGCGATTCGCTCGTGGCGTCGATCTGGTCGGCACGCAGCAACGCATTGTTGATACGCCGAACGACCGCAGGCACCGAGTTCGCCGGGTACAGGCTCTGATCGGGATACGTGTGGCCCGACAGGTTCGCGTCTGCCGCGACCTGCCATCCGGAGAGATAGATCGCCTGCAGTCCCGCCCGCACCTGCTGCACCGCCTGGTTCCCGGTCAAGGCACCGAGCGCGGCAATCCAGTGCGGGTCACTGGCCCACGTACCGTCGGGAGCCGGTATCTCCGTGCGCTGCAGCTGTCCCCACAGCCGTTCGGCGCCCCGACGGGCGAGCGTGTGCTCCTCGCCGACGCGACCGCGCAACGCGACGACGTCGTCGGCCGTGTAGTCGCGGCGGATGCCGTCCCAGCGTGGGTCGGCGCTCCACTCCAGCTGCAGCTCCGCTGCCGTCTGCCGTTGATCGCCGGGGCGGATGCTCCGCCGCTCGTCTCGCGGTCCACTCGCGTTCTGCTCGGTCATCATGGTCTCCTTCGCGTCTGGTGGTCACGTGCTGGTCGCGTTCATTGCGACCAGCGGATGCGTTGCGACAAGACTGCGGCCAGCGACGGCCGGCGATCCCGGATTCGGAAGAAGAAGGTGTGCACGACTTCTGATCGCCGGAAAATCCACGGCTTCCTCTGGAATCGCAGAAGAACCGGCATTCTTCTGCCGACTCCAGACCGACGCGGACTCCGCGGAGTGACAGCATCGGCACATGATCACCGCCACGGACCACCGCAGCCGGAGCGCCGAAGCCCGGGCGGTCCGAGCCGGAGTCGTCGCTACTGCGCGCTCGACGGAACCGGACGAACTGGACGCTCTCACTCTCGGCCGCCGCATCCGGGAGCGCCGGCAGCAGCTCGGCATGACCCTCGACGACCTCGCGGCGGCGATCGGGCGGGCACCGTCGCAGGTGTCGATGATCGAGAACGGCAAGCGAGAACCGCGTCTCTCCATGCTGCGCGGCATCGCCGATGCGCTGAGCACCTCGGTGGACGAGCTCGTGCGCGCTGAGGCGCCGAACGAGCGTGCGGCGCTGGAGATCGCGGTCGAACGGGCGGTTCGCGGACCGGTGTTCGCCTCACTCGGGCTGCCGGGCATCCGTGCGGCGAAGTCGATGAGCGACGACGTGCTCAAGGCTCTGCTCGGGCTGCACGGCGAGATCGAGCGACTGCACAGGGAGCGCGCTTCGACGCCAGAGGAGGCGCGGCGGGCGAATGCCCAGTTGCGTGCAGAGATGCGTGCTCGCGACAACTACTACCCAGCGCTCGAGCGGCAGGCATCCGATCTGCTGGAGGCGGCCGGCCACACCGGCGGACCGGTCTCGCAGCAGACGGTGAGCGACATCGCGGCCCGGCTCGGCTACAGCCTGCACTACGTCAACGACCTGCCGTACGCCACGCGCTCGGTGACCGACCGGCGCCACCACCGGGTCTACCTTCCGGTGCAGCAGCAGCCGTCGCGGGATTCCCGCTCGCCGGTTCTGCAGGCGCTCGCGAGTCAGGTGCTCGGTCACGACGAGCCACGAAGCTACGCCGACTTCCTGCGGCAGCGCGTGGAGACGAACTACCTCACCGCCGCCGTGCTGCTGCCGGAGAAGGATGCCGTTCGCCAGCTCACCGAGGCGAAGAATCTGCACCGCATCTCCATGGAGGATCTGCGCGATGCCTTCGCCGTGTCGTACGAGACGGCGGCGCACCGCTTCACGAACCTCGCGACGATGCGGCTGGGCATCCCGGTGCACTTCATGAAGGTGCACGAGTCGGGAACGATCGTGAAGGCGTACGAGAACGACTCCGTGCGCTTTCCGTCGGATGCCACGGGCGCCATCGAGGGCACGACGGTGTGCCGCAACTGGACGGCGCGCACGGTGTTCGACGCATCCGACCGGTTCAGTCCCTGGTACCAGTACACCGACACTCCCGCCGGCACCTTCTGGTGCACGTCGCGCATCGAAAAGGCCAAGGAGGGCGAGTACTCCGTCAGCGTCGGTGTGCCGTTCGCGCACGTGAAGTGGTTCCGCGGTCGCGATACGGCGAATCGCGCAGAATCCCGCTGCCCCGACGAGAGTTGCTGCCACAAGGCTCCAGCGGAACTGGCGGATGCCTGGGCCGCCTACGCGTGGCCCGCCGCCCGTACTCCCACCTCGTTGCTGGCGGCGCTGCCGACGGGCAGCTTCCCGGGAGTGGATGAGACGGAGGTGTACGAGTTCCTGCAGGCGCACGCGCCGGCCGTCGCGAACTGAAGCAAGGCAACGGACGAATCGCCTGCCGCCGTCCGTCATTCCGGACGCCAGAGGCGGCCGGAGTCCCCACTCCGCTGCTTAGGCTGGAAGAAGTGTGCCGCAGACGGAGAAAGGACTCCCATGAGCGACTACGCCGTGGTCAACCCCGCGACGGGCGAGACCGTCAAGGAATACCCCACCATCACCGATGAGCAGCTACGCGACGCGATCGGACGAGCGGATGCCGCCTACCGCAGCTGGGGCCGCGGCACGACGCCGGCCGAGCACGCGGAGCTCATCCGCAAGGTCGGCGACCTGCACTCGGAACGCCGCGAGGAGCTCGCCGCCATCATCGTGCGCGAGATGGGCAAGCCCGTCGAGCAGGCGCTGGCCGAGGTCGACTTCGCCGCCGACATCTACCGCTACTACGCGGATGTCTCCCCCAAGGTGCTCGAGGACGAGCCCATCGAGCTGCTCGCGGGCGAGGGTTCGGCGATCATCCGCCGCACCCCGCTCGGCGTGCTGCTGGGGATCATGCCGTGGAATTTCCCCTACTACCAGGTGGCGCGGTTCGCCGGCCCCAACCTCATCATCGGCAATGCCATCCTTCTCAAACACGCACCGCAGTGCCCGGAATCGGCCCTTGCGATCGAGCGGATCTTCCACGATGCCGGCTTCCCGGACGGCGCGTATACGAACATCTTCGCCACGAACGGGCAGATCGAGTGGGTCATCGCCGACCGGCGCGTGCAGGGCGTCTCCCTGACCGGGTCCGAGCGCGCAGGCGCGGCTGTCGCCGAGATCGCCGGACGCAACCTCAAGAAGGTCGTGCTCGAGCTCGGCGGATCCGACCCCTTCATCGTGCTGTCGGCCGACGACCTCGACAAGGTCGCAGCGGATGCCGCCGCCGCACGTCTCGACAACAGCGGCCAGTCCTGCAACGCCGCCAAGCGGTTCATCGTGGTGGACGACCTCTACGAGCCGTTCGTGGAGAAGCTCACCGCCAAGCTCGCCGAGTCTCAGCCGAGCGATCCGACGAGCCCTGCCTCGCCGCTCGGGCCGGTTTCCTCGACGGCGGCGGCCGATCGGCTGCAGAGCCAGCTCGACCGTGCGGTCGAGAACGGAGCGAAGCTCCATGCCACCGGCGAGCGCCACGGCAACTTCTTCGCCCCGATCGTCCTCACCGACATCGCACCGGACAACCCGGTCCGTCAGGAGGAGTTCTTCGGTCCGGTCGCCTCCGTGTACCGGGTGGCGAACGAGGACGAGGCAGTCGAGGTGGCCAACGACATCCCGTTCGGTCTCGGCTCCTACGTGTACACGACAGACCCCGAACAGGCGCAACGCGTCGCCGACAAGATCGAGGCGGGCATGGTCTTCGTCAACGTCGTGCTCGCCGACGGCGTGGAACTGCCGTTCGGCGGTGTGAAGCGCTCCGGAACGGGACGCGAGATGGGCAGGCTGGGCGCCGACGAGTTCGTGAACAAGAAGCTGATCCGCATCGGCTGAGGTCGCTTCGGCCGAACGGGCGCGGATATCGGGCCGCGCTGCCGGCGCTCAGCGCTCGAGGACGAGTTGCCACGCAAACCCGATGCGGTTGAACGGTTCCTGGTCGAAGAGCTCCAACTCGAGGTCGAGCAGCTCGCTGAAGAATGCCGGCTCGTACTTCGCCGTGTTGTCGATCAGCAGGTCGTTGACGATCCGGTTGCCGTAGCGGCCGACCGGAGTCAGCCCGGCGGCAGCAGCGTCAGACTGGATCTGATCGACGTCGACCTTGCGGGCATCGGTCTTGAACGTCTTGACCTCGAGCCTCTCTGCGTGCAGTTCTGAGGCCGCGGCGGCGGGCCCGTCGTTGACCAGCGCCCGGAGCACGTGGCCTACAGGATTCACGTCCATCACCGACAGGCGGCCACCCGCGCGCACACGGCCGGCCAGTGCCGCGACATCCGGCGCCTCAGCGGGGCGGTAGCGCAGCACGAAGTGGCACAGCACGAGGTCCCACTCGCCGTGCGGCAGATCGTCGAGCCCGGCGAGAACCGTGCTGATGCCGACGCCCTCTTCGTCTGCCCGACGCCGGGCCTCAGCCAGCCAGGCCCGTGAGGGGTCGACGATGGTGACGTCGTGTCCGGCCTTGGCCAGGGGCAGGGCATCCATGCCGTCGCCGCCACCGACATCCAGCACCCGGATGCGGTCGCCGAGCGCGTCGCACTGCCGGCGCAGCACCTCGGCAACGGTCGCGTAGCGGATGCGCGCCCACGGAGTCTCGGTGTAGGCACGCCACTGCGAAAGCTTCTCGCTGAACATATCGGTCACGGTGTCATCCAAACACCCTGCACGGCGAAGCCCTCGAGGAGCTCACCGCCCACAGCCGAAGCGGTGCCCGCACCGTCCACAACTCTTTATCTACTACTTCTAGTAGCAGCGACTAGACTGGTGAAGTGGCTCGTGTGACGAAGACCGAACTGAACCAGCAGACCGCCCGGGTTCTGGCGCGTGTCGCAGCGGGGGAACGACTGACGATCACCGAGCGTGGTGTTCCGATAGCAGAGATCGTGCCCGCGAAGCCCATGTCCAGGTGGGAGGAACTCGTTGCGGCCGGCAAGGTGAGGCTTGCGACGAAGAGCGGCCCGCTGCCGTTCGCCCCGGTTCACAGCGACGTTTCGTCGCAGGAGATCCTTGACGACATCCGCAGGGATCATTCGTGATCTACCTCGACACGTCCGCAGCCGTGAAGACCCTGATCGATGAACGAGCGACCGAGGCAGTGCAGGATCTCTTCGCACGCCACGTCGAGTTCACGTCGTCCCGTCTTCTGGCGGTCGAACTTCACGCAGTCGCTGACCGGCGGAAGCTGACGCCCGCGGACGTCGACGAACTGCTCGCCCGAGTGGCTCTACTCCCCCTGGACGACGAGACTCTTGATTCGGCGGTCCAGTTGCACAGCGGGTTGCGAACGTTGGATGCTCTTCACCTCGCGACGGCCCACGGGATTGCGAAGACCATCACCGGGCTGCTCAGCTTCGACCGAGAACTGACGGGTGCCGCGCGCACGCTTGGGCTGCCGATCCACCCGTTGAGCGAGGGCTGACTCCACGTGCCAGACTCGAGCCGATGTGGATCGGATGGGTCGAATTCGACGTGCTCCTCGGGGACGTGCACTCGTTGAAGCAGAAGCGCGCCGTCGTTCGGCCGCTCATCGCGGAACTCAGTCGCCGCACGGAAGCGGCGGTCGCCGAAGTCGGCACGCTCGACCTCCATCGCCGGGCCACGATCGGCGTCGCCGTGATCGCCCGCGACGCGGGACACGTGCGCGACGTGCTCAGCCGAGCGGAACGGATGCTCGCCGACGAGCATCCGGAAGTCACGTTGCTGTCCGCGCACCACGGCCTGCACGCCAGCGACGACTGACCTCAACCGCCGAGCGCATCGAGCAGCTTCAGCAACCGCACACGTTCCGCGGCCGATAGCCCACCGAAGAGACCCTCCCAGACTCGGGACGCCACCTCGCGTCCATCTGCAAGTGCCGCGCGTCCCTCCGCCGTGAGTTCGAATCCGATCCTTCTGCCACGGCCGGGGCGCCTTTCGATCAGGCCTCGGCTCAGCAGGCGCGTGGCGAGCGTGCCGAACGCCTGATCGCTCTGGAACGTGGCCACGGCGAGGTCGTGACTCGATGCGCCGGGCATCCGATCGATCGCTCGCAGCGCATCCCACTGCACCAGTGACACGCCGACCTCACGCAACGCGGCATCCATCGCCCGGTGGTCGCGGTACTGCACCTGTTTGATGGCGCGCCCCAGCTGCTCGAGCTGATCCGCCTGTTCGTCCTGAGGTCCTGACCTCTCGTTCACGGTGCTATCGTATCAACACGCTTATATAAACGTATTGATTGGATCATGGATGGAATCACAACTCGTCATCGATGCCACCACCTCCACGCTCGGTCTCGGACCTGACGTACCCGACCATGCCGTACTCGTGCTCCACGGAGGAGGCGGCCCGGCGACCGTCGCGCCGATCGCCGGGCACTATGCCAGCAAGCATCCGGTGCTCGCACCCACCCTCCCGGGCTGGAACGGCACATCGCGCCCGGATGCGATCGACGGCATCCCGACGCTGGCTCGCGGCTACCTCGACGCGCTTCTCGTGCTCGGCCTGCACGAGACGATCGTGATCGGCTCGTCGCTGGGCGGCTGGATGGCTTTGGAGATGGCCGCGACGGCAGCGAGCGACCAGCGCTATGCAGGCGTACTCTCCGGCATCGCGGTCATCAACGGAACGGGCATCACCGTGGAGGGTGAACCGATTGCGGATGTCTCGGCGCTCGACGCCCGCGGACTCGCCGAGCTCGCGTGGTTCGATCCGAAGCGCGGATACCTCGATCCCGCGACTCTCACGACGGAACAGCAGGAGGGCCAGGCCGCCAACCAGGCGACGATCCGCGCCGTCGCCGGGGATCCCTACATGCACGATCCGACGTTGCTTGCGCGCTTGGCGGCGATCTCGGTTCCGGCCGCAGTTCTGTGGGGCGAGGCGGACCGGGTCGTCACACCCGCGTATGGACGTGCCCTTGCTGCGGCCATCCCGGGCGCAGAATTCGCGGTCATCGAGCGGGCGGGCCACCTGCCGCAACTCGAGAACGCAGGCGCGCTCTTCGGCAAGCTTGACCCGTTCGTCTCGAAGCTCACCAGCATCCCCGCCTGAACGACAGAAACAGCACAGACGGGCCGGCCCCGAAGGACCGTCCCGTCCGCCTTTCCGGAGAGATCGGCGTCCGCCCTGTCTAATGTCTGCCCTGGGCCAGCAGATGCGCCAGGTCGAACGACATGGCGCCCATGCCCGTCACGTCGTCGTATCCCTTGGTGACGCTCAGCGACGTGTCGTGGTTCAGCGTCATGAGGAACGAGCGCCCGCTCGTCTTGCTGGTGTAGGCGACGGCGACCTCCTGCGACGGAGGCTGCACATCACGGAATGCCGACGGCAGGATGCGGTTGAGCCCGTACAGGGTCGGGTTGGCGAACCCGATCGTCGAGTGCGTCAGCTGCTGCGCCAGCGCGATCTGCGCCGCGGTCAACGGAGACGCGAGCGAGGTTCCGCCGTAGGTCTCGTTGATGTAGTCGCCCGTGGCGAGCGTGCTGTCGTCGACGATCGGCGAGATGCCGATCTCGAACCCGGTGTACGGGTCGGCGAGCGCCGCCAGGTCGGGCGAGACGCGCTTGCCCTTCGACAGCGCGTCCGGCACGACGCCCTTCTGGTATGCGGGCTCCGCGTTCACCGCACTCACGCCACCGCCTGCGCCGCCCGCGAAGAGCGAGCCGGGAAGCGGATCGGTGTAGGAGAGGTTGCCGTCGGCATCCTTTTTGATGACATCGGCCTGAACGCCCCAGCCGACCTCCATGGCCAGCTTGCCCTTCTGGTCCACACCGATCGATGTGCCGCCTACGGACGTGACGTACGGAGAGGATGCCGGGAAGTCCGGCGACGGGTAACCGAGGTTCGCCGCCTCGTCTCCGTTGTCGCCGCTGGAGAAGTACAGCCCGATGCCCTCACCTGCCGCCTGGATGTGCAGGTTCTGCTGCCCCGCGATCACGTCGGCGGGAACATCCTCACCGACGTCGCCCCAGCTGTTGCTCACGATGTTCGCGAGCTTGTGGTCGAGGATCTTCGACATGGCGATGTCCAGCCCGCCCTCGCAGTCGAACCCGCCCACGTACAGCACGTTCGCCTTCGGGGCGATGGCGTGCACTGCCTCGACGTCGAGGGTCTGCTCACCCTGCCATCCGCTCGGTTCCTGGCAGAGAGCCGTGTCGACGAACTCGCTCGGATCCGGCACGATCTGCTGGTACTGACCGGGGGCGAGCTGCGGCTCGCCGTTCTGCGCCGAGTACTGGTTCACGTCCGACTGGATGCTCGGCGACGCATACGCGTCGATGATGGCGACGGTCTGCCCGGAGCCGTTCACTCCCCACCTCGACCAGGTGTCCAGGTTGTAGGCGGAGCGCAACTGCTTCGGCACGTATCCGCAGATGTTCGTCGGGTACTGCGTCTGGCCGTTGTACGCGGCGGGCACTGTCGCCGTGTTCTGACCCCAGTAGGTAGAGCACGGCGCATTCACCACGGGGGCAGTGCCGGCGAACATCCGCTGCTTCGGCGTGCTCGGTCCGCTTGTCGACGGGATGTCGCCCTGCTTGATCGAGTCGGGCCGGGTGAGGGTGCGCGACTGGTCGAGGCTCACCGCGCTCACGGATGCCCCGATCTGCGATGGCAGCGACGGCGCGGTGGACGGCGCGATGAGCTGCCGCCCGTCGTGTGAGTACGTGTGGAGGGTGGTGCCGAACGCGGCCTTCATCTCCTCCGGTGTTCCCCGGTAGACGATGTACTGCCTGCTGTCAGGGGTGCCCGTGATGGTGAGCCCCTTCGACGTGAGATACGCCAACGTCGCGTCGTAGGTTCTCTGCGTCGGAGAGAAACGCGCGATCCACGCCTGCGGGCTCAGCCAGTGCCGGTACTGCCTGGTGCCCGGCGTGGAGACCGCCATCGCCAGGTTCGCTGCGCCCTGCTGATCGCGGAGCTTGAGGTAGAGCTCGCCCTCCACGCTCGTGTCGGCCGCGGGAGTCCCGCTGTCGTTCGCACTCGTCGCCCAGTTCGGAACCGAGCCGGCGTAGTCGACGGTGGTTGCGGCGTCCGCCGCGGAAATGCCTGTCGCTGACAGCGCAATGATGCTTGCGCCAGCTGCGAGGATCGCCGTCGCACGCCTCGTGAGCATGCGGCGACTTGCTCGTGTTGTCATCCCATTCCTTCCGATCGCTGTGCGCATCCCCATCGGCGCGCACGAATCGGACACTATGCCCGCGCATATGTGCCTCACAAGGGGGACACGACAAAGGGCCCCGCAATGCGGAGCCCTTTGTACGAGTGCTTCAGCCGATCAGATCGCGTTCACGTCCAGCGGGATGCCCGGACCGAACGTGGTCGACACGGCGCCCTTCTGGATGTAGCGACCCTTGGCGGCCGACGGCTTGAGCCGCACGACCTCTTCGAGCGCGACCTTGATGTTGTCGGAGAGCTGTTCCGGGGTGAATCCGGCCTTGCCCACGACGAAGTGCACGTTGGCGTGCTTGTCGACGCGGAACTCGATCTTTCCGCCCTTGATGTCGGAGACGGCCTTGGCCACGTCGGGCGTGACGGTTCCCGTCTTCGGGTTCGGCATGAGGCCACGCGGGCCGAGCACCTTTCCGAGACGACCGACCTTGCCCATCAGTTCCGGCGTCGACACGGCGGAGTCGAAGTCGGTCCAGCCGCCGGCCACGCGCTCGATGAGCTCGTCGCCGCCGACCTCGTCGGCGCCGGCAGCGATGGCCGCCTCGGCAGCCGGGCCGGTCGCGAACACGATGACGCGAGCGGTCTTGCCGGTGCCGTGCGGCAGGATGACCGTGCCACGCACCATCTGGTCCGCCTTGCGGGGGTCGACGCCGAGCTTCAGCGCGACCTCGACCGTGGAGTTGAACTTGGCCGAACCGGTCTCGCGTGCGAGCGCGACGGCCTCGTCGGGGGTGTAGTACTTGCCGTCTTCGATCTTGGCGGCGGCGGCCCGGTAGGCCTTGGACTTCTGTGCCATGGTTCTGACCTACCTTTCTTACTCGACCGTGATGCCCATGGAACGGGCGGTGCCGGCGATGATCTTGGATGCCGCATCCAGGTCGTTCGCGTTCAGGTCGACGAGCTTCTGCTCGGCGATCTCACGAACCTGTGCGGCGGTGAGCTTGCCCACCTTGGTGGTGTGCGGAACACCGGAACCCTTGGCCACGCCCGCGGCCTTCTTGATGAGCTCGGCGGCCGGCGGGGTCTTGAGGATGAACGTGAACGAACGGTCCTCGTAGACGGTGATCTCCACCGGGATGACGTTGCCGCGCTGCGACTCGGTCGCCGCGTTGTACGCCTTGCAGAACTCCATGATGTTGACGCCGTGCTGACCCAGCGCCGGACCGATCGGCGGGGCGGGGTTGGCGGCGCCGGCCTTGATCTGAAGCTTGATCAGACCCGTGACCTTCTTCTTCGGTGCCATTGATTGTCCTTTCTACGAACGGATGCTTGTAGGCATCCGCTCTCCCACGCACCCGGACTGTCCGGATGGTGGTGTCGAATGCGCGCGAGCGCAAACCATGCAATCTTACTCGATGCGTGGCTGTGCTCTCGCCGCGGGTTCTACTGCTTCGTGACCTGATCGAAGCTGAGCTCGACGGGAGTCTCGCGCTCGAACAGGGAGACGAGCACGGTGAGCTTTCCGCTCTCCGGCTTGATCTCGCTGATGGAGCCCGGCAGACCCGCGAACGAGCCTTCCTTGATGGTGATGGTCTCGCCGATCTCGAAGTCGACCTCGATCGGGGCGACGCGCGTGGCGGCCTTGGTGCCCTTGCCCGCCGCGGCCTTGCCCGTGAAGACCGGCTCCACCTGCACGAGCGACTTCAGCATGTTGAAGGCCTCGTCGAAGCGCAGCGGCGTGGGGTTGTGCGCGTTGCCCACGAAGCCGGTGACACCGGGGGTGTGGCGCACGACGGACCAGCTGTCCTCGTTGAGATCCATGCGCACGAGCACATAACCCGGGATGCGCACGCGGTTGACCATCTTGCGCTGGCCGTTCTTGATCTCGACCACGTCTTCCATCGGCACCTCGGTCTGGAAGATGTAGTCCTCCATGCCCATGGATGCCGTGCGGTTGGCCAGGTTCTGCTTCACGCGGCGCTCGAAGCCGGCGTAGGAGTGGATGACGTACCACTTGCCGGGCAGGTAGCGCAGCTCGCGCTTGAACTCTTCGTATGGGTCGACCTCGGCCTCCTCGGCCTCCTCGACCTCCTCGGCCGAAGCGTCGTCGGACTCCTCGGACGCAGCGGCCTCGCCGGCATCGTCAGCGCCGTCCACCTCTTCTTCGTCCTCGATCGCCTCGAACGCGGCCTCTGCCTCGTCGGCGTCGTCGATCTCCAGCGCGTCGTCCACGAGGGCGTCGGCCTCGGGGTCGGCGGTCTCGGCGATCGCATCGAGCACGGCATCGAGGTCGATGTCGTTGCCGTCGGTGCCGGTCACGTGCAGTGCCCTCCGCTCGGCGGAATCCGACGAGTCCTCTGCGGACTTCAGCTGGTTGCCTTCCTGCGCCTCGTCGTCCTCGGCGGACTGCTCGGCAGTCGTCGCCCAATCGACGTCGTCGCGCTCTCGTTCAGACACTTCGCTCTTACCAATCCATTCCTGTTGTCGCGCAGGTCACGGCCCGCGCCGCCGATTCATCCAGGCCGTCCCGCCCAGCGGCCGTGTCGGCCGTCAGGACGATGAGCCGCCGAAGACGAGGATGACGAGCCACCCGAAGAGCTGGTCGAGACCGAACACGATGCCCATCATGATGATCACGAAGACCAGCACGACGCCTGTGTAGCTCAGCAGCTCTCCGCGCGTCGGTGTGACGACCTTGCGCAGCTCGCCGAAGACCTGCCGGATGAACAGTGCGATCCGAGAGAAGGGGTTGCGCTTGGCTTCCCGCTCCTTCTTGGCGTTCGCGACGACATCCTCGCTGGGCTCGTCGATGACTTTTCGGGCCACCTCATACCTTTCGTGGGCCGGTGCACGAGCACCGACTTGCAGGGCGGACAGGACTCGAACCTGCAACCTGCGGTTTTGGAGACCGCTGCTCTACCAATTGAGCCACCGCCCTTTACGTGCCGAAGTCGTGACCGCTTCCGAACGATTCGAAAATGGGCGCAGAAAAGCTTGGCTGACTTCAACAACCTCGGTCAAGTGTAGGCGAGCGGTGCACGGTAGCGCAAAGCGACGATCGCCTCACAGCAGACGCCTCGCGAGGGCCCACGCGGTCAGCTCATGACGCGACGACAACTGCAGCTTGCGCAACACGGCGGAGACGTGGGTCTCCACCGTTTTCACAGAAATGAACAGTTCACCGGCCACCTCTTTATACGCGTATCCGCGGGCGATGAGCCGCATCACCTCGCGTTCACGGGCCGTCAGGCGGTCCAGCTCGTCGACGCTCTCCGCCTGCTCTCCGGATGCCGTGCCGAACGCATCCAGCACGAACCCGGCCAGCCGTGGCGAGAAGACCGCGTCGCCGCAGGCGACGGCCTGCACGGCGCGCGTCACCTCGGCACCGGAGCTGCCCTTCGTGATGTATCCTCGGGCGCCCGCGCGGATGACGGCGACCACGTCTTCGGCGGAGTCCGACACGCTCAACGCCAGAAACCTCGTCGACTGCGCCCGAGGTGCGGCCCGTCGCGCTACCTCGGCCCCGCCTCCCGCCTCACCACCTGGCAGGTGCACGTCGAGCAGCACGACGTCGGGCCGCAGCGCGGCGACCGTCTCCACGGCGGAGTCCACGTCTCCCGCCTCGCCGATGACACGGATGCCCGCTCCAAGGTCGGCGCGCAGCCCCGACCGGAAGATGGAATGGTCGTCGACGATGACCACGGTGACATCATCCGACCCGCTCGATGGGCCGCTTGACTCGGTCACTGCTGCTCCTCTCCGGACTCGGCGCCCTGTTCCGCGCCGTACTCGAGATGGATGCGCACCTCGGTCCCCACACTCCCCGCGCCGGGACGCACGGATGCCTGCCCGCCTGCCCTGCGCATCCTGCCCACGATCGACTCCCGAACACCCATGCGGTCGGAAGGAACGTCACGGAGGTCGAAACCGTGACCCCGGTCGCGCACGAAGACGTCGACGGAGTGCGGCGTGCCCTCGACGTACACACTGACGTCGCCGCCGGCGTGACGGGCGGCGTTCAGCATGGCCTCCCGCGCCGCCGCGGCAACCTCGCCGCTGGAGCGTTCGGCGGTCTCGCCGACGGCCACCAGATCGAACCGCACCGGGTAGTCGAGTTCGAGTGCCGCCGCCGTGTCGCGCAGGTCGGTGACCAGATCGCTGTCGTCTCGCCGCTCGCCGGAGTACAACCACTCGCGCAGCTCGCGCTCCTGGGCCCGCGCGAGCCTGGCGACCTCGCTGGAAGCTCCCGCCCTTGTCTGGATGAGCGCCAACGTCTGCAGCACGGAGTCGTGCAGATGCGCTGCCATCTCGGCACGCTCCTCCTCGCGCACCCGCTTGGTGCGTTCGGCGATCAGCTCGCGCCAGAGTCGCAGAGCCCACGCTCCGGCCAGAACCGCGACACCGGCGAGAACGGCCGCAAGGAAAAGCATCCATGCCCAGCCGGGCGCTCCCCCACCCCAGATGAGCATGCCGAGGATACCGGCGGCCAGCAGCAGCACGCCGCTCGCGGTGCGCAGCCAGCGGGCGGTGGCCTCGTTACGGGGAGCGGAGGCATCCACGAGCTGGTCCCACGCCACCGCGCCCACGCCGCACCCGATGACGCCGATGATCATCGGGAACAGCACGGCCGGGTCCGTGAGCCCGGCACGGAACGAGCCGCCGAGACCGAACATGAGAAGGGTCAGCGCGGCCGCGATCGCGAACAGCACCCACGGCACCGAAACACGGCGATGCACGAGACCGTGCGCGTCCGGCTCGGCCGGCTCGAGCGGCGTCAGCGCCCACAGCCACGCATAGAGCAGGATGCCCGCACCTCCGCACAGTGCGAGCCCGACCGCGAGCCACCGGGTCGTCCGCACGCTCCACCGGAGATGCCGGGCGACGGCGACGCACACTCCACCCAGGGCGCACTCGCGCGGCCGGAGAAGCGGCGGCCGCAGGCCGGCTCCGCTCGAGGGGGTGGACATACTGGCATCCAACCATCCGAGCGGAATCGGGGGACGCCCTGGCGGCGGATCTCAGGGATCGATCAGGGGCATCCCCCATCGCGGAGCGAGCGGCGGCTCGGGCACGATCGAAGCATGTCTGAACATCCCCGTCAGCACGACGTCCACGCAGCCGGCGGAGCGCCGTACGGCGCCGCGTACTCACAACAGAACGGCGCCCAGGGCAGCGGGGGCGAGCGATTCTTCGGCTGGCTCCGATCCCTCGGGATCGTGCGCCAGAACGGATGGATCGGCGGGGTCTGCGGCGGAGTCGCCGCGCGACTCGGCATCGATCCGATCATCGTGCGCGGCATCGCCGTGGTGGTGGCCGTGCTCGGCGGCCCCGCGTTCCTGCTCTACGCAGCGGCGTGGCTGATGCTGCCGGATGCGCAGGGCGACATCCACCTGCAGCGCCTGATCAAGGGGCACTTCGACCCGCCGATCATCGCGATCATCGTCATCGCGCTGTTCTCGTTCCTGCCGTTCGCGCAGGGCTTCTGGTGGGCGGGCGCTCAGTTCTGGAGCGGGCTGAGCTGGTTCTCGTCGGTCGGCCGGCTGCTGTGGACGCTGCTCGTGATCGCCCTCATCGTTGGCGTGATCGTCTGGGCCGTGCGCAACGGCCGGATGCCGTCGGCGGCTCCTGATTCACGTCCTCCCTACTCTTCTGGCTCGTTTTCGACCTCACCGAGCTCACCCTCGACCTCACCGACGGATGCCGGTGCCGGCGCCGCACATTCGGCCTCTGCGAACGCTGCCCCGGCATGGGCTACCGCGCCGGGCTCTTCGACTGCGCCAGGCTCTTCGGCCGCGCCGGGCTCTCCCATCGCGCCGGGCTCTTCCACCGCGCCGGGCTCTCCCACCGCGCCGGGCTCTTCGACCGCGGCGGGCTCTTCCACCGCGCCGGGCTCTTCCACCGCGCCGGGCAGCACCGTGTATGGAACGCGCAGCACGGATGCGACAGCAGCGAGCACGGCCTCGGCGGCCACCGCCTCTGACCAAGGCGACCTCGCCGACTGGCGTGCCCGGCAGGACGCATGGAAGGCGGACTACGCGGCCTGGACGGCGCAGCGCGACGATGCCAGGGCGATCCGTCAGCAGCGCTCGGCCGAGCTGCGGGCGCAGTCGCAGGTGCTCGCAGCCGAGGCGGAGGAGTCCCGCAGACGTCGCCGGGCGGCCAACCCGCGCACGAGCGCCGCATACGTCTTCATCGCCCTCGGGGTCGCTCTGGTGGCGGGCGGGATCGCGGCCGCCATCGCACTCGTCGGTGCTGCCTCGGATTACGCGCTCGCGATCGCGCTCGCTGTGGCGACCGGCGTGATCGGGCTCGCGATCGTGACGGCCGGCATCCTGCGTCGCCGCAGCGGCTTCCTCACGTTCGTGTCGATCGTGCTGGTTCTGGCCACCTTCGGTGCGACTGTGCCGCCACACGGACACGAACTGATGCTGCTGCCTCGCGCCACGTACTGGAACCCGCAGCATGTCTCGATCTATCAGCCGGTCGGATCGCTCGAGCTGAACTACGACACATCGGGCATCAGGAAGGCGGATGTCGTGCAGGGCGCGGGCGATGTCGCCGTGCGGCTGCAGAACGGCGTCAGCGCGCGCGTCGTGGTCGTTCAGCACACGGCGGGTAGCTCCGTGAGCGCCGCCCGGCTCGATGACCAGGGCGACACGCACGAGGTCGCACCGTCGAGCGGTTCGGGGCTGACGCACACCTACGTGTTCGGACACTCGACTCCAACGGTCGATCTACAGATCGACCAGATCGCCGGCGACGTGAACGTCTACTACTACCCGGCGGCCCAGTGATGAACGAGGAGACGGCGATGCCACAACACGACGACGAGCCTGAAGACGTCGCGGCGCACGCGACCGAGACGATGGATGCGGCCGAGACGATGGATGCGGCCGGCAGCGCCGACGCGGGCGACAAGACGGACACGGGCAACGGGACAGATACCGCCGACAAGACAGGTACCGCCGACAAGACAGGTACCGCAGACGAGACAGGTACCGCCGACGAGACAGGTACCGCCGACGGGACAGATACCGCCGACGGGACGAGCGCCGCTGACAGCGGCGGCACCGGCCGCACGGCCGAACGCGCCGACTCCGCCGGTTCAGGCGAGAGCACCGACGTCACGAGTCCGACCGAGGTCATCGAGCCCGCAGACGAGGCAATGAGCACGAGTGCTGCCGAGACAGCCACAGTGCCGACGGAATCGATCGATTCGGTACTCGGCATCCCTGCGGTCTCCGGGTACGGCTTCACAGACGCCATGCACGGTTCTGCGGACCCATCTGGCTCGTACGGCCCAACTACTCCGACTGCTCAAAACCGAACTTCCCCACAAACCGGGAGTTCGTCGGAGGTTCCTTACGGCGCTTTCTCCGGGCCCGCTTTCTCTGGGACGGCTTCCTGGGGTCCCGCGGTCTCCGCGCGACCGCGAGTGCGTGTCGGAGCGATCGTGTGGGGCGTTCTCGTCATGGCATTCGCCGCCGCAGTGATCGTGGTCTCCGCCTCTCCCGACGCGAGGTACGCGTTCGACGCGTGGCAGGCATCCCTCACACCTGTTGCATGGGCGGTGATCGGGGTCGTGGCGCTCGGCGTCGCCGTGCTGCTGATCGCGGGTACATCGGCGATTCGCGGCGCCCAGCGCAGAGTTCAGACCCGAGATCGCGGGTAGCGTCAGGGCGTTCCTGGTTGCGGGATCGATGGGTTGTCTTTCCGTCCACAGGTGCTCGTCGGGTCGGATTATGCACAGGTAAAGTACCTGGTCAGGGGTTGGTTCTGAATGTCGGTGGGTGCTGCTTGACTTGGTTGTATGAGCAGCTCGAACGCACCGGTCGCCGACTCGACGGCGGCACTGTCGGATGCGTTCGACGCGCTCACGGCGGCACTGGGCGACGTGCTGCCCGCGACCGGTGTGCACGGTCTCGGTGACGAGGTGCTGCTGACCGCGACGCGGGTCGTGGAGACCCTGGGTCGGAAGGTGGATGCGTTGCGTGCGCACTGTGCCGGGGCGATCCTGGAACGCTCCCCGAAGGGACTCGGTGCCGACCGGCTCTCCGCCCGTAATGGGTGCCGCACCCCGGCCGAGTTGACCGCCCGGTTGACCGGGGTGTCGGAGGCGACCGCCACCCGGCGTGCTGCGTTGGGGCAGGCGGTGGCGGTGCGGGGTTCGCTCACCGGTGGGTTGTTGCCGCCGAAGTTCCCCGCCGTCGCACAAGCAGTCGGTACCGGGGATCTCGGTGAGGATGCCGCCCGCATCATCGTCAACACTCTCAGCAGCATTGAGCACCGCGCTGATCCGGAGGATTGGGCCGCCGCGGAGGCCGATCTGGTCGCTTCCGCTGTGGAGGGCGGGTTCACGGCGGATCAGACCCGGGTGCAGGCCACGGTGTGGAGGGTCGCGTTGGATCCGGACGGGGTGGAGGGTGATGCGGAGGAGGCGATGCGGCACCGTGCCCTGACCCGGTTGGGCACGAGGGGTGGGCTGGTGCGGTATCGGATGGAGTTGATGCCGGAGATCTCCGGGAAACTGGAACAAGCCATCGCCGCCGTGGTGTCCCCGAAATCGAAACCCACCTTCCTGAACGGCGACCAGCTGACGGACGGGGGCCTGGATGACCGGTCGTCGCCGCAGCGGCGGCATGATGCGTTCGCGTCCCTGATCGATGCCGCCGCCCGTAGTGCGGAGGTTGCGTCGATGGGGGGGTGCTGCACCCACCGTGCTGGTCACCGTGGACGAACACGACCTCCGAGAGGGGCGTGGTGCCGGGTGGATCGACGGGGTTCAGGAGCCGATCCCGATGACCGCGGTCACCCAGTTCGCCTGCGCCGGCGGCATCCAAAAACTCCTGATCCGGCAGGGACGGATCGTGTCGTTGTGGTCACCGCAACGCTGCTTCACCCCACAGCAACGCCGTGCGATCGCCGCCCGCGACCGTGGATGTGTGATCCCCGGATGTCGGATCCCGGCCAGCTGGTGCGAGATCCACCACGTGGTAGAGCACTCCAAGGGCGGACCCACCGAAACCGGCAACGGAGTCGCGCTCAGGCTGTCGCGTGAATCTTCTGGGCGGTGGGGGTGCGGGATTTGGTAGCGTTCGGCGTCTGGCTGGAGGGTGCCGGCTTGCCCGGTCAGGCGGGGGTGGCTGCTCGGAGTTTGAGGAGGTTGTGGG
>NZ_BAAGWY010000007.1:0-110171 GCF_054780115.1 Humibacter ginsengiterrae
CGGACGGCCGGTTCGCCGAGCTCCTGGGCTACGGTCCGATCCCGCCCAGTGTCGCCGGGAAAGCGTTACGGGACGCGCCCTCATTCCGGAAAGTGCTCGCCGACCCGATCCGGCCGGCACAGTTGAACCTGGACACGAAACGGTACCGTCCCACCCCGGATCAGCGGACCTGGCTCACCTTGAGGTACGGGCTGGATGAGGACGCCGCCCCCTACCTCCCAGTCGGGGTCACCACCGGCGCCGAGATCGACCACGTCATCGAACGACAACACGGCGGACCCACCAACGTGACCAACCTTGCCCCGCTGAAACCCCGCCTCCACCGGCTGAAAACCGTCACCAGGATCCGGTTGGACCCGAAACCCGACGGCGGCATCCGCGTCCGCACCCCCACCGGATACGACAGCGACCCACCACCCTTCTAAACGCCTGAGCTGAATTGCCGTGCCGAGGCCGAAGTGTTCGCGGCTGCAAGAGGACAACGAAGGCGTAGCTGGCGCCCGCGTGCGAGTGCGCGCTCAGTGGAAGACTTGGCCTCCGGACAGCGTCACGATGACCGCCACGACCGCGGCGATGACAACCACGGCTACCGCGATCAGAACCCAGCCTTGCCAAGAAGACGGTGCATAGTTGCTCCCAGTCATGAAGAACCACGGCGAGGAACTGGGCTTCTTCGTCTTCCGCGTCATTCAGCGCCTCCAGTACAGGCTGGCAAGTGCAGCACTGAAAACCGATGGAGCCCGGCGATGCACGCCTTCACTCTATGCCGCGCTCTCCAACCACTTCGTGCTGACGACGATGCGCTAAGGGGCCCGGAACGCCATTCAGCCGAGCAAGTGCCTTAGGTACCGCTGCGGGGAATCGAGATATGAGCGCCAGTGCTGCACCAGCGCAAGGTTTTCCCAGGTCACGTCGCGCATGCCCCATTCGCCCAGTTCGAGGATGCGTGCACCCGGCAGCGCTGCCAGCACCGGAGAATGCGTTGCGCAGATCACCTGACCACCCTCGTGGGCGATTCGGTGCAGCGTGGCCACGAGCGTGAGCGTCGACCCGAACGACAGGGCGGCCTCCGGCTCGTCAAGGCAATAGAACCCGGGCGAATCGAAACGCGTCTCCAGAATGGCGAGGAACGACTCGCCGTGACTCATCTCGTGGAAGGCGGGCTCGGGCCCGCGGCGGGAGTTCGACGGGTGGTGTTCGAGATACGTGTAGAACGAGTGCATCGTCTCCGCGCGAAGGAAGAACCCCCAACGTCCGGAGCCGATACCGCGCTGCAGCTGCAACCAGTCCGACAACGCCGACTCGGTCGCGCGCGTGCTGTGCTGGGCGTACGCCGAACCACCTTCGGGCGAGAAGCCGTACGCGAGCGCGATACCCTCCACGATCGTCGACTTCCCCGACCCGTTCTCGCCCACGAGAAACGTGACCCCCGGCGATGGCTCGAGGCCATTCTCGAGGAGTTGCGCGACAGCGGGCACGGTTCGCGGCCATTCCCCGACTCGGTCGCCGGCATCCGGCCTCCGCGAAATCGCGACCACGGGCGACTGCGAGAACGAACCAGGGGCGCTCACGCCAGTCAGTCTCGCAGCCACCGGAGACACACGGCACCCGAGGCTGTGGAGAACGGAATCGGGGCTGCCTCGAGCCTGGGCATGATGGCGCACATGATCCTTCGCCTCGATCCCGCGATACCGCTCGTGTGGCGCGACCCGCACACGCTGCAGTTGGGCGTGGATCGCGTGGTGTGCACGTTCGCGAACGTTGCACCGCAGACGGAGCGAATGCTGGCAGCGCTGCGCACGGGAGCTCCGCGCTCGGCGCTCGAGGTGGAGGCCACGCGCGGTACACGGACCGATGCCGCCCAGCAGGTGGACGCTCTGCTCGCTTCGGTCGCATCCGCTCTGGAAGCCCCGGACGCTGCCCCACCGCGCACCATCGCGATCGACGGCGCCGGCCCGACCGCGGAGCGACTGCTCCGGTTGCTGCGAGAGGCGGGACACCAGGCCGTCCCCGCCGATCGAGCGGGTGGCGAGCCGGTCGGGGTAGCCGCGGCGGTCATCGTCGGCTCGTACGTGATCCCGCCGTGGCGGCACGGCCCCTGGCTGCGGCGCGACATTCCGCACCTGCCGATCGTTTTCGGGGACGACGGGGCCCAGGTGGGGCCCTTCGTCGACTCGCCGTACGCCGATCCACCGATCGATGACCACGAGCACGATCATGGCCCCTGCCTGCGCTGCCTCTCACTGGAGCGACGCGACCTGGATCCGGCTTGGCCGGCCATCGCGGTACAGCTCGATGCGCTCCCGCACCCTCCCGAGCCGGCTCTCTTGTCAGCGCAGGCGGCGTCGCTGGCAGCACGGTGGGTGGATGCCCGGTTACGGGCGGGCGACCGCTCTCACGCGGCCACGAGCATCCATGTGCACCGTGACGGACGTGTCAGCGAGGAGTCGCACTCGCCTCACCCGCTGTGCGGATGCCGAGCTCTGCCAGAAAACGTGACGGCTCTCGTGGGCCGGCAGCGTTCGCAGCCCAGCTCAGCGTCAGCCGGCGCCTCGCGCGCGTGATGCCGACGTAGAGCAGCCTGCGCTCCTCCTCGATCGCCTCCGGAGTGCGGGCGTAGCCGATCGGCACAAGCCCGTCGCCGAGGCCGACGAGGTGCACGTCGTCCCACTCCAGCCCCTTCGCGGCGTGCAGAGTGCACAGCGTCACCGCCGCGATGGTCGGTTCGTGCTGCGCCGCCTGTCTGGCGAGCAGGTCGTCGGTGAACTGCCGGAACGAGGTGCCGGCCGGCGCGTCGTCGACAAGACCCATGAGCGCGTTGAGCGACTCCCAGCGATCTCGCACACTGCCCGCGGCCTGCGGCGCCTCGAGCGTCCAGCCCAGGGAACGAAGAACGTCGCTCACGGACTGGAAGAGCGGCTCATCCGACACCGTGAGCGACGCGGCACGCAGCGTCATCACCGCCTGACGAACTTCGGGCAGGTCGAAGAACCGCCTCGAACCGCGCATCTGATACGCGACGCCGGCGTCGGTCAGCGCCGCCTCCAACGGGGCCGCCTGCGCATTCACGCGGTACAGCACGGCGAGGTTCTGCGGCTTCGCGCCGTCACGGATGCTCGCACTCAACTCT
Organism: Humibacter ginsengiterrae; assembly: GCF_054780115.1. NCBI lineage: Bacteria > Bacillati > Actinomycetota > Actinomycetes > Micrococcales > Microbacteriaceae > Humibacter > Humibacter ginsengiterrae. The sequence continues at coordinate 3,131 of NZ_BAAGWY010000007.1, forward strand.
GCGGCGACCGCTGTGGCCTCCTCGGCGTCAGTGCCGTAGCCCGCAACGTGCGGTGCCGGATCCTTCGGTTCCGAGGTACCGCCGGTCGAGGCCGTCGAAACCGCCGCCGCCGTGCCGGACGCACCGTCGTGTCGAATCGCGTGCAACGTCAGCGCGCCTGGCCGGCCGCGCATCAACCGGTTGGCGGTCTCCACAATGGGTGCACTGGAGCGATAGTTCTGCTCGAGACGCACGAGCGTGGCATCCGAATACCGGCGGGGAAAGTCGAGCAGGAACGAACTCGACGCACCGGCGAACGAGTAGATCGTCTGGCTCGCGTCGCCGACCACGCACAGGTCGGATCGGTCACCGAGCCACAGGTCGAGCAGACGCTGCTGCAGGGGCGAGACATCCTGATACTCGTCCACCACGAAGAAGCGGTACTGCTCGTGCACGTGCATCGCCACCGACGGCTCGGTCTCGATCATGCCGGCGCAGGCGAGCAGAACGTCTTCGAAGTCGAGCTGCCTGCGCTCGTCCTTCAGCGCTTCGTACGCGCGCTGCAGGTCGATCGCCCGTTCGGCCCTGAGCGACCCGGGCGCGGGCCGCTGCGCCCGTGCGTAGTCGTCGATGCTCAGCTCGCTGACCTTGCGCCACTCGATCTCCGCGGCCACGTCGCGCAGGGTGGCGGTGTCGACCCGCAACCGGATGCGTTCCGCCGCCTGCCCGAGCAGCCTCGCCTTGCCGTCGAGCACGCGCGGCAACCCGCCGCCGACCACGATCGGCCAGAAGTAGTTCAATTGGCTCAGCGCGGTCGCGTGGAACGTTCGCGCCGCGACCCCGGATGCCCCGAGGGCCCGCAACCTGGTGCGCAGCTCGGACGCCGCCCGGCTCGTGAAGGTGAGCGCCATGACCCGGTTCGGCGCGTAGACGCCCATCGCGACGCCGTACGCGATGCGGTGCGTGATCGCCCGCGTCTTTCCGGTGCCTGCGCCGGCCAGCACGCACACCGGGCCGAGCAGCGCCTCCGCCACGACACGCTGCGCGTCGTCGAGCCCGTCCAGGAGAGCCTGGGGCGACCCCGGTTCCGGCGGTGCCGGATCGGATCGGGCGAAGCCGGTCACACGGTCTCCGCAGGAGGCTGGTCCAGGGGCCCTCCGTACCAGTCCCGCACGATGGCGTGCGCGATCGACGAACCGCCTGGCAGCAGGATGTCGTCACGCTGCCGCCAGATGTCGTCGCGGCTGAACCAGCGCAACGCGAGAATCTCCTCGCCGTCAGGACGAAGCTCCGTGTGACCGGACACCGCGCGTGCTTCCATGCCGATCATCACGGATGCCGGGAACGGCCACGGCTGCGATCCCAGGTACTGCGGATCGGTCACCAGTACCCCGGACTCCTCCCCGACCTCGCGCCCGACGGCGTCTTCGAACGACTCCCCCGCCTCGACGAATCCGGCCAGCAGCGACCACCGGTTGTTCTCCCACAGGGCGTTCGAGCCGAGCAGGATGCGGTCGTCCTGGTCGAGAACCCGCATGATCACGGCTGGATCGGTGCGCGGGAAGATCTCGTTGTTGTCCACGAAGCACCGGCGCATCCATCCGCCGTGCTCCACGACGGTCGGGGTGCCGCAGCGCGGGCAGTGCGTGTGGGATGCGTGCCAGTTCGCGACGGCGACGGACTCGGTGACCAGTCCGGCGTCCCGGTCGCTCAGGGCCGTGGCGAGTTCGCGCAGACCGCGCCACGCGCCCTCGTCCGCCTGCAGTTCGCGGGCGGCGGCATCCGTCAGAACGCAGAGGATGACCGGGGTTCCGGCAGGTTCGTCTGGCCCGGCTTCGAGGGTGCGGCCGAGGTAGACGCGCGTGAGCGCCGATGTCACCTCGTCGGCCCGGAAGAGCGTGAGGCGGGCGCGACCCTCGGCATCCTTCGCCAGCACCCGGCCGTTCCAGAGCGGGAGAACTCTGGTGGATTCGTCTGCGAGCAGTTCGTCGAACAGGGATTCGCGGGTGCGGCTTACACCATCGCGGTCGACGGCTGATCGTGCCAGCGGCAGCGGACCGAGCGGGCGGGGCATAGGTGATCTCCTCGAAAGCGGCGCGGCCTGTGCAGCTTGGCCTGGCCTGCAACGCGTGGCGCACAGCCTCGGTGCGCAAGCGGGCGCCTAACCTTGACGGTATGGCCAGATCCCACCTCACTCTAGCCGCGCTGGCCACGTCGGCCGTGCCCGACCTGGACATCGCCGGTACCCGCAGCTACAGCTACGATCTGCACGGCGATTTCGAGTCAGCGCTGCTCACCAGCCGCGACGGCACCGAGCTGATCATCCGGGTTCCGGCATCGCAAGACGCCGAGACGGAGCAGAGCGCCGACCTCGTCGCGCTGCACTCGCTCACGCCCGGGGTGCGCGCACGTCTGCCCTTCGACGTCCCGGAATATGTCGGCCAGACCCCGATCGGCGGCACCCGCGCAGTCGTCTACACGTTCCTTCCCGGCGACAAGGTCGCGCTCGAGAACGTGCAGCCCGGCGACGGCCTCGCCGCCTCGATCGGCCGGGCAGTCGCAGCCATTCACACGCTGCCGACGTCGTTCGTGAGCGAGGCCGGGCTGCCCGCGCTCACTGCCTCCGAATGCCTCGCCGCGACGAAGACGCTCATCTCCTCGGCCGGAGCAACGGGCCTCGTGCCTGCGGCGCTGTCGAAGCGCTGGAAGGAGGCGGTCGACGACGAGGAACTGTGGCGGTTCCAGCCGACCGTGATCAACGGGGCGCTCACGATCGACTCGTTCATCGTGCGCGAAGAATCCGTGGTCGGACTCATCGGCTGGTCCGCGCTGCGCGTCGGCGACCCGGCACGCGACCTGCACTGGGTGCTCGGCATGAACGCGGATGCCGCGGAGAGCGCGATCGAGGCGTACTCGCTGGCGCGCGGCGCAGCATCCGACCGCAACCTGCTCTTCCGGGCGACGCTCTACGCCGAGCTCGAGCTGGCGCGCTGGCTCATGCACGGCCGCGAGCTGCACGATCAGCTCATCGTGGACGACGCCGTGGCCATGCTCGACAGCCTCGTCGAGCGCGTTCACGACGACGACGTCGACCCGCTGGCGCCGCACACCGGCCCGATCATGGCCGTAACGGACGTCGAAGCACTCCTGGATGCCACGCCGCTCGATCGCGACCACGGCGACGCTTCCCAGGGCCTCCCGCCGGTGGCCGAGGACCGTCCGCCGGCGGAGGACGAGTTCGAACGCGACGACGACTGACCGGTTTCCGCGCGTTGTGTAGCGGTCACGCCGCGACGAAGCCGCTCGCCTCTGCTCCAGTGCTGGCGCGCCAGAGCCGGAGCAGCTCGTGCTCGTCGACAAGTTCCGCCGGGCGGATGATCCGGTCGTCGGCGACGTAGTAGAACGCGGCATCCACCAGACCCGGATCGATGCCTCGCCACCGCGAGAACGCCAGGCGGTACAGAGCCAGCTGCAGCTGCTTGCTGGCGAGGTCGGCGTCATCCTTCGGCGGTTTGCCTGTCTTCCAATCGACGATCTCGTACCCACCGTCGTTCTCGTAGACCGCGTCGATCTTGCAGATCACGAGATGGCCGTCGAACGGCAGATGGATCTCGCGCTCGACCTCCACCGGCTGCCGGTCGGCCCAGGGCGACCGCTCGAAGGTGCGCTGCAGTGCGGCAAGTCGCTCGCGCTCCACCAGGTCGCCGGAGAGCCCGGCGCCGTCGGCGTCAGAGGGCGCGAGCGGGTCCTCGTCGAGCTCCGCGGTGAACGCGTCGATCACCTCGGTACCGCCCGAGACACCGGCACGGCGCTCCACCCAGGCGTGAAAGAGTGTTCCGAGACGCGTGGCACGGTACGGCCGTTCCGGCATGGGCCGGCGCAACTCCTCCGCCACCTCACCGGGCGCGTCGATGTAGTCCTTGAAGCGGGATGCCGGCACGCGGGTCGGCACCGCCACGTCGCCGGATGCCCGCAGCATCCGCTCGCGTTCCCGCAGAAGCAGCTCCACGTCGTGACTCCAGCGACCGGGACGCCGCGGGTCCGCGCTGCGCACCTGTTCGGCCGCGCGCTCGACCACCGCTCGGCGACCCCCGAGCGGATCGATCGGCCACCTGATCGGCTCCGCGCCGTCGCCCAGCGGGTTCTCGTCGTAGACCGATGCCTGCGGCAGAGGAGCGACGATCCCGGCGTCCGCCAAATCGGTCAGGTAGCGGCTCGGGCATCGCGGCTGCTTCTGAGTCGACCAGAACGATCCGGTCAGCAGAAGGGAGTGCCTGGCGCGCGTGACGGCCACGTAGGCAAGGCGCCGCTCCTCACGTTCGTAGTGCTCACCCACCTCGTCTTTGAATCGCTGCCTGGCCTCCTTGACCTCCTTGCGAGTCATCGCCTCGCGCCAGGCGAACGACGGCAACTCGTCGGCATCGCCGCGGAACTCCCACGGCAGCCGCCCGAACCCGAGCCACGCGTTGGTGCCCTCGTTCGGCTTCGAGGGCAGTTCGTCCTCGACCAGCCGCGGAACGACGACATGATCCCACTCCAGTCCCTTCGAGCCGTGGATGGTGAGGATCTGCACGCAACCCGGCTCGGGCTTCTCCGACCGCGGCGCGAGCGAGTCTCGTTGCTCGGCCTCACGGAGCCAGCCCAGGAATCCCGGCAGCCCGGCCGTCTCGCTGACCGCCAGGTAGTCGGCGAGTGCGTCGAAGAAGGCATCCATTGCCCCGCGGCCACCGGTGCGGAACTCGTTGGCAGCGAGCTCGATGTCGAGGCCGAGCTCGTGTTCGACCAGCGTCACGAAATCGAGGAGGTCGAGTCCACTGCGAGCGCGAAGCCGGGCGAACAACTTGCCCGCGTCGCGCATCCTCGCCAGTCCCACCTCGGAGATGCCCAGCAGCATGCTGTGCCCGTCGGGGGCGTGAACAAGCGCGTCGAGTGCATCGACGACGGATGCCTGCTCACTGTCGATCACGCTGGCCCGTATCGCGGCCCGCACGCCGGCATCCAGTCGCTGCTGCTTGTAGTCGTGCTGGGTGAGCCAGCGCGCCGCATCGCGCAGCCCCCGAAGGTCGCGTACGCCGATGCGCCACCGCGCGCCTGCGAGCAACCGCACCAGCTCGGACCCGGCCGTCGGATCGTCCACCACTCGCAGGGCGCTGACCAGGTCGGCGATCTCCGGCTCGGCGAGCAGCCCGCCCACGCCGAGCACGTGGTACTTCACGCCGTGCTCGCGTAGCGCGGCCGTAAATGCGGCCTGCGTCCCGCGGGAGCGGAACAGCATCGCGGCGCTCGGCACCGCACGGCGTCCCTGCGGGTCGAGCGCCGGGCGGCCCTCTCCGTCGAGAACCGGCTCGGCAAGCCGCTCCTTCAGCCATACGGCGGCAGCATCCGCCTCCTCGGCCAGGGTCTCGGCGAACACGCTCCGGATGCCCCTTGTGCTCGCCACCGGCGACGGCGTGAGCGCGTCGACCGCGACTCGGGACCGAGCAGTCAGGGGTTGTACCAGCCGATTGGCCGCGTCGAGGATCCGAGTGCCATTGCGCCAGCTCGTGCTGAGTCCATAGCGCCGGACCTCGCCGGCATCCGACTCGCCAGGGCCGGCCCCGTCGCTGTCGGCTCCAGCACTCGACTCCGCCTGCGAACGCTCACCGAACGCCGCCGCGAACTGATCGAGGTTCGAAGCACTTGCTCCACGCCAGCCATAGATCGACTGGTGCGGGTCACCCACGGCCATCACAGGCCGCCCGGCGAACAGCGTGGACAGCAGCCGGGTCTGCACGACGGACGTGTCCTGATACTCGTCGAGAAGCACCACGCTGTGCCGTTCGCGGATGCCCTGTGCCACGTCGGCCGACCGCTCGACGATCTGCAGCGCGAACGCCACCTGATCCGAGTACTCGACGAGCCCCCGACGCAGCTTCTCCGCGTCGAACGCTCGTGCCAGGTCGAGAAGGAGCGGCAGGTGCCCGACGGCGCGCACGGGTTCGACCACCTCCTTCTGGTACGAACCCGATCCGCCGTTCGGCAGTTCCTCGAGACGGGCGAACTCGCTGGCCATGGCGGCGACGGCATCCGCATCCGCTGCGTTGTCCCCCAGCTCGTGGGCGAGCTGCAGCACCGCACGGGTGACCTGGTCGACGGACTGGTCGAGGTCGTGCAGCCTGGCGTCGCGACTGGAGACCACGACGCTTCGCGCGAGCTGCCATGCGGATGCCTCCCCCAGCACCGCGCCGTCGCCCTCACGTCCCAGAAGCAGGGCGTTGTCGCGGTAGATCGTGTTCGCGAACGAGTTGTAGGTGGAGACCACCGGCGGGTCGAACTCGTCGGGTTCGTCGATCACTCCGGCTGCGGCGAGGCGTGCTATTCGGTCGCGGATGCGTTCGCGCAACTCCCCCGCCGCCTTGCGGGTGAACGTCAGGCCGAGCACCTGGCCGGGTTCGACCAGACGGTTTGCAAGCAGCCAGAGCACCCGGAACGCCATGGTCTCGGTCTTGCCGCTCCCCGCACCCGCCACGACGAGTGCCGGCGCGAGCGGAGACTCGATCACGGCTCGTTGCTGGTCGGTGGGCCGATGCGTGCCCAGGGCGTCGGCAATGGCATCCGCACGCACGATCTGCGTCACGGCGCTGCGCGGCCCCGGCGCACCGAACTCGTCCACTGCACTCTTCTTACTCACCGCGCTCTGCTCACCCACCGCACTCTGCTTACTCAGCACGCTCTGCTCACTCAGCACGCTCTGCTCACTCAGCACGCTCTGCTCACTCACCACAGACGGCTCCCACCCGGTGCAGGCGACGCACCGCGAAACCGGGACGGTGCTCGTCGAGCTCGGCCTTGCCCTCGAACTCGGCGACGGCGATCGCCTGAGCGGCCTGGCGAATGCGCTCCCGGAACGTCTCCAGTCCCTCCTCGTCGAGCGCCGCCTGCGCACCCTCGCGATACGCCTTGCCGCGCACACCGTCGCGCACGAAGAGCAGCTTCGCTCCAGCGCTGCGATGCGGTGCGAACGGCTCGCACGGGGCGTCGAGCTGCCCGGAGGCGTAGGCGAGCTGGTAGACGCCGAGCTGCGGCATCTGAGCCAGCTTCGCTGCGTTCGTCTCCGGTTTGCCGGTCTTCAGGTCGACGATCGTGATGCCGCCGGAAGGGTCGGCCTCGACCCGGTCGATCTTGCCGTGCACCTGAGCACGGCCGACATCGAGGCTGAACCCGGTCTCTGCCGCCACGAGTCGCGCTCCGGAACGCTCTGCGTCCGCGAGGTACTCCGCGACGCCCTGCACGAGCCGCCGAGCGGCGCGCTTCTCGCGTGCGGCGATCCATGGTGCCTCGAACACGAGTTCGTTCCAGCGGGACTGAACGGCGGCATACAACGCGTCGACCGCCGGGTCGTCCACCGTCTCCATCGCCCAGTGCACGATGGTTCCGATGCCCATCGACGTGCTCGTGCTCGATCCGGCGATGTCGTCCAGGAACCAGTCGAGCGGCGACTCCTCGATCGCTTCGATGCGCGAGGGCGAGACCGGTACGACCTCGTCGTCATCGAACAGCGGCGCCGTGCTCGATGGTTCGAGAACCCCGTGCCACTGCGACGGATCGGCGCCCGGCACACCCGCCGAAGCCAGCGCGGCCAGCGCGGATGCGGCTTCGTCGCGTGCGGCGCTCGTCGCGTCGCCTCGCGTGAGTTCGCGACGCAGCCGGCCCGTCAGCCCGCGCAACGTGAGCGCGGCAGCCGAGACATCCACCCCCGGCGTTCCCGTCGGCGCAAGGCCGAACAGCACGCTCGGCGACTCGTCATCGTCGGATGCGGCAGCGAGCACGACCTGCCTGCTGGCCCGCGACACGGCGACGGCGAACATGCGCAGCTCGTCGGCGGCGACCTGCTTGCGCGCGTCGAGCACCGCATCCGGCTCGCCGGACGCCGCCCTGATCAACGCGTCAGTGTTCAGCAGCGTGCCGCGCACGCGCAGGTCGGGCCAGACGCCCTCCTGCAGTCCGGCGACGACCACCACGTCGAACTCCTGGCCGACGACACCGGATGGCGTCGCCACGAGCACCGACTCCGCGACGCGGGTCGGCGAGAGCCTGTCCTCCGGCACGTCGGCGTCGAGCACGCGGGAGAGGAACACTGACGCCGGCGAATCCGGTTCGCGTTCACCGAATCGTTTCGCTGCGGTGAACAGTGCGACCACCCCGTCGAGGTTGCGGTTCGCCTCGGATGCCGCCACTCCCGTCCCCGACGCCGCCTGCCTCCACTGCGCCCCGCGTCCGGTACGTTCCCACACCGTCCACAGCAGCTCTTCGATTCCCGCTCCCGCGGCGGATGCCTTGCGCACGGCATCCAGCGTGCGGGCGAGGCGGTCCGCATCACGTGCGATGCGGTGGTCGATGGTGGCGAGGCGACCGGGCGCGGCCATGGCCTCCACGAGGAGTTCGTCGGCGGCGCGTACGCCGCCCGAAGCCACTTCCTCGGTGCGCAGCGCCACTCGCAGCCGCCGCACCGCCAGTCGGTCCAGGCGCCCGAACGGGCCGAGCAGCATGGAGGTCACCGACTCGATGTCGAGGGCCGACCGGCCGATACCGCGGTCGACGATCTCGAGCAGCGCCCTGGCCGCAGGATCGTCGCGAAGGGCCGTTGCCCCGTTCGTCGTGCGCACCGGCACCTCGGCAACGGCAAGCGCTCTCGCCACCCCGTCGATCAGCGCGCCGGAGCGCACCACGACTGCCATCCGAGACCAAGGCACGTCGTTCATGAGGTGCCGTTCCCGCAGCACGCGCGCCACGGCCGCCCACTCTCGCGCGGGCGTCGGCGCCTCGATGGTGAGGAGCGGATCCAGCGAGTCGTCAGCAGCCCTGGCCGGAAGGGCGCCACGATGGCCCACCACCCCTGCAGTACCCACTCGCTCGGTGACCTTCCGCGTGAGGTCGCGCAACACCGGTGGCTGCCGGTGCGCGACACGAAGCAGGTGGGTGGGCATCCCCGCGGCGAAGCGGCCGACTACGTCGGCCGAACCACCGCGGAAGACGCTCGTGGAGGCATCCGGGTCGCCGAACGCCACCACTGTGACACCCCGCGAGCGCAGCGCCTCGATCAACGCCAGTCCCAGTTGCGTCGCCTCCTGCAGATCGTCGACGGCCACGAGCCTCAGCCGTGCCACCGCGTCGCTGACTTCTCCACGCTCCAGCGCGGCGACGGCGAAACGCGCCAGCTCGGCAGAGTCGAGCTGGTCGGGTCGCGCCTGCGCGATGGATGCCAGGTAGTCGTCGATGAAGTCGGCCGCGGCCACCCACTCTGCGTGTCCGTGCTCCCTGCCGAGCACACGCATCCACTCCGGCGTCACGCCGTGCTCGGTCGCCCTGGCCATCAGCTCGCGCAGCTCCGTGCGGAAGGAGCGCAGACCGCGCACCGCCTCGCCCAGATGCTCCGGCCACTGGGGCACAGGCCCGGCGGACCCGGCTGCGTCTTCGATGTGCCCGGCCAGCAGTGCGGCCACGTCGGCGTCCTGCTCCGCCCCGGTGAGCAGGGTAGGCGGCTCGGAACCGGCTCGGATCGCGGCCTGAGCCACGATGTCGAAAGCGAGCGACGACACGGTACGCGCGAGGGGACCGTTCACCGCCTCGCCGACCCGCAGGCCGAGCCGGTCGCGCAGACGCGTCGCACTCGCACGGTCGAACGTAAGAGCGAGCACGGATTCCGGGGCGAACCCGCAGCGATGCACCCGGTCGGCGAGCAGTTCGACGAGCGCGGTCGTCTTTCCGGTGCCCGGTGCGCCGATGACGACGGCGGATGCCCCGGCATCCATCGCGAGGACCGCTCGCTGCGACGAGTCGAGGTCGGCAGCGCTCGCGACGATCGGGTTCTGGTGCATCACGCCATTCACGTTATGAGCCGCCACCGACACGCGACTGAGCCACGGCGATGAAGGCTCGCTTTCGTCGCAGTGAGGGCCTGTTCAAGGGTCAAGCCGACCGCGATCGGCGATGGCGTTCTGCCGACAGTGAACCGCGCGGAACGGATCGCGCTGCTGCCGTAGTGTGACTGACAACCAGCGAACACAAGTCGGAAGGCACCCCAGGTGGATATTCGCATCGGCATTGTCAACGCTCCGCGTGAGCTCAGTTTCGAGTCGAACCAGTCGGCAGCAGAGGTCGAGGCGGCCGTCAGCGCGGCGCTCGGCAGCGACGCGAGCACGCTCGAACTGCGCGACGAGCACGGCAGCCTCTTCATCGTGCCGACCGCCGGAATCGCCTACGTGCAGATCGGCAGCGAGGAATCCCGCCGGGTCGGCTTCGTCGCGTAACGTTCCTAGAGCAATGGAGCTTCTGTTCATCACGCTGGGCGGCGCCATCATCGGCCTCATCGCCCGCTACGCCCTCCCCTACCGGCACGCGCACGGCAGCGTGCTCGTCCCGGCATTCGGCGCGGGGTTCGCCGCCGCACTCTGGGTGGCGCTCACGTGGGCGGGCCTGAAGTGGAACGGCGGCTGGATCTGGTGGATCACGCTCATCGCCACCGCCGTCATGACCGTCGGTATCGATTTGCTGCTGGGAGCGCTGCGCACCAGGGGCGACGAACGGCGCCTGCACCGCCTCACTCGATCGGGCGTCTCCTCAGCGGGCGCCTGACGTGAGCGAGGCAGATCCCGGCGACCGGAACGACGTCACAGACTCGGTGCCAGGTGCTGAGCTGCACACCGAAGGCATCCCGAACCTGAGGGATGTCGGCGGCTACCGAACGACGGACGGCAGGATGGTGCGCCTCGGCCTCGTCTTCCGGTCGACCGCTCTGGATCGCGCAACGGATTCAGACCTGGAGCTCCTCGCACAGCTCGGGTTGCACACGGTCTTCGACCTGCGGACGTCCACAGAGCGGAGGGAAGACCCGGACCGGGTGCCTCCCGCGACCTCCGAGGTCGACCTCGACGTGCTCGCTGACTCGCCCGGGTCCGCGGCAGCGCGCATTCCCGAGGTCTTCGCGCACCCCGACGAGGCGAGCCGGCTGCTGTCCAAGACCGACATCCCCGCGATCTTCGAGGAGATCTACCGAGGCCTCGTCTCGTTGCCGAGCGCCCGCGCGTCCTACCGCACGCTGTTCCTCGACCTGTCGCGGGAGACCACCCTTCCCGCCCTGTACCACTGCACCACCGGGAAGGACCGCACCGGATGGGCCACGGCAGCGCTGCTCAGCCTCCTGGGGGTTCCGAAGGAATCCGTCCTCCACGACTATCTGCTCAGCAACGAGTACCTGCGCCACGCCATGAAGCCGTTGCTCGACTCCTTCGCCGCTCGCGGAGGCAAGCCCGATCTGCTGAAACCCATCCTGCGTGTCGAACCGGAGTACCTGGAGGCGGCGCTTACCGAGATGCACGAGAGGTACGGCACCATCGAAGGCTATTTCACGGATGGTCTGGGCCTCGGGCGCGACGTGCAGCAGCGGCTGCGCGAGCTCTTGCTGGAGTGACGTGCCTCAGGCGGTGAGCCCCAAAGCGTCCATCCGCCGGGTGTGTGCCCCGATGATCTCGGTGAACACCGGGTCGATGCGCTCCTCATCAGAACGCTGATTGCCCGAGAGCTTCAGCGCGGAACGGGCCACGAGCAGCGTGTCGCCGACGAGCCTCCTGCCCCACATGGCCAACCGCGAGCCGAGCGTGGCATCGGCCTGGATCTCCAGTTCCAGGATGCCTGCAAGCTGCTCCGTGCTGCCCTGCGCGCCGAGCAGGCTCGCCGCGCGTGGTCCCACGTCGCCGGGGAGCCCCTGGGCCAGGCGCATGAAGAAGTCGCTGAGCAGCCCGTCGGTCACGTACACCGCGAGCAGCGTCTCCTGCCAGTCGCGGCCGATCGTGATCGCCTGGAACCCGTCGATCGCCAGCGCGAACGGTGCCATCACGTCCGCCGGCTCCGCCTCGTGCCTGCGGATCTCGGCAACCACTGACTGGTGCTTGCTGAGGGCGGCGCCCGCCGCCAGCGAGATCATCTCTTTGCTCGTCAGCGACGGCACCTTCTGCACGACACCGGAGAGCGTCTCGAAGGCCTGCAGCTGCAAGTAGGCGACCTGACCCAGGTAAGGCAGCAGGTCGGGGGCGATGTCGTGCAGGTCCACGCGTGTGCCCGCCGCCTGTTCGCGTCGCGGCTTGAGCTTCGGCGCATCGACGGGCGGCGTCCTGCGCGCGAACCAGGGTGTCACGGAACCCAAGTTTAGGGGCCTATTGGTCGCGCTTCTCGCTCCGACTGGCTCCATCGGCTCGGCAGAGCGAGCGAGCTCTGCTCTCGGCTCAGTCGCCGGTGATCGCGGCTTCGCCGCTCAACTGACTCCATCGCCTCGGCAGAGCGAGCGAGCTCGCTCTGCTCTCGGCTCAGTCGTCAGTAGACTAGTCACGCCGTCGGCACAGGATCGACGGCCACCGTGCCCAGTGAAGACGTGACGACCCGTGCGGGCGCGGCCACGCGGATCGCCTCGATCCGCCCCATCACCTTCGACAGGCAGACAACACTTGACTTTCTCCGATCTGAACATCGATGCCGACATGGTTCAGGCACTCGCCGCAAAGGGCATCACCGAACCGTTCCCCATCCAGCAGCAGACCATTCCGCTGGCGCTCTCCGGCCAAGACATCATCGGCCAGGCCAAGACGGGCACCGGCAAGACGTTCGGCTTCGGGCTCCCGCTCATCCAGCGGCTCGGACCCGAACCCGCTCTTGGCGTGCAGGCGCTCATCGTCGCCCCGACTCGAGAGCTAGCCATCCAGGTGGCCGAAGACCTCGAGTTGGCCGCCTCTGGGCGCTCCACCACGATCGTTTCGATCTACGGCGGCAAGGCGTACGAGGGCCAGATCGAACAGATCAAGGCGGGGGCGCAAATCGTGGTCGGCACGCCCGGCCGTCTGCTCGACCTCGCCGGCCAGCGGCTCCTCGACCTCTCGCACGTGCGCGAGATGGTGCTCGACGAAGCCGACCGCATGCTCGACCTCGGCTTCCTGCCCGACGTCGAGAAGCTCTTCTCCCTCACGCCCGCAACGCGTCACACGATGCTGTTCTCGGCCACGATGCCCGCGCCGATCGTGGCGCTGGCCCGCCGTTTCATGACGCGCCCGATCCACATCAGGGCGTCCGACCCCGACGAGGGCCTCACGCAGGCGAACATCAAGCACCTCGTCTACCGCGCGCACGCACTGGACAAAGACGAGGTGATCGCGCGCATCCTGCAGGCGGAGGGCCGCGGCAAGACCGTCATCTTCACCCGCACGAAGCGGGCCGCGGCGAAGCTCGTGGAGGAGCTCAACGACCGCGGCTTCAACGCCGCGGCGGTGCACGGCGACCTGGGCCAGGAGCAGCGCGAACGTGCCATGAACGCGTTCCGCGCGGGCAAACGCGACGTGCTGATCGCCACGGATGTCGCGGCTCGCGGCATCGACGTCATCGACGTGACGCACGTGATCAATCACACGATCCCGGAAGACGAGAAGGCCTACCTGCACCGTGTCGGCCGCACCGGCCGCGCCGGACGGGAGGGCACGGCCGTCACGTTCGTCGACTGGGACGACCTTCACAAGTGGGCACTGATCAACCGCGCCCTCGAGTTCGGGCAGCCGGAGCCGACCGAGACATATTCGTCGTCGCCGCACCTCTACAGCGACCTCGGGATCCCGGAGGGAGCCAAGGGGCGTCTCAAGCCGACCCCGCCGGTGAAGAGCGACCGCCCTCGTTCACGCACCGAGTCGGGGGCCGAGGGTGAGGCATCCGGTTCGTCGAGCCGGTCGCGCAACCGCCGTCGCACCAGGAGTGCGTCCGGTTCGCCGAGCGTCGCAGCGGATGCCGCGGCAGGCGCCGAGAAGGTCGCCACTGGCACGCACGACGGCCAGGGCCACCAGCACCACGACGGCAACGCCGCCCCGCAGCGTCGGCGGCGTCGCCGCCGTCCAGCTGGCGGCGCGCCTGCGGCGCAGTAGCGCGCGGACTTCTCGCTGACCGCGCGACGAGCACCTCAGGCAGTGCGGGCCAGGTAGGCGGACTCCGCCAGGATGCGCTCCAGCGCCTCGGGCGAGGTGGTGTACTCCCCCAGCCGGTTCGGCTTGCCCGCACCGTGGTAGTCGCTGGATCCGGTGAGTACGAGTCCGTAGCGGTCAGCGAGGTCGCGCAGTGCGATCTTGCCGTCGTCGGTGTTCTCCCTGTGGTCCAGCTCGAGGCCCGCGAGCCCCGCATCGATGAGCCGTTGCAGGTAGAAGTCCTGGATGATCCCGTCTCGACCCCTGGTGGCAGGATGAGCCAGCACGGGTACCCCGCCGGCACCACGGATCAGCCGCACGCCGTCGAGCGGCGTCGGCGCATAGATCGGCTCGTAGTAGCCGCCGCGCGGGTGCAGCAGCGTCGCGAAGGCCGCCGACCGGTCGGGCACAACACCCCTGGACACCAGCGCGTCCGCGATGTGCGGCCGCCCCACCGTCGCGCCGACCGCCGTGTGTGCCATGACGTCGTCCCAGCTCAGGTCGTAGTCGAGTGCCAGCCGGGCGACCATCGTCTCCGCGCGGCTCCTGCGTCCCTCGCGGATGCGCTCCAGCTCGGCCGACAGCGGCTCGTCCGACGGGTCGAAGAGGTAGGCGAGCATGTGCACGCTCTTCCAGCCATACCGCGTGGAGAGCTCCATGCCGGGAATGAACGTGATGCCGACGTCGGATGCCGCGTCCGAGGCATCCGCCCATCCCGCTGTCGAGTCGTGGTCGGTGAGCGCCACGGTGCCGAGCCCCGCGCCGGCGGCCGCCCGGACCAGCTCGTCGGGCGACTCGGTGCCGTCGGAGACGCTGGAGTGCGTGTGCAGATCGATCGGGGCACGGAAATCCCGTGGGTCGTCGGCCATCCCACCATCGTATTGCCGCGCACCACCCGCCGAGCGTGCGCGGACGTCCACACGAAAGCGCATTCGGGCGCACGCGAGAGAATGGACGCATGTCCGACACCGCCACCTCCTCGACCGAAGCCGCGGCGACGGCAGCACCCGCGCCATCCTCCGCGACGGATGCGCCGAAACCGCGCGCCACCCAGAATCGCTCGACGACGCCCGCGTCGTCCGCGTTCGCCGAGTACATCGGCTCCGGGTGGGCGGACCGCGACGAGACGGTGCCGGGGCCCCGGGATGCCGTCGCCTCGGCGGCCGCACACCGGCAGGCGATCTCGGACAGGCATCCGGGACAGCGACTCATCGTTCCTGCCGGGCGACTCAAGCAGCGCTCGAACGACACGGACTACCCGTTCCGCGCGCACTCCGCCTTCACCCAGCTCACCGGCTGGGGATCGGATGCCGAACCGGGCAGCGTGCTCGTACTCGAGCCCACCGCGAACGGCCATGACGCAACCCTGTACTTCCGGGAGCGCGCGGGACGCGACTCCGACGAGTTCTACGCCAACCCCGAGATCGGCGAGTTCTGGATCGGGCCGCGCCCATCGCTCGCGCAGGTCGCCGGAGATCTCGCGCTGCCGACGCGGCACATCGCGGAGCTGCGACAGGTGCTCGACACCCTCGACGAGTCGACGCTGGTCGTGCGGGAGGCGGATCCGGAGCTCACCGCCGAGATCGACAGCCTCCGCCTCGTGCAACTGGACGATCACGACGCAGACGACTCCGCCGCAGACGCCGATGCCGAGCTGGCACGCGACCTCTCCGAGCTGAGGCTCACGAAGAACGATTGGGAGATCGCCGAACTGCGCGCGGCCGTTGCCGCCACCGCGAGCGGCTTCGACGACATCGTGCGCGAACTCCCCCGCATCGCCGAGCACGAGCGCGGCGAGCGCATCATCGAGGGAGTGTTCAACGCCAGGGCACGGTTGGATGGCAATGCCGTCGGGTACGACACGATCGCGGCGTCTGGGCCGCACGCGTGCATTCTGCACTGGACGCGCAACAACGGCCCGGTGCGTCCCGGCGACCTGGTGCTCATCGATGCCGGTGTCGAAGTCGACAGCCTGTTCACCGCCGACATCACGCGCACGCTGCCGGTCACCGGCACCTTCACGCCGACACAGCGGCTGGTGTACGAGGCGGTGCGCGAGGCAGCCGATGCCGCGTTCGCGATCGTGCGTCCTGGCATCCGTTTTCGCGAGGTGCACGCAACAGCCATGGGGGTGATCGCCCGTCACGTCGCCGAGTGGGGCATGCTTCCGGTCACCGCCGAGGAGGCGCTGCAGACCGACCAGCAGCAGCACCGCCGCTATATGGTGCACGGCACGAGCCACCACCTCGGCCTGGATGTTCACGACTGCGCGCAAGCACGACGGGACTTCTACATCGACGGCGAGGTGCGCGCCGGCATGACGTTCACGATCGAGCCCGGTCTGTACTTCCAGCCGGACGACCTCACGGTTCCGGAGGAGTTCCGCGGCATCGGCGTGCGCATCGAAGACGACATCCTGGTCACCGAAGCCGGAGCCGAGAACCTCTCGATCGCCATCCCGCGCACCGCCGACGACGTCGAGGCCTGGATCGCGCGGTTGCGATAGGCAGGCCGGTCAGCGCTGGCCGTCGTGCGGCGGCTCGCCCGCCCGCTCGCCGTACCGTGGCGGCTCGTCGGTACGTTCGCCGTAGCGCGGCGGCTCCCCCGACGGTGCGTTGCCACCGTTCGGGTCGTCCTCGTGGCCGGGCTCCTGCCCTGCGGGCGGCGCGGGTGGCGGGTCCGATGGATGCTCACTGGGCGGCGCGAACGTCGGCCCGGCACTGTCACCGGCTGGTCCGGAACCACTGCCTACTCCCCCAGGACCGAGCAGGTTCCGAGCGCGGTTCGCCAGCTCGGGGTCGACGATGATCGAGTAGCTCGTCGCGAGCACCTGCGTCATCGACGTGTAGTCGCGGCGACGGCGCGTGATCGCATACGAGACCAGACCGAAGAGGATGCCGAAACCGGCACCCAGCAGCAGTGCCGCCAACAGCACGCCGAAGCTCGTCGCCGGGCTGAAGATGAGCAGCAGCAGGCCGAGGAAGATGCCCAGCCATACCCCAGATGCGGCGCCCGCCGCAGCGACCCTGCCCCAGGTGAGTTTGCCGGTGACCCGCTCCACGGTCTTGAGGTCGCTGCCCACGATGGAGACCTGCGCGACCGGGAAGTCCGCCCTCGCCAGCACGTCTACGGCGGCCTGCGCCTCCGGGTACGTCTCGAACGTCGCGACCACCTCGCCTCGCGGCACCGTCGGCTGCACCCCACGCTGACGCCCGCCCAACGGGCCTTGGCTGCTCATGCGGCCATTGTTTCATGCTCCCCTTGCGGCACTCAGTTGGCTCAGCGAGCTAGGCCTAAGGTTTACATGTGAGTGCAGCACGCGTCTTCGTGGCCCGGTTGGCCGGGTGCACGGTCTTCGACCCAGCGGGTGACCGCGTGGGCAAGGTACGCGACGTGCTCGTGGTCTATCGCAAGAGCGATCCGCCGCGCGTCGTGGGACTCGTCGTCGAGATCCCCGGTAAACGTCGCGTGTTCGTCTCCATCGGCCGGGTGACCAGTATCGGCGCCGGTCAGATCATCACGACCGGGCTCATCAACGTGCGCCGTTTCGAGCAGCGCGGCGGCGAAGTGCGGGTGATCGCGGAGATCCTCGGCCGCACCGTCGACTTCCGCGACGGCTCAGGACCGGCCACCATCGAAGACGTCGCGATCGAGCAGTCCTCACCGACCGAATGGTCCATCTCACAGCTCTTCGTGCGGCGGCCGAAGACGAGCGCATCGCCCTTCGCGAAGGGCGCCACCGCATTCGTCACCTGGAGCGACGTGCGGGAGCGCCCGGCCAAGGGCGAGCCTCAGTCCGCTGAGCAGTTGATCGCGACGTACTCGGAGTTGAAGCCTGCTGACCTGGCGAACACGCTCCTCGACCTTCCCGAGCAGCGACGGCTGGAGGTGGCGGGCGAGCTGCCCGACGACCGTCTCGCCGACGTGCTCGAGGAGATGCCGGAGAGCGACCAGCTCGAGATTCTCTCCAGCCTCGACGACAACCGCGCCGCCGACGTGCTCGACCAGATGCAGCCGGACGACGCCGCCGACCTCGTCGGGTTGCTGCCGAGCGACCGCGGCGAGCACCTGCTCGGGCTGATGGAGCCCGAAGAGGCCGACGACGTCCGCATGCTGCTCAGCTACGAACCGGACACGGCGGGCGGTCTCATGACCACCGAGCCGATCATCCTCTCCGCCGACGCCACCGTCGCCGAGGGTCTCGCGCTCATCCGCAAGCAGGAGCTCGCCCCGGCGCTCGGGGCCGCGGTGTGCATCACGCTGCCACCGTACGAGCCGCCGACCGGTCGCTTCCTCGGCCTCGTGCACTTCCAGCGGATGCTCCGCTACCCGCCGCACGAACGGCTCGGCACTATCATCGACCAGACTCTGGAACCGGTCACGGCGAACACGTCGGCGGCCGAGGTCTCCCGCATCCTGGCCAGTTACAACCTGGTCTCGGTGCCTGTCGTCGACGACAACTACCGGCTCGTCGGGGTGGTGACCATTGACGACATCCTCGACTTCCTGTTGCCCGACGACTGGCGAAGTCACGACGAAGACGACGAGCTGCCCGCCGGGCAGCGCTCGGCGGCGAACGTCCGCACACGCAGCAACACGGGAAAGAGGGTGAGCCATGGCACGCGCTGATCGGGCCGTCGCACGACTGGATGCCCCGAAGGGGCTGCGAACCTCCGTCCTGCGGCGGGGAGGGCAGGGCGGCCGTGACGCGTTCGGCCGGTTCTCGGAGGCGTTCGCGCGCGCGATGGGCACCTCCGCCTTCTTGATCGGCATGACCGTGTTCGTCACGGTCTGGCTGGTCTGGAACATCGCGATGCCGCACTCGTTGCAGTTCGACCCGGCGACCACGAATTTCACGCTGCTGACGCTGATGCTCTCGCTGCAGGCGTCGTATGCGGCGCCGCTCATCCTGTTGGCGCAGAACCGGCAGGATGACCGCGACCGGGTGCAGATCGAGCAGGACAGGCAGCGCGCCGAGCGCAACCTCGCCGACACGGAGTACCTGGCACGCGAGGTGGTGGCCCTGCGTCTCGCCGTCAAAGACATGGCGTCGAAGGACTTCATCCGAGCCGAGCTGCGCGCCCTCCTGGAGGAACTGGAACGCGGCCGCGACGAGCGGGCGCAGGACGAGCCGGGAGAGCCGGCGGGTGCCGAGACGTCCGGGGTTCCAGCGCCACGGCGCGCGCCGCGCGACGAGCCCGCGCGTGGCTGACGCCATCGATGGCGTGCGTTCGGCGCTGGCGCGCGTCATCGACCCGGAGATCCGGCGGCCCATCACCGAGCTGGGCATGGTCGATGACGTGTCGGTGGATGCGGCGGGCCGGGCATCCGTCGGCATCAAGCTGACGATCGTCGGATGCCCCGCCGCCGACACCATAGAACGCGACGTTCGCGAGGCGGTCTCCGCGGCCCCAGGCGTGACCTCCGTCGACCTGACGGTCTCTGTCATGACGCCCGCCGAGCGTGCCGCGCTCACGGAACGGCTGCGCGGATCCCGCGGCCGGACCAATCCGTTCACGCCTGACTCACTGACGCGCGTGTACGCGGTGACGAGCGGCAAGGGCGGCGTGGGCAAGTCGACCATCACGGCGAACCTCGCGGTCGCGCTGGCCGAGCGCGGGCTCCGGGTGGGGCTTGTGGATGCCGACGTGTACGGGTTCTCGATTCCGGGCATCCTCGGCCTCGTCCACGACGGCGCCACGCAGCAGCCGACGCGGGTGGACGACATGATCCTGCCGCCGGTTGCCTACGGCGTGAAGACCATCTCGATCGGCATGTTCCTCGACCCGTCACGGGGGCAGGGCGCCTCGACGGCCGTGGCGTGGCGCGGCCCGATGCTGCACCGCACGATCTCGCAGTTCCTCACCGACGTGTACTTCGGCGACCTCGACGTGCTGCTGCTCGACCTGCCGCCCGGCACCGGCGACGTCGCCATCTCCGTCGGGCAGCTCCTGCCGGGCGCGGACGTGATCGTGGTGACGACGCCGCAGCCTGCCGCGGCCGACGTTGCGGTGCGCAGTGGCGTCGTCGCCAGGCAGACCGGACAGAACGTGTTCGGCGTCATCGAGAACATGGCGGGGCTCCCCCAGCCCGACGGCACGGTCCTCGAGCTGTTCGGCTCGGGTGGAGGCACGGAGGCTGCCGCCCGGCTGTCCGAGGCGACGGAGCACGAGGTGCCGGTGCTGGCATCCGTTCCGCTCAGCGTTGCGCTACGACGGGGCGGCGATGCCGGAGAGCCCATCGTGGTGGCGGATCCCGCGGATCCCGCCGCGGTCGCGATCGCGACGGTCGCCGACGGCATCGCTTCGCGGCCCCGCGGTCTCGCCGGACGGTCCCTGAACCCCCGGCCACGAACCTGATACTCCGAGCGGGAGCACCACGAGCAGCCGCCGAAAACGTGCTACGTGGCTTCGCTGTCGAACGGAGGTAGCGCCCCGTCGTCCAGTCGGGTGGACTTGGCCGGCCTGCTCAGCGTGGGAGCCGGCTCGTCGTCGAGCAGGGCGTCACGGATGATGCGGCGCGGGTCGTACTGCCTGGGATCGAGTTTTCGCCAGTCGACGTCGTCGAACTCCGGCCCCAGTTCCTCGCGCATCTTCTCGGTCGCGTTGGTGGCCATGTTTCTCAGATTGCGCGCCCACTGCCCGAGCATGGCGGCGTACTTCGGCAACCGGCCCGGCCCGATGAGGAACACGGCGATCACCGCGATGATCACCAGTTTCTCCATGGTCAAACCGAACACCCGTAAAGAGTAACCCGAGCGGCTGCGCACCGGCTGCGTCATCAGCATCTCGTTATCCATTTACCTCCGGGTTTCGCTCCCTCATGCCCTCCACGCGCCACTAGGCGGCGCGGAGGCTCCGGCATCTGGAGCCCAGGCTCAACCGGCGACAAGGCCGAGCGCGGCGGCGGGGAACCCTGTTGCAGTGGCCGTAGTCTTGAGGCCGAGGAAGGAGCCTCACGTGTCTCATCACGATCAGAGCTGGAAGTTCGCGAGCGACATCGTCGCCGAGCCGGAGTCGATCCAGGCGGCCAGGGCGCAGTCCCTCGAGCTCGGCATCGAGCCCGTCGCACCCGCGATCGGTGCACAGTCCGCCGTCATCGCCGCGGCATCCAGGGCCACGAGCATCCTCGAGGTGGGCACCGGAGTCGGGGTGTCCGGTCTCTGGCTGCTACGCGGCGGATCCTCCGCCACGCTCACCTCGATCGACGTCGAACCCGACCACCTGCACAGTGCCAGGTCCAACTTCACCGAGGCGGGCATCCAGCCGGCACGCGTGCGGCTCATCACCGGCCGTGCCCGCGACGTGCTTCCGCGGATGAACGAGAACGCGTACGACATCGTGTTCGTCGACGCAGATCCGGCCGGCGCCATCGAGTACGTCGAGCACGCGCTGCGCCTGGCGCGCCCCGGCGGCACGGTGCTCGTCGCGCACGCCCTGTGGAAGGGCAGGGTCGCGGACCCCGCTCAGCGCGACGAGGTGACCACCGGGTTCCGTACGCTCGTGACCGAGATCGCCGCATCACCCGCCGTCGTCAGCGCTCTGAGCACGGTGGGCGACGGGCTGCTGCAGCTCACCAAGCTCGGCGACTGAGCCGAAACCGGCCCTCACAAGCCGGTCGTAAGCGAACGAGAGCGGATGCCCTGCGGCATCCGCTCTCGTTCGTGTGGTGCTTTGTTACGCGTAGCGTCAGCTGCCCGAGATGACCGCGCCGAGCACGTCGTGAAGCTCCTGAGCCTCGGCGTCATTGACCGAGACGACGAGCCGGCCTCCACCTTCAAGGGGGACGCGCACGATGATGAGCCGCCCCTCCTTCACAGCCTCCATGGGTCCGTCTCCGGTTCTCGGCTTCATGGCCGCCATGTAGCTCCCCTTTCGTGGATGTCTCTCCATTATCCGACATCTGATGAACTGCTGGGAAATCGCCTCACGGCGGAGACCAGTCGAGACCGTCGACACCCCAGCACACGAGCAGCCATCCCCACTGCAGAGCGAGGCAGAACACGACGATCGCGACGCGGTAGATCCTGCTCTTCGGCTGCGCGATCGCCCCGGCCAGCGGCGACATCGGCGCCAGCAGCCGAAACGTGCTCGACTGCGGGAAGAACACCGCGAGCAGGTACAGCGCGTACGAGAGCGACCAGAAGCGAAGGTCGACGCCGAGTCGGCGCACAGACGGGGCGAACATCCAGATGCCGAAAAGTGCGAGCACCGTCACCAGCGTGATGTAGCCGAGCCACGGCGAGGTCTGCAGGAACAGCCCGAACCACCAGTCCGCCGCCTGCACCCACGGGGTGAAGGGCATCAGATGCACATAGCCGATGTAGTCGGCGCGCCACGACAGCTCGGTCGCGGTGTAGGCATCCAGAACGCCGGTGACCAAGCCCGCGATCGCCGGCCACGCGATGCCCGAGACGCCGGCGACGGCCATGACGATGATGGATGCCACCCGCTCGCGCACCGCGAAACCGTCGCGTCGCCGCACCACCCAGCGA
This sequence comes from Humibacter ginsengiterrae, assembly GCF_054780115.1. Lineage (NCBI taxonomy): Bacteria > Bacillati > Actinomycetota > Actinomycetes > Micrococcales > Microbacteriaceae > Humibacter > Humibacter ginsengiterrae. The sequence goes on from NZ_BAAGWY010000007.1 coordinate 25,574, forward strand.
TACACCACGTGAAAGCCCATCGCGAGGGCGAAGGCGAGCCCGCTGGGGCGCGTGAAAGCCATCACCAGAACGGGCGCGAGCATCCACCAGTACTGGCGTTTCAGCAGCAGGTAGAGCGCCAGCATGAGGAAGAACAGGTACATCGACTCGGCGTACGCCAGCTGGAAGAGCGGCGAGGTGGGGCCTGCGCAGAAGATCACGGTCGCGAACAGGCTCGTCGAGCCCGGCAGGCGCAGGGCCATGAGCCGGTAGAACACGAGGGCCGCGCCCAGCCCGAACCCGAACGAGACCAGCACGGCGGCCGGCGACCAGGGCAGGAACGTGACGGTCATGACGACGCGCACCAGGAACGGGTAGGCGGGCAGGAACGCCCACGCGTTCTGCTGCACGGTGCCGTCGGCCCCGATGGGCAGGGACTTCGGGTAGCCGGCCTCGGCGACGATGTCGTACCACCGGCCGTCCCAGATGGAGGCGTAGTCGAAGTACCCGGGATGCGCCCCCGTCCACGGGTTGGGGCCCTGCACGCTCGCCAGCACGAGCAGCATCACGGTGCTCACCAGCCGCGCGAGCAGGTACACGACGATGACCTTCACCCACCACGGAGTGAGGCGATAACGCAGGCGGATCGCGAGCATTCTCGATCCCGTCGCCCGGTAACCGGTGTCGGTGCCCGTCACAGCGTCGTCGTCACCGTGTCGAAAGTCACTGCGTCGAAAGTCACTGGGCCGTGAGCCAGCGACGCAGCCCCTGCTCGCAGGCCACGATCTCCGACAGCGCCACCCGCTCGTCGTCCGCGTGCGCCTTCAGCGGGTCGCCCGGGCCGTAGTTGACGGCGGGGATGCCGAGCGCGGCGAAGCGTGCGACATCCGTCCAGCCGTACTTCGGCTTGGCCGTCGCTCCCACCGCGGCGAGGAACTCCTGCGCGAACGGCGTGTCGAGCCCGGGCCTCGCACCCTCGGCGAGGTCGACGACCGTGACGTGGTGCTCACCGAACAGGTCACGCACGATCTGCACCGCTTCCTCGCCCGACCTGCTGGGCGCGAACCGGTAGTTCACGTGCACGACGCATTCGTCGGGGATGACGTTCGTGGCCACTCCCCCGCTGATCATCACGGCGTTCAGCGCCTCGCGGTACACGAGCCCGTCCACGTGCACCTCGCGCGGGGTATAGCGGGCGAGGGTCTCCAGAATGGGCGCCGCCTTGTGGATGGCGTTGTCACCCACCCAGGGCCTGGCCGCGTGCGCGCGAAGGCCGGTGGTGCGCACGTCGACGCGGAGCGTCCCGTTGCAGCCGCCCTCGACCTCGCCGCCGCTCGGCTCGCCGAGGATCGCGAAGTCGGCCTCGAGCAGGTCGGGTCGCTCGACCGAGAGCCGGCGGAGCCCGTTCAGATCGGAGGAGACCTCCTCGTTGTCGTACCAGAGCCACGTGATGTCGTAGCGCGGATCCACCAGCTGCGGTGCCAGTGCCAGTTGCACGGCCACACCCGCCTTCATGTCGACCGTGCCGCGTCCCCACAGGTAATCGACCCCGGCCAGCGTCTCGAACCGGGTGGGCAGGTTGTCGTTCACCGGAACGGTGTCGATGTGACCGGCGATGGCGACCCGCTTCTCGCGCCCCAGGTGCGTGCGGGCGACGATGTTGTTGCCGACGCGGGTCACCTCGAGGTGGTCGACTGCGCGAACGGCGTGCTCGATGGCATCCGCCAGCTGCTGCTCGTTCCCCGAGACGGATTCGATATCGCAGATGGCGCGGGTGAGGTCGACAGGGCCGGCCGTGAGGTCCAGAGGCACCCCACTAATCTAGAGCCATGCCCGCCGCCTCCCCTGATGCCGCCATGCCCGCCGCCTCGGCCGAGCCGACCCACGCGTGGGGATACGGCCTGGTCACCGTCGCCGGCGACGGCACCGTGCTCGACACCTGGTACCCGCAGCCACGGCTGGGTCGTCTGCCCGCTGGACGGGAGCCGTGGATCGTTCCGGCGGAGCTCGAGGCGGCGAGCGGTGAGGATGCCCGCCGCAACGTGCGCGTGGACGCGCGTGCGATCGAGATCGACCTGGCGGCACCGATCGGCAGCACACCGGATGCGTACCTGCGGCTGCACCTGCTCTCCCACCTTCTGGTCGCCCCGAACACGATCGACCTAGACGGGCTCTTCGCCCACCTACCGATCGTGGCGTGGACCAGTGCAGGGCCGATGCATCCTGACGACTACGCGCGCCTGCGTCCGTCGCTGCAGCGCGCGGGCATCCAGGCCGGCGGCATCGACAAGTTCCCCCGCCTCCTCGACTACGTCGTGCCCGACCGGGTGCGGATCGCGGATGCCTCACGTGTGCGCCTCGGCGCCCACCTCTCCCCCGGCACCACGGTGATGCACGAGGGCTTCGTCAACTACAACGCCGGCACCATGGGCGCCTCGATGGTCGAGGGACGCGTGTCGCAGGGCGTCGTCGTGGGCGAGGGCTCCGACATCGGCGGCGGCGCCTCCATCATGGGCACGCTCTCCGGCGGCGGTACGCAGCGCGTCTCGATCGGCGAGCGCTCACTGCTGGGCGCGAACAGCGGGGTAGGCATCTCGATCGGCGACGACTGCATCGTAGAAGCAGGTCTCTACGTGATGCCCGGAACCAAGGTCGTGCTCGTCGGATCCTCTCCGGATGCCTCCGGGCGGCCGCAAACGGTCAAGGCGCTTGAGCTCTCGGGAGTGCCGAATCTGCTGTTCCGCCGCAACTCTCTGACCGGTGCTGTCGAGGTGCTGCAGCGTCGCGGCGAGGGCATCCGTCTCAACGCGACGCTGCACGCCTGATTCGGGCCTCGCTCACCAGACCGCCTTGTTGGCGGCGTTCGCAGGAGTTGCCCTTCTGGGAGCGGATCCACTCGAGAACCTTCTCGGCCGCGGCCAAGTGCGCCGACTTCACGTCTAGCCGGCCAGATGTGCTCCACCATCAGACTCGATCACGGTTCCGGTGATGTTGGGGTTGGTCGCGAGGAGCACGAGGGCTTGGGCGACGTCATCTGCGGTAGCGATCCGCTTGGTGGGAAGGCTTGCAGCGACCTGAGCAAACAGCCCTTCGCGATCGGCGTCCGGAACCATACTCCACCACGGGGTGTCTACGTAGCCGGGCGAGACAGCATCGACGCGAACGGGCGCGAGTTCGGCCGCCAGCGGCGCGACCAGACCTTCCACTGCCGCGTTGAGCGCACCGATGCCGGCCGTACCGGGAAGGCCGGCGCGAGCGGTGATCGCCCCGACGAGCGTGACTGAACCCAAGCGGTCAAGGTACGGGAGCGCTGCCTTGATTGCAGTGACGGTGGGCCAGAACTTCTCATCGAACGCGCTGCGCAACACGTCGAGCTCAAGGTCGGCAAGCGATCCCGCACCCTTGTTGCCGCTGAGAGTGATGACGAGGCGGTCGATGCTGCCGAGCTCGGCAGCCAGGTCCCCGACGGCTTGCGCGTCGCCTGCGTCGACGGTATGCGGCTGCAACGCGGGATGCGCCTGCACCACCGACGCGAGTGTCTGGGCGCGGCGGCCGGCGATGTGAACGGAATCTCCGAGTTCCGCGAGGCGGATAGCGGCGGCCAGGCCGATACCGGAGCTGCCGCCAATGACGAGGGTGGTGGGCATGAGATTCCTTTCACGAGACGTTTCGGTTCGCATTTACGATAACAGAGAAACGAACCGGAGCGTCTCGTATTTGCTAGCATCGGCTGTATGACGCAGACCGAGCCAGTGCGCCGGGGTCCGAAACGTAACGAACGGGCCCGGTTGGCCATCCTGACCGCCTCGTTCGATTTGACCCAGGAAGTCGGCTATCGCGGCTTGACGATCGAGGGGATCGCAGCCCGCGCGGGCGTGGGCAAGCAGACGGTCTACCGATGGTGGCCGACCAAGGCCGACGTGCTTCTGGAAGCAGGCGCCCTGAAAGCGGATCTAGGTGTCTCAACCGCCGATTGCGGGTCGTATCGCGGTGACCTGGAGCAGTTCCTGCGCGACTCATTCGCACTCTTGGCGTTCCCCGGAGTCGCCGGGCTCCTGCGCAGCCTGATGGCTGAGGCACAGATCGACCCGGATTTCGCGGTGCGCTTTCGCGAAGGTTTCCTGGATCGGCGCCGGAGCGCCCTCATCGGGCTCCTCGATCGCGCTCGGGCGCGCGGAGATGCACCTGGCGACCTCCCTGCCGATCTGCTCGCCGATGTCGTCTTCGGTGTGATCTGGTACCGCCTGCTCGCAACAGAGCGTCCGCTGAGTGCCACCGATCTCGCACCACTGCTCGACCTTCTCTCTCCCGCTCGACAGGAGGCTGCGGCTGCGTCGAGGCCGGCTTCTACGTGATTCCGGGAGGTGGCGCGGGAGCGGAGGCCGCGCTGGTCGCGTCCGTTCCGCCCCGTCGTTCTGGCCCCCGATAGCATGGCCGCGGGGAGCAACACGAAGGAGTGATGTGGGCACCGATGCACCGCGCCTGACCCGCCGGCATCCGTTCTGGCGGTTTCTGGGCATTCTGCTCGCCATCGTCGTGACGCTGGCCGTCATCGCCGCCGTGCTCGGCTTCTGGACCGTCACCCGCTCGTTCCCGCAGACCACCGGCAGTATCTCGATCCCCGGTCTGAAGGCTCAGGTGGAGGTGCGACGCGACGACGCGGGCATCCCGCAGATCACGGCATCCAGCACGCACGACCTGTTCCTGGCGGAGGGCTATGTGCACGCACAGGACCGATTCTGGGAGATGGACTTCCGCCGGCACGTCACGGCAGGGCGCCTCAGCGAGCTCTTCGGCAAGAGCCAGATCGGCACCGACGAATTCATCCGCACGCTCGGCTGGCGGCGCGTCGCCGAGCAGGAGGTCAAGAACCTCGACCCCACCTCGCTCTCCTACTACCAGGCGTATGCAGACGGCGTGAACGCGTATCTGAAAGACCACAAGGGCGCCGACATCTCGCTCGAGTACGCCGTGCTGGGACTGCAGACACCGGGATACACGCCGGAGAAGTGGACGCCGGTCGACTCCGTCTCGTGGCTCAAGGCGATGGCGTGGGACCTGCGCTCCAACCTCGAAGACGAGCTCGACCGCGCGCTGCTGGCGACGAAGCTCTCTCCCGACCAGATCGCACAGCTGCATCCGCAGTATCCGTACTCGTCGCATCCGACCATCACGGATGCCGGCGGGGGCGACGCCACACTGGTCGACCCGACCGATTCCACCGCCTCCGCAGCCGCGCTGCTCGGCTCAGGGTCATCGGGCACGAGCGCGGATGCCGCTGCACACGACATCGCGACGCTCGCGTCCCAGGTGCAGGCATCCGCCGCCGAGGTGCCGGCGCTGCTCGGGATCAACAGCGACGACATCGGATCCAACTCGTGGGTCGTCGCCGGATCCCACACGGCGACGGGCAAGCCGCTGCTGTCGAACGACCCCCACCTTGGACCTGCCGCGCCGAGCATCTGGTATCAGGTCGGCCTGCACTGCGCGCACGTGAGCGCATCCTGCCCGTTCGACGTCGCAGGGTTCAGCTTCTCGGGGCTGCCCGGCGTGGTGATCGGGCACAACGACCACATCGCCTGGGGGTTCACGAACCTCGGCCCCGACGTCACAGACCTGTACCTGGAGAAGCTGAGCGGGAAGGGCTACGAGTACGACGGACAGGTGCTGCCGTTCACCACCCGCGACGAGACGATCAAGGTCGCCGGCGGCAAGCCGGTGACCATCACGGTGCGCTCCACCGTCCACGGCCCGATCGTCTCCGGAGGCGACTACGACACCATCGTGAAGAGCCATGAGAAGCCGGCCGGCGACGCTCCAGGCGGCAAGTATGCGCTGTCGCTGCAGTGGACCGCGCTCACTCCTGGCACGACGGCCGAGTCCATCTTCACCCTCGACAGGGCTACCGACTGGCAAGGTTTCCGCGACGCTGCCCGCCAATTCGACGTGCCAGCACAGAACCTGCTCTACGCCGACACGAAGGGGAACATCGGCTACCAGGCGCCGGGGGTGATCCCGATCCGCAAGCAGGGCGACGGCACGACCATCACCCCGGGGTGGTCGAGCGCGTACGGCTGGAGCGGCTACATCCCGTTCGATCAGTTGCCCAGCGTGTACAACCCGGCGCGAGGGTTCATCGTCACGGCCAACAACGCCGCCGTCGGACCGGACTTCCCGGTGAACCTCACAAAGGACTGGGATGCCGGCTACCGCGCCGACCGCATCACCGCGCACCTCGAGAAGCTGATCTCCTCGGGCACGAAGATCACCTCGGCCGCCATGTCGAAGATCGACGCGGATACCTACGACGCCAATGCCGCCGCCCTGGTCCCCATATTGAAGAGCATCTCGCTCGACCACGGAACCCAGCGGGCCGTCGACCTGCTCGATCATTGGAACTACCGCGACGACGAAGACAGCGCAGCTGCCGCCTACTTCAACATCTTCTGGCGCAACCTGCTGCACGATGCGTTCGCCCGCAAGCTTCCCGCCGGCGCTGCACCGGTGGGCGGCGACCGCTGGTTCCAGGTCGTCGACAGCCTCGCCAAAGACAAGGACTCCCCATGGTGGGTCGACGACGGCCTCGGCGTAGGCGACCGAGACGAGATGTTCGCGTACGCGGCCGATCAGGCATACCACGAGGCCGTGAAGCTCATGGGGCCGGAGATGTCCGATTGGAAGTGGGGAGACATCCACACGCTCGAGGTCACGAATCAGAGTTTCGGCGAGTCCGGCATCGCACCGATCGAGTGGCTGTTCAACCGGGGACCGTACAAGCTGGGCGGCGCGTCATCGGTGGTGGATGCCGTCGGCTGGGACGCCTCGCAGGGCTACCAGGTGAACTGGGTGCCCTCGATGCGCCAGGTGATCGATCTGAGCGACTTCGACCGTTCCACTTGGATCAACCTCACAGGCGACTCCGGACACGCGTTCAACCCGCACTACGTGGACCAGACGCCGCTCTGGCAGCACAACAAGACCCGTCCGTGGGCGTTCAGTGCGGATGCCATCGCGAAGTCGACGCAGGACACGCTGACGCTGATGCCTGCCGCTTAGTCTCGCCGCGTTGTCCGCGGGCGGTGGTCCCCCGCTGCCCGTCCCAGCCTCATCCGAGATGAAATACGTCGAGCATGTCTCAGTAGATGCGGCTCCGCTCTGGCATCCCCGCCCTTTCTGAGACACACTCGCCGCGCATGTCGCAGATCCTGCGGAATCCGCTGCGGGGACCAGCAAGAACTGAGACATATTGTTCCGCGCTCATCGCAAATCGGGACGCCAACCTCTCTCGATCAGCGCTTCCCTCACTTTCGCGACGGCCACGCCTTCTTCGGGTCGCAGATGGTGGCTGAGGATGCGCACGTGGCGCCACCCCAACGCACGGATGTCATCCCAGCGGTCGGCATCACGCGCGAACTGGTTCTCGTCGAACGCGTGCGTGCGCCCATCGTGCTCGACGGCAACGCGGTACCGCGGATACGCGAGGTCGAGCCGCGCAACAAACCGGCCCTCGGGAGTGCGCAGATCGATATTCAGCTCCGGGTCGGGCAAGCCGTTGCGTGTAAGCAGAAGCCTCAGGTATGTCTCCTCGGCGGTCTCGGCGCCCACGCGGATCTCGTCGAGCGCCCGCGTGAGCACGCCGCCCGTGACATCCCCCGCGTACTCGACTTCCCGGCGAAGTTCCTCGATGGTGGCGAGCCTCCTTCGAGGAAGCACAAGGAAGTCGCCGGCGGCGACGACGTCGTCGAGCTGCCACAGCGAGCCGGCCTGCCGCCACAGCCGAGCAGGATGTTCTATGGGCACGCCCTGGACCTTCCACCTGGCCGGGCGTCGCTCTTGCAGCCGGTGGCCGACGGTGGCCGACTACGCCTTCGCGGCGCGGCTTCGCGGCAGGGCGTCGTGCCGAGACATGCAACGCGCGTTCGTCTTCTTCCGTGTACGGCAGTGGTACACCGAGCAGCGCGAGTCCGGTGTCGTGGCTCACGAACTGGTGGCCGGTGAGTGCAGGCGCGACCTGTTCGGTGCGACGGAGGAGTTCTTTGCAGAGCCGCTCCATTCGCTCAGATGCGGTCTCCTTCTCCGGCCGTCGTGGAGCACCCACTCGAACAGCGCGGACGCCGCGCGTCGGTGCGATCAGGTCCCCCGCTCGCAGTCGTGACATCGACACCCCTGAGCGCACCGCCTCAGCGACGGCGAACGGACGACTCTGCAATTCCGGGGGCAACGGCTGTGCTCGACTCACAGAACCACTACGCCACATGAACGGCGCTCGGTTCGTCCCGGGGAGACCGAACTGTGGAGAACCTTCGGGAAGCGTCTCCTGTGGACGAGTGCCGATGGCCCGGGCGGGAGCGGCGGGACTGCTGCGACCGTTGTCGCGGCACCGCTCACCGGCTGAGACCCGATGCCGTTGGCACGACCGGCAAGCTCTCGTGAAGGCATGTCTCAGAAGACGCCGGCTCGGGTCGCTCACGGCACAGGTTCTGAGACACATCACGGGAACAAGTCTCAGAACCTGCCGGTAGAGGCGCGCCTGAGCCGCAATTAGTGAGACATGCCTGCGGCGGCCGGCGGTGTGCTCAGCGCTCTGCCGGGTAGTCCCGCTCCGGCTCGCCGACGTAGAGCTGCTGGGGGCGGCCGATCTTCGTGGCTGGGTCGGTGTTCAGCTCTCGCCAGTGTGCGATCCATCCCGGCAGGCGGCCGATCGCGAACAGCACGGTGAACATGCGCGTCGGGAAGCCCATCGCCTTGTAGATGACCCCGGTGTAGAAGTCCACGTTGGGATAGAGCTTGCGCTGGCTGAAGTAGTCGTCGTCGAGCGCGATCTGCTCCAGCTCCTTCGCGATGTCGAGCAGCGGGTCGTGCACGCCGAGGTCTTGCAGAACGGCATCCGCGCTCTCCTTGACCAGCTTGGCGCGCGGATCGTAGTTCTTGTACACCCGGTGGCCGAAGCCCATCAGGCGCACGCCGTCTTCCTTGTTCTTCACCCGCTCGACGTAGCGGTGCACGCTCTCGCCCGAGTCGCGGATTCGCGCAAGCATGTCGAGCACTGCTTCATTCGCGCCGCCGTGCAGAGGCCCGTAGAGCGCGTTGATGCCGGCCGAAATCGAGGCGAACAGGTTCGCCTGGGTCGATCCCACGAGACGAACCGTCGAGGTGGATGCGTTCTGCTCGTGATCCGCGTGCAGGATCAGCAGGCGCTCCAGCGCCTTCGACACCGTGGGATTGACCTCATACGGCTCGGCGAGCGTGCCGAAGTTGAGCCGCAGGAAGTTGTCGACGAAGCTCAGCGAGTTGTCCGGGTAGAGGAAGGCCTGCCCGAGGCTCTTCTTGTGCGCGTACGCGGCGATCACCGGCAGCTTGGCCAGCAGCCGGATGGTCGAGAGCTCCACAGCCTCCGGGTCGCTGATGCTGAGCGAGTCCTGGTAGAACGTGCCGAGCGCTGAGACGGCGCTGGAAAGCACCGACATGGGATGCGCATCGTGCGGCAGCGCGCCGAAGAAGCTGCGCAGGTCCTCGTGCAGGAGGGTGTGACGGCGGATGCGCTCGTCGAAGTTGCCGAGTTCGTCCGCGGTCGGCAGTTCGCCGTGGATGAGCAGCCAGGCCACCTCGAGGAACGTGGAGTTCGCGGCGAGTTGCTCGATCGGATACCCGCGGTAACGCAGGATGCCCGCCTCGCCGTCGATGAACGTGATCTCCGAGCGCGTGGCTGCGGTGTTCACGAAGCCGTAGTCGAGCGAGGTGAAGCCGGTCTGCTTAGCGAGCGTCGAGATGTCGATGCTCGAGGCTCCGTCGACGCTGGGCAGGATCGGGAACTCGGCTGTACCGCCCGGGTACGTCAGAGTGGCTCGCGTGTCGCCGTCCCCTCCGTCGTGACCACCTGCGTTCACTCGAGCCTCCTCACAAGCACTGCCAAAGATCGTGCCAGTACAGCCTACGGGCAAAGGTGGTCCACTGTCGTACCCCCCAATGACCGCCCGCTTCGGTGCAGTGAAACCGAAAATCGGTCGGCCGGATGCCTGAACTGATAGGGATTTACAGCGCCGCGAGCCGTTCCGCTGCCGCAGCGATCCGCTCGTCGGTGGCCGTGAGCGAGAATCGCACGTGCTGCGGGAAAAAGTCGCCGTAGAACACGCCGGGGCCGGCCAGGACGCCCACCTCGGCCAGCCTGCCCATGGTGGTCCAGGCATCCTCTCCCGCGGTCGCCCACAGGTACAGCCCCGCCTCGCTGTGGTCGATGCGGAACCCGGATGCCTCAAGCACCGCCTTCAGCACCTCGCGCCTGCGCCGGTAGCGGTCGACCTGTTCGCGCACGGCGTCGTCGTCGCCGAGCGCAATGACCATGGCGCGCTGCAAGGGGGCGGGAAGCATCAGTCCGGCGTGCTTGCGCACCGTGAGAAGCCGCGCGATCAACGCAGGATCGCCCGCGACGAAGGCGGCCCGGTATCCGGCCATGTTGGACTGCTTGCTCAGCGAATAGACGGACAGCACACCGGAAAGGTCGTGGCCGACCACGCGCGGATCGAGGATGCTCGGCACCGGCTCGCCGGCCCAGCGCCCCTCCCAACCGAGCTCGGCATAGCACTCGTCGTTCGCGATCACCGCGCCCAGCTCACGGGCCCTCGCCACTGCATTACGCAGGAAGTCCTCGTCGAGCACGCGCCCGTCAGGGTTGCCGGGCGAGTTGAGCCAGACCAGCCGCGTGTCCTCCGGCCACTCGGCGGGATCGTCGGATGCCAGAGACGTCGCCTGCACGACCGCAGCCCCGATCGCATACGTCGGGTATGCGGCGCGCGGGTGCACGACGATGTCGCCCGGACCCAACCCGAGCAGCACGGGCAGGAGGGCGACGAGCTCCTTCGAGCCGATCGTGGGCAGCACGCTCGCGCCGGTGAGTCCCGGCACGCCCCTGCGCCGCTGAAACCACGACACGATGGCGTCGCGCAGTTCCGGGGTGCCGGCCGTCTGCGGGTAGGCGTGCGCATCCGTCGCCTGGGCCAGCGCCTGCCGCACGGCCTCCGGTGTGGGATCGACCGGGGATCCGATCGAGAGGTCGACGATGCCGCCGGGATGCCTGCGGGCGCGCTGCGCGTACGGCGCCACCAGGTCCCAGGGGTAGCCGGGCAGCTCGGGCCGGGTCACTTCCGCGATCCGCGCGTTCAGTGGTTCTGCGGGGGAAGCGCCGCCACCAGCGGGTGATCCTTCGGGATCACGCCCACCTTCGCCGCACCACCAGGGGATCCGATGTCATCGAAGAACTCCACGTTCGCGCGGTAGTAGTCGCTCCACACCTCGGGCAGGTCGTCTTCGTAGTAGATCGCCTCGACCGGGCAGACCGGCTCGCAGGCACCGCAGTCGACGCACTCGTCCGGGTGGATGTAGAGAGTGCGCTCGCCCTCATAGATGCAGTCCACCGGGCATTCATCGACGCAGGCTCTGTCTTTGACGTCCACGCACGGCAGGGCGATGACATAGGTCACGGTCCACTGGCTCCTCTCGGGCTTCTTGAGCGCCATGCCAGTCTAAGGGTGCCGCCGCGCCTCGCCGACGAGTCGCCGACATGCGACGCAACGATGCAGGGGCTCAGGTAGCCGGCCCCCTTTTGGGAGCGCCTGGCCATGCGACTGCGAGCAGCGCGATCACCACGGCGCCGGCCATCCAGATCCAACCCGGCACGCTGTTCGTGATGAGAACGGATCCGCCGAAGCTCCTCTGCGAGAGCAGGGCGATGGCGACCAGGGCACCGAGCGCGGCACAAGCCGTGTAGAGGCGTCCGTCGCTCAGGAGACGGATGCCCGCCAGCAGGCAGGCCAGCGCGAGCAACGCGACCACGATGCCCCACGGCACCTGCCACGAGCCCAGCGTTGAACTGTGCACCACGGTGCCGAGCATGCCGAACACGAGCCCGACGATGCCGAGAATCACGGCCGTGAGCGCTCGCAACAACATGGCGCCATATTACGGGCGGTGCGCACAGAAGTGAGGGGCGAGTGGACAGCCCGGCCCCTTCGCGCCTACAGTCGATCCAGGTAAGGTTAGCCTTACCGAAATCCCACCCGATTGATCCGAAGGCTCCGCTGTGCTCGCAACCCTGGTCATCGGCCTTCGCGAAGGCCTCGAGGCTGCGCTCATCGTCGGCATCATCGCCGCATTCCTCAAGCGCAACGGGGCATCGCTGAAGCCGATGTGGTTCGGTGTCGTGGCCGCGCTGGCGCTGAGCGTCGCGGTCGGATTCATCCTGCAGGCGATCGAGGCGAGCCTCCCCCAGGCCGCTCAGGAGGGCATGGAGACGATCATCGGCGCCATCGCCGTCGTCTTCGTCACCACGATGATCGTCTGGATGAAGAAGAACTCCCGCGGCCTGAAGAAGGAGCTGGAGCGGGAGGCGGCAGCGGCACTGGGCTCAGGCACGACGTGGGCGCTGGCCGGCATGGCGTTCCTCGCGGTGCTGAAGGAGGGATTCGAGACCTCCGTGTTCCTGCTGGCCACGTTCCAGGCATCCAACAGCGCCGGAGCGGCGGCCCTCGGAGCCGTGCTCGGCATCGCCGCGGCGGTCGCGATCGGCATCGGCCTCTACACCGGCGGTGTTCGGCTCAATCTCTCGCGGTTCTTCACGGTGACGGGCATCTTCCTGGTCTTCGTGGCCGCCGGTCTCGTCGTCACCACGTTGCGCACGGCGCACGAGGCGGGCTGGATCTCATTCGGGCAGCAGGCCACCGTCGACCTCTCCTGGCTCGCTCCCGCCGGATCGGTGCAGGCGGCACTCATCACCGGCGTGCTCGGCATCCCGGCCGACCCGCGCGTCGTCGAAGTGCTCGGCTGGCTGCTGTACGTGGTGCCCGTGTTGGCGTACTCGCTGTGGCCGAAGCGGTTGAAGCTCATCGGCCGCGCCGCTTCCCGGGCCATGCTCGTCTCCGCCGCCGTGTTCGGCGTCGCGGCGATCGTGCTCGCCGTCGCCGTGCCGATGGGATCCCGGCCCGAACTCCCCACGGCGGTGCCCGTCACGGGCGGCGGCACCGCGTCCTTCCACCCTCAGGGCAACTCGGCGCGGCTCGTGGTCACGAAACACGATCCCGGCACCTTCAGCCTCAGCGGACCGGAACCGGCCTCGCACGCGGGCGCGAACCGGTCCTGGACCTCCACCACGACGGCGCACCCCGCGGATCGCCCCGGTTCACTCGGCCTCGACGCGCTCGTGAAGCTGAACCGCGGTCGTATTCCGGTCGGCATCGACCCGGTGCGCGCCCCTGGCCCGTATTCCGCGTCCTGGACGACGACCACGTCCGTGACCGCGTACACCTTCGACGCCGGACTCGTGGATGCATCGAGCCAGGTACGCACGGTCGTCACGATCTCGGGCGGCGGGCTCGCGGCCCCGCGGGCGTTCGCCGTCGACGACGGGCACGGTGCGTGGTCGGTGAAGCGGGCGACCGTTGCGGCCTCGAGCGGCGCTATCGCGGCGGCACAGGCATCCGCTCGCGAGGCGGTGCTGTGGAAGCTGTGGCTCCCCCTCGTGCTCGCGATCGCGGCGATCGCACTGGCCCTGCGGGGCGTCCGCGAGCGCCGTGCGATCTCCCCGACCCCCGATTCGGGGTCGGATGCCCGCGCCGCCGCGTCGGCCGCGCCGGCGGGACCACAGACCAAGCCCGCAACGACCCCCACCGACGTCGCACGATCGACGGCGTCCTGAACACCGCTGGAGTACAACGAATGCAGCCCAGTAGCCGTCGTCGCGCCCGCGCCGGCGCGACAGCCGCCGCGGTGGTGAGCGCCACGCTCCTGCTCGCCGGGTGCGCAGCAGACGACAGCGGCGCGAAGCCGTCGGCCTCCGGTGCGTCGCACGTGAAGATCACGCTGGCGAACGACGGATCGGCGGATGCCTGCAGCATGGACCACGCCTCGGCTCCGGCCGGTCCGATCACGTTCACCGTGCACAACGAGAGCGCGACAGGCATCACCGAGGTCGAGCTGCAGAGCGATCAGCGGATCATCGGCGAGAAGGAGAACCTCGCACCGGGCCTGAAGCCGGTGAGCTTCACGCTGACCCTCGGCGGTGGCAAGTACACGCTTTACTGCCCGGGCGGCAAGAACGAGAACATCGCGTTCACCGTCACGGGCAAGGCAGCGACACAGAAGACGGGGAGCGTGCAGACGCTGCTGAAACAGGGCGCGACGGACTATGCGGGATACGTCGACGACCAGCTCGCCGGCCTCGTGCAGGGTGTCGCCAGCCTGAAGTCCGCTGTCGATTCCGGCGACGTGACCGCGGCCCAGCAGGCGTATGGGAAGGCGCGCCCGTTCTACGAGCGCATCGAGTCCGATGTCGACGGGTTCGTGCTGCCCGGCACGAAGGCCAACGACAACGCCGGCAACCTGGACTACCTGATCGACATGCGGGCATCCAACCTCGATGACGCCGTCGGGTGGCACGGCTTCCACGCCATCGAGCGAGACCTGTGGCAGAACGGTGCGATCACCGACAGCACCAAACAGCTCGCCGCCGAACTGCAGAAGAACGTCACCACGCTCGCCGGGCTCGCGAAGTCGCTGAGCTACAAGCCGGAAGATCTCGCCAACGGCGCAGCGGGACTCCTCGAAGAGGTGCAGTCGTCGAAGATCAAGGGCGAGGAGGAGGCGTACAGCCACACCGACCTCGCCGACTTCGCCGCGAACGTCGAGGGCTCGCAGCAGGCATTCGAATATCTGAAGCCCGGGCTCACGAAGATCGATTCGAGCCTCACTTCGCAGATCGCGACGCAGTTCGACAAGGTGAACGCGATGCTCGACACCTACCGCGACCCGTCGGCCGTTGGCGGCTACAAGACCTACACGGCCGAGCTCCGCGCGAGCGACGCGAACACGCTCAGCCAGGCGGTGCAGGCCCTGCAGGACCCGCTCTCCCGCCTCGCCGAGAAGGTCGCCACCGCGCAATGACCGACGACCGCGAGTCCGCCGCCGATCCCGCCGTAATGCCAGGCGAGTCCACGCCGTCGGCCGACGCGACCACCTCGCACGTGAGCCGCCGCGGCCTGTTCGCGATGGGCGCCGGCGGCCTCGCCGTGGGCGCACTGGCCGGCGTGGGCGGCACACTCGCCGCGCAGGCTCTGACGCCTAAGGATCAGGGTGAGGCGGTCGATGCGACGCTGAGCTACCCGTTCTACGGCGGCGTGCACCAGGCGGGCATCCGCACCGAGCCGCAACGGCACTGCGTCTACATGACCTTCGACGTGGATGCCGGCAGCACGGCGACGGATCTCCAGTCCCTGTTCGCGAGGTGGTCGGCCGGCATCGCACAGCTCATGCAGGGCAAGCCGGTCGGGCTCGTGCAGCCCACCCGTCCGGGCGCCGTGCCGCAGGACACCGGCGAGGCGGCCGACCTCAGCCCCAACGCCCTCACCGTCACGCTCGGACTCGGACCCGGCATCTTCGACGACCGTTTCGGGCTCACCGCGAAGAAGCCGAAGCTGCTTGGCCCCCTTCCCGAACTGCCCAGCGACAACCTGCAGGCGGGGCTCACGGGCGGCGACCTCAGCCTGCAGGCGTGCGCCGAGGATCCGCAGGTCGCTTACCACGCCATCCGCGACCTCGCCCGAATGGGCCGCGGCACAGTGAGCACCCGGTGGACCGTGATGGGCTTCGGCCGAGCCTCAGCTGGCGCAAACCAGACCACCCCTCGCAACCTGATGGGCTTCAAGGACGGCACCCGCAACATCCGCTCCGACGACGAGTATCGCGACTTCGTCTGGCTCGGCGACGACGCCGGATGGATGTCAGGAGGCAGCTACCAGGTCGCGCGCAAGATCCAGATGAACATCGAGATCTGGGATGCCGACCGCATCGGCGACCAGCAGACCGTCTTCGGCCGCAGCAAATCCGATGGCGCCCCGCTCACCGGCACGAAGGAGTTCGACACCCCGGACTTCGGCAAGACCGCCAACGGGCAGCACGTCATCGCGCAGAACTCGCACGTTGCGCTGGCCGCTCACGAGAACAACGGCGGAGTCAAGATCCTGAGGCGCTCCTACAACTACACCGACGGCATCAACCAGTTCGGGCAGTTGGATGCCGGCCTCATGTTCATCGCCTACACGAACAACCCGGGCAACTTCGTGACCCTTCAGAAGAAGCTGGGCGCGTACGACCGCCTCAACGAGTACATCTCGCACATCGGATCCGCTGTGTTCGCGGTGCCTCCAGGGCCGGAGCCGGGACACTACCTGGCGGAGAGCCTGTTCGCGTAGGCGGCTACTTCTTCTCGGTCACCGTATAGTTGGCGACCCATTTCGAGGAGTCCTTGGCGATGACGACCAGCACCGAGTACCGATCCTTCGTGAACGAGACGGTCCCGCCCTTGTCGGTGCGGTTGTTCAGATCCTGCCGGAAGCCGGCATCCGCGAACTGACCGACGATCGCATCGAGCGGATCCGCGCCGCTGATCTTCATGGTGACGTTCCAGATCTTGCCGTCCGACGAGCCGACAGAGGCCGCAGTGACCACGTCGCCGTGCGCCAGCGGCACCGCCTTCGGAAAGTCGGCGGGCACCGACTTGCCGTCGAGGTTGACGTGGCCATGCGTCACGTTGCGCACTATGCTCTGCACGCTGCATCCCGACAGCGCCGCGGTCGACCCGAAGGCGAGCAGCACGGCGAGCGGTACGGCGACCAGAGCACGACGGGTGCGGATCATGCTGACTCCAGGTGCTCGACGCCGGCGAGAGCCGACACCGGTAAGGTAGCGCGGCCCGGTGCGAGGTCATCCGTGATTCCAAGCATTCCTCAAGGTTGACAGATGCTCGGTGCCGGCAGTGCCTGGCGGCTCGCCGTTCAGCTCTGCGATTCCCGCTTCAGCCGGGCAGCGGCACGGCCTCGCGTCTGCTGGTCCAGCTCGACCTTGCGGATGCGCACCGCTTCCGGCGTCACCTCGACGCACTCGTCTTCGCGGGCGAACTCGAGCGACTCCTCGAGCGTCAGCTGACGCGAAGGCGTCATGGACTCGAACGTGTCGGCCGTGGAGGAACGCATGTTGGTGAGCTTCTTCTCCTTGACGATGTTCACGTCCATGTCGTCGGCGCGGGAGTTCTCCCCCACGACCATGCCCTCATACACCTCGTCGGTCGGGTTCACGAAGAACGTCATGCGCTCCTGCAGCTGGATGATCGCATACGCGGTCACCGAGCCGGCCCGGTCGGCCACGATCGAGCCGTTGCTGCGGGTGACGATGGGTCCTGCCCACTCGTCGTAGCCGTGCGAGATCGCGTTCGCGATGCCCGTTCCGCGCGTCAACGTGAGGAACTCGGTGCGGAATCCGATCAGGCCGCGCGATGGCACGATGAACTCCATGCGCACCCAGCCGGTGCCGTGATTCGACATCGACTCCATCCGGCCCTTGCGACCGGCCAGCAACTGCGTGATGGCGCCGAGGTGCTCCTCCGGCGCGTCGATGGTGAGGTGCTCGTACGGCTCGAACGTCTTGCCGTCCACCTTCTTCGTCACGACCTGCGGCTTACCCACAGTGAGCTCGTAGCCCTCACGGCGCATCTGCTCCACCAGGATGGCCAGCGCCAGCTCGCCGCGCCCCTGCACTTCCCAGGCATCCGGGCGCCCGATGTCGAGCACCTTGATGGAGACGTTGCCGATCAGTTCCCGATCGAGCCGGTCCTTGACCATGCGAGCGGTGAGCTTGTGACCCTTCACCTTGCCCATCAGGGGGGAGGTGTTCGTGCCGATCGTCATCGAGATCGCGGGCTCGTCGACGTGGATCGCCGGCAGCGGCCGCACGTCGTCGGGGTCGGCGAGCGTGTCGCCGATCATGATGTCGGCGAAGCCGGCGACGGCGACGATGTCGCCGGGACCGGCGCTCTCGGCCGGGTAGCGGTCCAGCGCCTTCGTCATCAGCAGCTCCGTGACGCGCACACTGTGCACGTCGCCGTCGTGGCGCACCCAGGCGACCGTCTGACCCTTCCTGATGGTGCCGTTGAACACGCGCAGCAGGGCGAGACGACCGAGGAACGGAGACGCATCCAGGTTCGTGACGTGCGCCTGCAGTGGAGCCTCGTCGTCGTACGTCGGCGCCGGGATGTGCGTGAGGATCGCGTCGAACAGCGGCTCCAGGTCGGGGCTGTCCGGCAGCTCGCCGTTCGCGGGCTCGGCTGCGGATGCCCGGCCCGCCTTGCCCGACGCGTACACCACCGGCACATCGAGGATCGCGTCCAGGTCGAGGTCTGGCACGTCGTCGGAGAGGTCGGAGGCGAGGCCGAGCAGCAGGTCCTGACTCTCGTGCACGACCTCGGTGATGCGGGCATCCGGCCGGTCCGTCTTGTTCACCGCGAGGATGACCGGCAGCTTCGCCTCCAGAGCCTTCCGCAGCACGAAGCGGGTCTGCGGCAGCGGCCCTTCGCTGGCATCCACCAGCAGCACCACACCGTCGACCATGGAGAGGCCGCGCTCCACTTCGCCGCCGAAGTCGGCGTGGCCGGGCGTGTCGATCACGTTGATCGTCACCGGCGTGCCGTTCGCGTGCTTGCCGTTGTACGAGATCGCCGTGTTCTTGGCGAGGATCGTGATGCCCTTCTCACGCTCCAGCTCGTTGGAGTCCATCGCGCGCTCTTCGACGTGTGCGTGCTCGGCGAAAGAGTGGGTCTGGTTCAGCATGGCGTCGACGAGCGTCGTCTTGCCGTGGTCGACGTGGGCGACGATCGCGACATTGCGCAGATCGTCACGGGTGCGGATGGCCATGCTGTAGTCCTCGCGTGCAGAGATGAAGTGGATGCTTGACCGCTTTCACAGCGGCCGAGCCGAAGTCGGATGCGTCGCCTCACGCACTCGGTGCGGGCGGGCGTGACGAAGGGGCGGGAGAACCCCGCCCCTGAAAGTCTACCGGAGGATGCCCGAGTGCCCCATCAGGGAACGCTCGGGCATCCGTTCAGTCGGTGGGACGCTTCTCGTCCGGCTCGGGCTCCTCCCCGCCTCCGCCGTATCCCGCGGCCGCCGGGTACTGCTGCGGCTCCGCGTACTCCCCCGCCTCAGGATGAAGCGCCTTGTTGTCGTACTCGTCGCTGCCGGCCGCGAGGATGCGCGCACGCAGTTCGCGCCGCTCCCGCTGCACCTCCGGATCGGGAAGCGGAACGGCCGCGATGAGACGCTGGGTGTACGGATCCTGCGGATTGCGCAGGATCTCGTCGCGCGTTCCCACCTCGGCGAGGCGCCCGAGGTGCATGACCGCGATGCGGTCGGCGAGCACGTCGATGACGGCGAGGTCGTGTGTGACGAACAGGCAGGCGAACTGGAACTCGGCCTGCAGGTTCTTGATCAGCTCGAGCACCGTCGCCTGCACCGAGACGTCGAGAGCGGAGGTCGGTTCGTCCGCGATCAACAGCTCGGGGTGCAGGGAGATGGCGCGAGCGATGCCGACGCGCTGCTTCTGCCCGCCGGAGAGCTCGTGCGGATACCGCGACTTGTAGGACGTCGGCAGCTCGACGCTGTCGAGGAGTCCCTGCACCTCTTTCTCCAGGGCGCGGCCTTTGAGCCCCTTCGCGAGCAGCAGCGGCTCACCGATCGACTGGCCGATCGTCATGCGCGGGTTCAGCGACGACGCGGGGTCCTGGAACACGATGCCGGCGTTCTTGTGCACCTGACGCACCCGCTTGCGGCTCCAGGTCGACAGATTCACGCCGGTGACGTTGAGCTCGCCCGCGGTGACCGGCAGCAAACCGATCGCGGCGCGGCCGAGCGTTGTCTTGCCTGAGCCGGACTCGCCGACCAGGCCCATCACCTCACCCTTGTGCACGGTGAGATCCACGCCGTCGATCGCTCGGAACGCCTTGACGCGGCCGTGGCCCGGGTACTCGATGACGATGTTCTTGAACTCGAGCACCTTCTCACGGCTGTCGAGTTCGGCCGCCACCTGGCGCGCCTCCTCGAGCGCCTGCTCGTTCACCTCGATCTGTTCCAGCAGGCCGGTCGGGGTGTCGTCCTCCGCCAGGGCGGCGGCGGCCAGCGCGACGGTGACGTCGATCTCCTGGCCCTCCGCACCCTGACCGAGGTGCGGAACGGCATCCAACAGGGCGATCGTGTACGGATGCTTCGGCTCGCGGAAGATCTGCAGCGTCGGCCCAGCCTCGACCACTTCACCGCGCCGCATGACCGCCACGTGGTCGGCGAGGTCCGCCACCACACCCATGTCGTGGGTGATCAGCAGAACCGCGGAATCGAGCTTGTCGCTGAGGTTGCGGATCAGATCGAGGATCTCGGCCTGCACCGTCACGTCGAGCGCCGTCGTCGGCTCGTCGGCGATCAGAAGGCCGGGGTCGCACGCGATGGACTGGGCGATCATGGCGCGCTGCCGCTGTCCGCCGGAGAGCTGGTGCGGGTACGAGTTGAACGCCTTCACCGGGTCGGGCAGCTCGACGAGCCCCAGTAGTTCGATCGCCCGCTCCCTCGCCTCGTGCGGCGAGATGCCGTAGTGGATGCGCAGGGTCTCCACGATCTGGAACCCGACCGTGAGCACCGGATTCAGGGCGGTCATCGGCTCCTGGAAGATGACCGCGATTTCCTTGCCTCGGATGCCGCGCATCTGCGACGGCGGCAGACCGCGGAGCTCGCGTCCGTTCAGCTTGATCGAGCCGCTGACCCGGCTGTTCGGCGGGAGCAGGTCGAGCACCGACATCGAGCTGACGCTCTTGCCCGAGCCGGACTCGCCGACGAGCGCCATGACCTCGCCGCGCTTGATCGAGTAATTGAGCTTCTTGACCGCGGGAACCCAGACGTTGTCCACGGCGAAGTCGACACTGAGGTCGGAGACCTGCAGAACGGGGGTGTTGTTCTCCGGTGCCATCAGACGGCGGCCCCTTCTCGGCCGGTGGGCCGTATTCCAAGTCGTGCACGGCCGGTGGGCCGCGACGCGAGTCGTCGTGCAGCGCGGGTCGCGGGCGGCACGTGCACGGAAGCGTAAGCGGATGCTGCCACCATGGATCCATGCATTCTTCCGCGGCCGTCGACCGTGATGTCTTCGTTTCGAGGTTCAACCGCGTGCTCGCGGTCGTGGTGTGGGCGCTGGACGCCTTCGCCCTGGCTGGTTACGTGTGGATCCACGCCGGCCTGCGCGACCCCTTCGCGATCCTTCCTGTGGCCCTTGTCGCACTGCTGGCGTGGGTCGCGCTGTGGCGCCCGAGCATCCAGATCGACGACGAG
Organism: Humibacter ginsengiterrae; assembly: GCF_054780115.1. Taxonomy (NCBI): domain Bacteria; kingdom Bacillati; phylum Actinomycetota; class Actinomycetes; order Micrococcales; family Microbacteriaceae; genus Humibacter; species Humibacter ginsengiterrae. The sequence goes on from NZ_BAAGWY010000007.1 coordinate 46,738, forward strand.
GAAATCCGCGTCGTCAACGTCTTCCGCACCGTCACGGTGCCATGGCCCGCGCTGATCCACATCGACACCAAGTACGCGCTCACGCTCTTCATCCCTGGACACCGCTACAGCGTCTGGGCGGCGCCGGCTCCCGGCCGCACCGGTGCGGCCATGGCGGCACGCAAGCAGGAACGGGGCCGTGTCGAGATGGCGCCGGTCAGTGAAGACGGCAGCATCCGGCCCGGAGACCTGATCGCCAGCGAGTCGGGCCAGGCCGCATACCTCATCCGCGAACGATGGGCGCGTCTGCGCGATGCCGGACGCATCGACGCCGGCGTCGCTGACCAGACGCCCGTAGACATCCGGGTGCACTGGTGGTTGAACGGCATCATGGCCGCTCTGCTGATCGGCTCCGTGCTGGTGTTCGTGCTCTGACACGGAGGAACCCCTCGGGCGCTCGTGCAGAAGCGAGGCGAGCGGAGTGGGAGCCACCATCAGGCGCCCTTCCCGCTGCCAGCCGGGTCGTCGCCGGATCCGGGCGCCGATGCGTGGTGCACCGTCGACGACTCGGCGGTCGACGCCGTCGCGACCGCTTCGGCCTCAGTCGGCTCGGGCTCCGGCTCGCGCGTACGACGCAGGCTGAAGCGCTGCTGCCGCGGGTCGAAGGCCTCGCGAAGCCCGTCGCCGACGAAGTTCGTGCATAGTGCGAGCAGCACGATGAAGAGCGCCGGCCACCAGAACAGCCACGGGCGCGTACTGAATGCGCTCTGGTTCTGGCTGATCAGGAGTCCCAGCGACGAGTCCGGTGGCTTGATGCCGAATCCGAGATAGCTGATCGCCGTCTCCAGCAGGATGGCCGACGCGATCAGCAACGTTGACGCGACGATGATGACTCCCACCGCGTTCGGCAGGATGTGCCGGAAGATGATCCGGGCATCCGACGCGCCGGCGACTCGCGCTGCCTCCACGAACTCCCGCTCACGCAGGGCGAGGAACTCCGACCGCACGAGTCGCGCGATGACCATCCAGGAAACGAACCCGAGAAGGATCGCAAGCCCGAGGGCGCCGAGGCCCCCAGCGGTGCGGCCGACGATGGCGCCGATGACGATCACGGGGATCACGATGAAGATGTCGGTGATGCGCATGAGGACCGCATCGACCCAGCCGCGGAAGTAGCCGGCGATCGAGCCGACGATGACTCCGAGAACGGTGGCGAACAAGCCGAGTACGACCATGACCAGAACCGAGTTCTGGATGCCTCGCATGGTGAGCGCGAAGTAGTCCTTTCCGATGCGGTCCTGCCCGAACGGATGCTCGCCGAGGCTGAACGGCCACAAGCTCAGTGTGGGCGCGCCCTGGTTCACCTGAGGATTGAGTTGCTTGTATGTGTACGGCCACCACCCGTGGATCGGGCCAACACCGATCGCGGAGATCGAGAACAGCAGGATCACCACGTAGATGATCAGGGCCGCGACGGCGACCTTGTTCTTCAGGAAGCGGCGGATGATGATCCGCCCTTGGCTCTGGCCCTTGGCGCCCTTCTCCGTCTCGGCTACTTCGAAGCCGTCGCTCACGTTCGGCTCGGGCAGGTTTCCCTGAAGCGTGCTCATACGGCCACCTCCGCAGCCAATGGTTCTGTGGGTTGTGTGCGCATGCTCGGTCGGGTCATCGCACACGCACCCTCGGGTCGAGTGCCGAGTAGGTCAGATCCGCGAGGAAGTTGAACGCGATCGCCGTAACGGCCACCACGAGGAAGTAGCCCATGATCGGATTGACGTCGGTGCGGAAGAGCCCGGCGATGAACATCTGCCCCATTCCGCTGATGCCGAAGACGTACTCGGTGATCACCGCACCACCCAGCAGCGCGCCGATATCGGTGGCGACCAATGTCGTGATCGGGATCAGCATGTTGCGGAACGCGTGCCGCACGATCACGGTGCGTTCCGGAAGGCCTTTGGCCCGCGCCGTGCGCACATAATCCTGGCCGAGCACCTCCAGCATGCCCGACCGCGAATACCGGGTGTAGCCGGCGAAGCTGATCAGCAGCAGGCTCAGGGTGGGCAGCAGGAAATGACTGAAGGTGTCGAGGCCGGTGATCCACACGTCCCCGTTGAGGCCCGGCGTTGCCGAGCCTACGGTCGCGAGCGGGCGACCATTCGTGTCGTCCATGTACGCCGGCCACGACCGCATGAACCGGTCGAGCACGATCACGCCAGAGCTGAAGAACGCGGTGAGTGCTCCAATCCTCATCATCAGCGCTCGGTCGTACCCGCCGACGAAGAACCCGACAAGCAGGCCGATGCCGATGGCGGCGACGGCAAGGATGATCAGCGTGCCGATGCTCGACATGTTCAGCAGCCACTGCAGTCCGAAGTAGCACGCGATGGCGATCGCGACATTGATTCCCGCGGTGGTCCACGCCTTGCGGTTTCGGGTGCCCGCCAGCAGGGCGACCACGGCGAAGCCGATCGCTGCGCAGAAGATGATCACGATCACGGGTCCGAGCGACGGCTTGATGAACCACTGAGTCAGCGACATGTACCACAGGATGAGAACGGTGAGCGCACCCGCGATCAGGAAGGTGACTAACCGCTTTCGGAAATTGCCCCCCGTGATGAGCTGCACAACGAGGCCGACCACGACACCCCAGACAGCCAGCGCCAGAGGCGAGAGCGTGGGATCGGCGAGGAAGTTGTTGTACCCGAGCGCGATGAAGCTCTTCAGCAGCACCGCGATGAGGAACGACGGCAGCGAGAACAGGAAGAAGCTCACCAGGGTGATCGAGTAGTCGAACCCGCTGTAGGCACGGAGGGCTGTCACCATGCCCAGGGCGACGCCGAGCACGACGGCCAGCACGAACGCCACGGTGACGAGCTGAATCGTCGCCGTCACAGCCTGCGGCAGCAACTGAGAGACCTGCTGGTTCTGGAAGGTCGTGCCCAGATCGCATCCACCGCCGACCGGCACGATGCATCGCGCGACTCCACCAAGCCAGAGCAACCATCGCACTGGCGAGGGCAGGTCGAGATGCTGGGTATGAACACGCGCTTCGATGAGCGCTGTTTTGTTGGGCGAATTGCTGCCCTCGAGATCCTGAAGCGGATCTCCAGATTCGGCCGCAAGCACATACATGATGAACGACGCGGCGATCAAGATCAGGATCGAGACGCCGATGCGCCTCGCAATATAACTCACCATAGGGAACGAGAACCTCTACTTGCCTTTTTGAGGCGCAATCACATCGAACGGCGACGTTGCCGAGTGCGTACAGATGTTACGCCGACGCGAGCGTGCCCAGCGACGGGGCGCCGAACCTGGTCGGTCCGACGCCCCGCGACTGAGCGATCTTAGCTGATCAATCGGTGTGCTGGATTACTTCGTCCACTCCCAGAAGTTCCAGAAGATGCCGTTCTGGCCGCCGAAGTACCCGATGCCCTTGACCTTGCCCGTGTAGGCGAAGATCCCGGGCAGCTGGAACAGCGGCAGGCCATACGCGTCCTTGAACGTCAGTGCATCGATCTGCTGCTTGATCTGGATCAGCTTCTGCGGGTCGAGCGTGGTCTGCGACTTCACGGCGAGGTCGCTGGCCTGCTGGTCGTTGTAGTTGTTGTAGTTGCCGCCGTTGCCGATCTGGAACAGCTGCGGGAGCGCGGCGTTACCTGCACCCGGGTTGATCCAGCCGAAGATGGACGCGTCGTAGTTGCCACCGGCCAGCAGCGAGCTCCACTGCGGCGAACCACCGTCCACCACGTTGAACCCTGCCTTGGCAGCAGACGACTGGATCGCCTGGAATGAGTCCACGCGGTTGGGGTTGCCCGTGTTGTACAGGATCTTCACGGTCGGCGTCTTGCCCGCGAGGAGCTGCTTCGCCTTGGCGATGTCGACCTTGTCGTAGGCGGACGATCCGTTGTTCTTCACGGACTGGTCGTAGCCGTCCTGCCCGGGCAGGAAGACCTGCGAGTCGAGAACTTTCGCCTTCGGGTTGATCGGTGTGATGATCGAGTTCAGGATGTCCTGACGCGGGATCGTCAGCAGGAACGCCTCACGAACTGTCGGGTCGCTGAACACTGGCGACTTGAAGTTCAGGTCGAGGTGGTCATACGCTGCCTGGTCACCCTGCAGGATGTGAACACCGGAAACCGCCTTCAGAGCCTTCACAGTGTCTGCTGAAGGCTGCGGCTGGATCGCGTCGACCTCGCCGTTCTGCAGTGCGGTGACCTGCGCGTTGGCGTCACCGATGAACCGCATGACCAGCTTGCCGAACTTCACCTTGTGCGAACCCTTGTAGTACGGGTTCGGCACGAAGGTCATCGACTGCTTCGGGGTCCACGCCGAGACCTCGAGCGGGCCGCCGGAGATCAGAAGGTTCTTGTCCTTCGGCATCGCCGTGGCGTCATAGCCGGTATTGAACAGCTTGGCGGCCTTCTGGATGATCGGGTTCGGAGCAGCCGGGCTGTCCGGGTTGCCCTTCGGCGTCTTGAGGAACGCGTTCGTCAGGTCCTTCATGCTGACGCCGATTTCCTTGGCCGTGGCGTGTGCCGGGAACTGAATCGGGTTCACGAGCTGCCAGTCCACGTAGGGCTGGTCATAGGTGAACGTGATCGTTCGGTTGTTGTTGCTGATCTTCGGCAGGTTCGTCGCGAACGGGCATCCGCCGGCCGTCGTGAAGTACTGCGTACCGGAGGTGACGTTGCCTTGGTCGTCGAACTTCGCCGAGTCGTAATAGCACGCCGACTGCGCCCATCCGAGCATCAGGTCGTCTGCCGTCATCGCCACGCCATCGGACCACTTGGCATCCGGGTTCAGCGTGTACTCGACTTTGAGCGGGTTGTTGCTGAGCTTCTTGTAGGTGCCGAGGTCGGTGTTCGGGACGATCTTGTAGTTGGAGCCTTGCAGCGTGAAGAACTGGGGCTGCGTCATCTGCCAGATGTAGCCGTTCGTGTCCAGGTTGCCCTGTGGCGTGTTGTAGTTGAACGACGACGCCTCGTTAACCTGGGCGACCGTGATGGTCTTTCCGCCGGACGATGCCTCGCTCGAGGGCGTGCTCGTCGTGCAGCCGGAGAGCACAAGCCCTGCGGCGGCGGCGACCGCGACGGCACCCACTACGGGACGCAGACGCTTTCGCGTGATCTTCAATGTTCCTCCTGGTTGGGAATTGCGCACGACGAACAGGGGTATGTCGACGCGCACGAGATAGCAACGAAGATAGACACCTCTGCGGCGCGCCACAAAACCCACAGGCGCAACCGTTACGAGGTAGTGACCGTGGAAGCGCGATTCGGGCGTCTATTTCGGATTCGCCGCGGATTTCCGGCGCGGATTGCAACATTTGAGCAATCTCGAGCATCGCTCACTATTGCCGATATCAGGGCGCTGACCTCGCCCCGGTGCCGGCGCCGCTCGTGACAGGATGACTGGCATGGGCGAGGCGGGCGACGTGCGGCTGCCATGGGCATCCTTCCCCCTCGAGGACGTGGCGGAACGCGGCGATCGCGCGCGGCTGTGGTGGGAAGTCGGCATCGTTCTCGGCCTGTCGCTCGGGCAGTCCGCCGTGTACTCGATCTTCACGATCGTTCAGCGGCTCGCGGCTCCCACCCCTCTGAAGGATCAGAGCGCGCAGCTGAACCCGTCGCAGTCGTCGACACCGTGGGTGGACTTCACGTATCAGGTGCTCGACATCGGCTTCTCGCTGATGGCCGTCGCGCTCGCCGTGTACCTGCTGTGGCAGCCGGCGCGAAGCGGCTTCCGGCGCATCGGCCTGGACTGGTCACGGCCGTCGCGCGACCTGGGTGGCGGTGCGCTGCTGCTGGCCGTGATCGGTGTGCCGGGGCTCGGCCTGTACGCCGTGGGTCGCGCGATCGGGATCACGGTCGACGTGCAGGCATCTCCGCTCGACCAGTACTGGTGGACGGTGCCCGTTCTGCTGCTCTCCGCTGTGCGCGCGGCGCTGCAGGAGGAGATCATCATGATCGGCTACCTGTTCACGCGCCTCAAGCAGCTGGGGTGGAACTCGTGGTGGGTGATCGTCGCGTCCGCGCTCGTGCGAGGCAGCTATCACCTGTACCAGGGCATCGGGCCGTTCTTCGGCAACGCGGCGATGGGGATCGTGTTCGGGTGGTGCTATCGGCGGTGGGGGCGCACAGCGCCACTCGTGGTTGCGCACAGCCTGCTCGACATCGTGTCGTTCGTGGGCTACCCGCTCGCCGTCGCGTTGTGGCCGACCGTCTTCGGCCCCTCGAAGTGACGCGGCGCGTCGAGCCCTGCGACTCGCCGAGCTCCGCGACGCCGGTGAGACCGGCGAATTGAGCTGAGCTCGCGGCATTATGCGCGGGTCTCAGCACGATCGACCTGTCTCAGGCTGGCACGCAGAGTGTGGGGTGGGAGCTTTCGAGACAGCGACTCGGGCGAGTTTTCCACCGATAATGCGTTCGTTGCCACTGCGCCAATCGGTTCGAGCACGATGGAGGGATGCCCGGCCCGGTTCCCTGCCCCATTCCATTGGTCGTCGCGCGGGAGAGGCTCAGCGGAAGCACCCCATACCGCGATCGAGCTCTCGTGCGCGTGCATCCGGGTGTCTACGCGCGGCGCGACCTTTGGAGCGCCTTAGCGCCATGGGAGAAGTACATCGCTCGCATCCACGCGGTCCAACGAGCCCTGCACCATCCTGTCTTCTGTCTGGAGTCTGCCGGCGCCCTCCGTGGAGGGCCCGTATTCGGCGAGCCGCGGCACGTTCACGTGATCGGCCGCTCCGGCGCAATGTCGGTCGACGGCGATGTCGCTGTGCACGCCTTCCGTGACGAGCGAAGCCTCGACATGTCTGGCGGGATCGTGACGACTGCCATGCCCGACACTGTGGTGGATCTCGGGCTCGTCCTGCCCCCTGCGTTCGCACTGGCAGTGGCCGATTCCGCGTTGCACAAGGGGTTGGTGACCACATCCGAACTTCTCGAGCGAGCGGAGCGCATCTCCAGCCGTCGCGGTCGGCGTCAATTGCGCTGGGTGCTGGGGGAAGCGACGTCGGATGCCGAGTCGCCCAATGAGTCGGCCAGCCGCGCGGCCATCGACTGGCTGGGCTACGAACGGCCAGAACTGCAGGTGCGGTTCAACTACGAGAACGCGCATGATCGCGTCGACTTCTACTGGCGTCTACAGCGAATCATCGGTGAGGCGGATGGCTACGGGAAGTACGACGCCGACGATGCAGAGGCGGCGAAAGCTCACTTCGTTGCGGAGAAGACGCGCGAAGACCGTCTGCGCCGGCACGAGGGCGGATTCGCGCGGTGGGATTGGGGAGACGTCCTGAATTACGAATCGCTGGACCGCAAACTTCGCGCTGCCGGGCTCCGACCGGTGCGCCGGCGGAATGTCTCGCTCCTTGCAACGCTCGCGCACAACCCGCGATCCTTCGAGGCCACGAAATCGGGTGAGACCGACTGATCGTGCCGAAACCGGCGCACAGCTCCCCGGTCTCGGCACAGTGCAGCGATCTCAGGCACACGAGCACAGCGGCGGTTCCCGCCGCCTGAGGGTTCGCTACGCGAACACCTCGCGCGCCGACGGCGCCTGCCAGCAAGCAGTGCAGCGGATCCCGCCGCCTGAGGCGTTCGCTAGGCGAACGCCTCAGGCGGCGGGCAGGCGCAGAACAGGTTGCGGTCGCCCCAGGCTTGGTCGATGCGGCGCACCGGCGGCCAGTACTTCGTGCGCACGAGACCCGAAACCGGGTACACCGCCTGCTCACGCGTGTAGGGATGCGTCCACTCCCCCACGACCGACTCCGCGGTGTGCGGGGCGCCTCGCAGCGGGTTGTCGTCGGCCGGGTAGGTACCTGCACCAACGGCATCCGCCTCGGCCTTGATCGAGATCATCGCCTCGACGAACCTGTCGAGCTCGGCGAGGTCTTCGCTCTCGGTCGGTTCCACCATGAGAGTACCCGCGACCGGGAAGCTCATGGTCGGCGCATGGAATCCGTAGTCGATCAGGCGCTTGGCGACGTCGTCGACGGTGACGCCCGTGGCATCCGTGAGCGGACGGATGTCGATGATGCACTCGTGCGCCACCAGTCCGCGCTCGCCCGCGTACAGCACCGGGTAGTGCTCGCGGAGCCTCGCCGCGACGTAGTTCGCGGAGACCACGGCGGCACCGGTCGCACGAGCGAGGCCCTCGGCTCCCATCATGCGCACATACGCCCAGGAGATCGGCAGGATGCTCGGGCTCCCGTACGGCGCGGCAGAGACGGGTGCGCCATCGTGCGCGTATCCCACATGGTCGTTCGACTGCATGAGCGGGTGCCCGGGCAGGAACGGCGCGAGATGGGCCTTCGCCGCAACAGGTCCGACGCCGGGTCCGCCGCCTCCGTGCGGGATGCAGAAGGTCTTGTGCAGGTTGAGGTGCGAGACATCCCCGCCGAAGTCGCCGAAGCGAGCGAAGCCGAGCAGCGCGTTGAGGTTGGCGCCGTCGATGTACACCTGTCCCCCGGCGGCATGAACGGCGTCGATCACGTCGACGACGTCGTGCTCGTACACGCCGTGCGTGGAGGGGTACGTGATCATCAGGGCGGCGAGTTCGGAGGCATGCTGGGCCACCTTGCCGCGCAGATCGTCGAGATCGACGTTGCCCGCGGCATCCGTCGCCACGACGACCACCCGCATGCCGGCGAGCACGGCCGATGCGGCGTTCGTGCCGTGCGCGGACTGCGGGATGAGGCACACGGTGCGGTGCGCGTCGCCGTTGGCATCGTGGTAACCGCGGATCGCCAAGAGACCCGCGAGCTCGCCCTGACTGCCCGCGTTGGGCTGCAGTGAGACGGTGTCGTAGCCCGTGAGCTCCGCCAGCCACGTCTCGAGCTGGGCGATGAGGTCGAGATAGCCGCCGACATCCGATGCGGGGGCGAACGGATGCATCGCCGCGAACTCCGGCCACGTGATGGCGGCCATCTCGGTGGCGGCGTTGAGCTTCATGGTGCACGATCCGAGCGGGATCATGCCCCGGTCGAGCGCGTAGTCGCGGTCGGCGAGCAGCTTGAGGTAGCGCATCATCGCCGTCTCGGAGTGGTACGAGGAGAAGACGGGATGCGTGAGGTACTCGCTCGTGCGGGCCAGGTGCTCGGGGAAGCGACGAATGCCCGAGGACGTTCGTGCCGGCCGCACGCCAGGCTCCGGCTCGTGGTCGTCGCCGAGCCGCTCCTGCGGCGCCCCAGGGGCGACGACGCCGACGATGCGTTGTATGTCGTCGACGTTCGCCTCGTCGATGCTGAACGAGAGCGTTGTCTCGTCGACGACGTGCGCCAGGATGCCGGCGGCGTGGAGCGCACCTGCGACGGCGTTCGCGTCGTCGACACCAACCCGGATGGTGTCGAAGTAGGAATCGGTCAACACGTGCACACCGCGCTGCACCAACATGTCGGCCAGCAACGCCGTGTTCGCGTGCACGTGCTGTGCGATCGCGCGGATGCCGCGTGGTCCGTGGTAGACCGCGTACATCGATGCCATCACCGCCAGAAGCACCTGGGCGGTGCAGATGTTGCTGGTGGCCTTCTCGCGACGGATGTGCTGCTCGCGGGTCTGCAGCGTGAGTCGGTATGCGGGCTTGCCGGCGGCATCCTGGCTGACGCCGACGAGGCGGCCTGGGAGCTGACGCTCGAGACCCTTGCGCACGGCCATGTAGCCCGCGTGCGGGCCGCCGAAGCCCATCGGCACCCCGAATCGCTGCGTCGTACCCACCGCGATGTCGGCACCTAGCTCGCCAGGAGCCTTGATCAGAGCCAGTGCGAGGAGGTCCGCGGCGACGACTGCGAGGCCGCCACCGGCGTGCACGGTGTCGATGACGCGCGACGGGTCCCATACGCGGCCCGAGGCGGACGGGTACTGGACGAACGCGCCGAACGCCTCGGGCAACTCGACCGGGTTCGCGGAGGCGAGGTCGAGCTCGACGAGTTCGATGCCGACCGCCGCTGCGCGACCGCGCAGGATCGCGAGCGTCTGCGGGAAGGCATCCGAGTCGACGAGGAAGACGCTGGACTTCGCGCGCGATGCTCGGCGGGCCAGCAGCATCCCCTCTGCAACAGCCGTGCCCTCGTCGAGCATCGACGCGTTGGCGATATCGAGGCCGGTGAAGTCGCACACCATCTGCTGGAAGTTGATGAGCGCCTCGAGGCGCCCCTGCGAGATCTCCGGCTGGTACGGCGTGTAGGCGGTGTACCAGCTCGGGTTCTCCAGCACGTTGCGCTGGATGACCGCGGGGGTCACGGTTCCGTAGTAGCCGAGCCCGAGGAACGACGTGTTCACGCGGTTGCCGGAGGCGAGCGCCCGAAGCTCGGTCAGGACGTCGCGCTCGCTCACGCCCTCGACGGGCAGTGACCGGTTCGGCAGGTCGACATCTGCGGGCAGCTGGATGCCCTTGGGCACGGCCGTGCGCACCAGCTTGTCCACGGAGTCGAAGCCGAGGGCGTCGAGCATGCCACGCGTGGCTTCGGCGTCCGGACCGATGTGGCGGTCGGCGAAGGTGCTTCGGGCTCCGAGAGCGGTTCCGTTCACTGCGCTCTGCTCATTTTGGTCATGCTCGCTGGGGCCGTGCTCGCTCGGGCCGTGCTCGTGGGGACCGGCGCTCACTCCGCGTCGCCGATCAGCGCTGCGTAGGCTGCGGCATCCAGCAGGTCCTCCAGCCGCGACGCGTCGGCCACGCGCACCTTGAGCAGCCAGCCGGAGCCGAACGGGTCGGAGTTGACGAGTTCGGGCGCGTCGATCACCGCCTGGTTGGCCTCGAGCACCTCGCCGCTGACGGGCGCGAAGAGTTCGCCCACCGACTTGGTCGACTCGATCTCGCCGACGACGGTCCCCTCGGCGGCGTCGCTTCCCGCCGCCGGCAGGTCGACGAAGACGACGTCGCCGAGCTTCTCGGCCGCGTACTCGGTGATGCCGACGGTGACGGTGTCGCCGTCACCGAGCACCCATTCGTGCTCTGCGGTGTAACGACGATCGGTGGGCACTGCCATGTCAGTTCTTCTTTCTGCTGTAGAAGGGCAGGGTGATGACGGTGAACGGGATGCGCGATCCGCGCACATCCACATCGAGTTCGGTGCCGACGTCGGCGTACTCCGGATCCACGTAGGCGAGCGCGATCGGATGCCCGAGCGTGGGCGAGAGCGCGCCGGAGGTGATCTCGCCGATCGGGGCGTCCTGGCCGGCAGCCGGCACGGCCTCGGCCTCGCTCGCCGCATGCGCATACAGTGCGTAACCGGCGCGGGCCGCGCGCTTGCCTGCGCCTTCCAGACCCACGAGCACACGGGCATCCGGCGCCGCGCCCCGCTCGATCGCGGAGCGGCCCACGAAATCACCGGGCTTGTCGAGCACAACGACGCGACCGAGCCCTGCCTGAGACGGGAACGTTCCCGCTGTGAGCTCGTGCCCGTAGAGCGGCATGCCCGCCTCCAGGCGCAGCGTGTCACGGGCGGCGAGACCCGCGGGCACGAGTCCTGCTCCCGCACCGGTCTCCAGCAACGCCTCCCACAGGGCAGGCGCATTGTCGGGCGCGACATAGAGCTCGAAGCCGTCTTCGCCGGTGTAGCCGGTGCGGGCGATCAGCACCGGATGATCCTGGAACGTGCCGGACAGCGACCGGTAGTACTTCAGGCCGGCGAGCGCATTCTCGACGTCGGGCTCCTCGTGGTCTTCTGGAACGTCGTCTCCCGCCTCGATGCCGAGTCCCTGGACGTTCTGCAGGATCTCCAGCGCGCGCGGGCCCTGGATCGCGATCAGCGCGATGTCGTCCGACTCGTCGTAGACATCCGCCTCGAAGGATGCCGACCGCTTCGTCAGCTCCTCTGCGACGGTCTGCCGGTTGGCCGCGTTCGCCACCACCAGATACCGATCGACGCCGGTGCGGTAGACGACGAGATCGTCGAGGATGCCGCCCCGCTCGTTCAGCAGGAGGCTGTACTTCGCCTGCCCGAGCTGCAGCGCCGACAGGCGTCCGGCGAGCGCGTGGTCGAGTGCATCGGCGGCTTGCGGCCCGAGCACGACGATCTCGCCCATGTGCGAGAGATCGAATAGTCCGGCAGCCGTGCGCACCGCGTGGTGCTCGGCGAGGTCGCTCGAGTACCGCACCGGCATCTGCCAGCCGGCGAAGTCCGTGAAGCTCGCGCCTGCGGCGATGTGCGCATCGTTCAGGGGCGATAGCTTCTGAGACGAAGCCTGCTTCTGTGAAGAGGGCTGGGCCATGAGTTCTCCGAATCTGTTCGCGTTGGGAACCTGGGGGTCACCCGTCGAGGACGGACGCGTCATACGACACGTCTCGTGAGAACTCCCCCTCTGTCACTGAATGCCTGAGAGATTCGGCCCGCGGTCGCGGACCTTTCACCGTGGGCGAGCCCGGGCTGATACCTCGGACTGCTCTCCAGAGCGGCCAGTTCGACGCGGTAGGGGTACCTGAGAGATTGTCGGGGAGGATTGCTCCTTCGGTGCCCGCTGCGGGAAGACCCGCGCGGACTCTCCCGCATCGACCGTGTGGCCCGATCTTCTGTTGTGCGCTCAGCCTATCGCCCTCGCTGAAGGTGAGTTCCAGTCATCCGAACCACAAGGTGTAGGATTACTTCAGGTCAATCAAACCTTTACTCTTATGACGAACATGAACACGGACGCAGGCGGCACTGCCGCACGAGCACAGGCATCCGGCGCCGATGTCGAGCTCGCGGTCTCGACGGTCATCTTCGCCCTGCGGGCGGACGATCGGTTCGGCGCTGAAGGCTCGGCTCCGACGCTGTGGTTGCCGCTCGTGCGACGCATCCGCGAGCCGTTCGAGGGTCGGTGGGCTCTGCCGGGAGGTCCGCTCCACGTGACGGAGGGACTGTCGGATGCCGCGCGCCGCACCCTCGGCGACACCACGGGACTCGCACCCCGTTACCTGGAGCAGCTCTACGCGTTCGGCGACGCCGACCGCTCCCCTGCCAGCACTTCCGATGGGGCCCGCGTCGTCTCGATCGTGTACTGGGCGCTCGTCGGCTCGGGCGAGGCCGCCAGGGCGACGGTCGGCCAGAACGTGCGCTGGTTCCCGGCCGACGAGCTGCCTCCGCTGGCTTTCGACCACAACGTGATCGTCGAGTATGCGCTGTGGCGGCTGCGCAACAAGATGGAGTACTCCCGCATCGCGCACGCGCTCCTCGGTGAGACGTTCACGCTTGCCCAACTGCGCGAGGTGCACGAGGCCGTGCTCGGCAGGCCTCTCGACCCTGCCAACTTCCGCAGGGCCATGGAGGCATCCGACACGCTCGTCGACACCGGCGAGCGACTCACCGGCACCCGGCACCGGCCGCCCAAGCTCTACCGCTACGGCGGTTCCGTCGACCTCGCCGACAACGGACCGCTGCCGCCCCCGTGACGACGTACACCGGCACCCGGCTTCAACCAGGCCACCTACACAACCGAGAAGGCATCTCATGACGATCACCGCCTCCGTCGACCGCACCATCCAGCTCATCGCGTCGGGCGAAGAACAGGGTGAGACCTGCACGCCCGAACTCGTCGAGGCACCGTGGTCGTTCGACCTCGGAATGCCCGGGTACGGGCCCGGGGCATCGATGGCCGATCCGATTCCCGCGGACTCCCCTACGCAGGGCGAGCTGCCGCAGGAGTACCGCGACGCATCCGCCGAGGAGCTGGCCGACCGCATCCGTGCCGCCAAAGACACGCTCGGAGAGCGCGTGATGGTGCTCGGCCACTTCTACCAGCGCGACGAGGTGGTGCAGTTCGCGGACTTCGTGGGCGACTCGTTCCAGCTCGCGAACGCGGCCAAGGCGCATCCCGAAGCCGAAGCGATCGTCTTCTGCGGTGTGCACTTCATGGCCGAGACCGCTGACATCCTGACCGCGCGCGAGCAGAGCGTCATCCTCCCCAACCTCGCCGCGGGATGCTCGATGGCCGACATGGCCGACATCGACTCCGTCGAGGAGGCCTGGGAGCAGCTCATGGAGCTGTACCGGGATGAGCAGAGCGGTGCGGGCGCCGACGGCACGGCATCCGTCATCCCCGTCACCTATATGAACTCGTCGGCTGCGCTCAAGGCGTTCTGCGGCAGGCACGGCGGGATCGTCTGCACCTCGTCGAACGCGTCGACCGTGCTGCGCTGGGCTTTCGAGCGCGGCAAGCGGGTGCTTTTCTTCCCCGATCAGCACCTCGGACGCAACACCGCGAAGGCGATGGGCGTGCCGCTGACGGCGATGCCGATGTGGAACCCGCGCAAGAGTCTCGGCGGCAACAACGCGCAGTCGCTACGCGACGCGAAGGTCATCCTGTGGCAGGGCTTCTGCTCGGTGCACAAGCGGTTCACCGTGCCGCAGATCGCCCGGGCCCGGGCGGAGCATCCCGGCGTGCGCGTCATCGTGCACCCGGAGTGCCCGATGGACGTGGTCGACGCCGCCGACGAGTACGGCTCGACCGACTACATCGTCAAGGCGATCCAGGCGGCGCCCGCCGGGTCGACGTTCGCGATCGGCACCGAGATCAACCTGGTGCAGCGGCTGGCGGCGGAGTACCCGCAGCACACCATCTTCTGCCTCGACTCCGTGGTGTGCCCGTGCTCGACGATGTACCGCATCCACCCCGGATACGTCGCGTGGGTGCTGGAGTCGTTCGTGCGCGGCGAGGTGGTCAACCAGGTGCGCGTCACCGATGAGGTCGCGACGGATGCCCGGGTGGCACTCGAGCGGATGCTCGCGGCACGTCCCGACAGGACGATGGCGGCCTGACATGTCTCGCGTTGTGGTCGTCGGCAGCGGCATCGCGGGTCTCACCGCCGCGCTGCGGATCTCGACGTTCGCGGAAGTGACGCTGATCACGAAGGGAGCGTTGCAGGAGAGCAACACGCTCTATGCGCAGGGTGGCATAGCTGCCGCGCTCTTCGACGACGACAGCGTCGAGCTGCACGTGCGGGACACGCTCCTGGCGGGCGCCGGGCTCGGGAACGAGGATGCCGTGCGCATCCTCTGCTCAGAAGGTCCGGCGCTCGTGCGTGAACTGGTGCGTTTCGGTGTGCCGTTCGACCGGTCGGGCGGCGAGCTGGCGCGCGGGCTCGAGGCCGCGCACTCCCGCTCGAGGGTGCTGCACGCTGGAGGCGACGCGACCGGACGCGGGATCGAGGTGACGCTGGCGACGCGGGTGCGGGCATCCGGGATCCGCATTGTGGAGAACACGATGCTGACCGATCTCGTTGTGCGGTCCGGTCGCACGGTCGGTGTGCGCACGCTCGATGCGGACGGTACCGGCGGCGTGCTCGGGGCGGAGGCCGTGGTGCTCGCCACCGGCGGCGCTGGACGCCTGTACTCGCACACCACGAACCCGTGCGGTGCCACCGGCGACGGGATCGCGGCCGCGTGGCGGGCCGGCGCCGAGCTGGCCGACCTCGAGTTCTACCAGTTCCATCCGACGGCGCTGGCGGCGCCGGGCGGAACCCTCGTGTCGGAGGCGGTGCGTGGCGAGGGTGCCGTGCTCTTGGACGCCTCGGGATCGCGCTTCATGCAGCGCGTGCACCGGGATGCGGAGCTCGCGCCCCGCGACGTTGTCGCCCGAGCCATCGCTCGGCAGATGACCGCGCAGAACGGCGCCCCGGTTCTATTGGATGCCACAGGGCTGGGGCGCCGGTTCCTCGCGCATCGGTTCCCGACCATCCAGGCGGCGTGCGAGGCTGCTGGACTCGACTGGGCGCTCGAGCCGATTCCGGTGACGCCCGCCGCTCACTACTGGATGGGCGGGGTGAAGACGGATGCCTGGGCACGCACGAGCATTCCCGGTCTCTTAGCGATCGGCGAGGCGGCGTGCACCGGGGCTCAGGGGGCGAATCGGCTGGCGTCGAACTCGCTGCTGGAGGGGCTCGTGTTCGCGGCTCGTGCAGCGGATGCGCTGTCTGCTACCGAACTGCCCACGTCGCCGGTCGAGGACACCGTTCTCTCCGGCTCCGGCCGCGCAGCGGGCGAAGTGCCATCCGAACGCGCGGTGGACGATCTTCGCGACGTGATGTGGCGCTATGCGGGCGTCGAAAGGAACGCTGATGGGCTGAGCGAGGCTCTGCGCCTGATCGACGAGCTGCAGCCTGCGGACTCGGTTCCGAGCATCGCCGCACAGGAGGAACTCAACCTGCTGACGCTCGGCGACCTGGTGGTGCGCGCAGCCCTGGCACGGGAGGAATCTCGCGGCGCCCACTACCGCAGCGACTTCCCGACAACCCACTCAGAGGCCGTGCACAGCCGAGTCGTCCTCCGCGATGGCGACGTGCACATCGGCACATTCACCGACGCCCGTCAGGGCATGACACGAGAGGTGGTCGGCGCGTGCTGACCCAGCAGATCATCGACCGGGTCGTCACCGCCGCCCTCGAGGAGGATGCACCGTGGGGCGACGTGACCAGCGAACTGTTCATTCCGGCGCAGGCGACGGCATCCGCTCGCCTTGTCGCACGCGACCCAGGAGTGTTCTCCGGCGGTCAGGTACTCGAGCGCACCATGGTCGCCGTCGACGAGCGCATCGTCGTCGAGCTTCTGGTCGGCGACGGTGAGCGCTTCGAGAGGGCCCAGGCGCTGGCACGTGTGGCGGGGCCGGCCCGGGGCATCCTGCGCGGCGAGCGGGTCGCACTGAATCTCGTGCAGCGCATGAGCGGAATCGCCACGCTGACCGCACGCTATGTCGAGCTTGCGGCTGGAACGAACGCGCGCATCGTCGACACCCGCAAGACCACGCCTGGGCTGCGAGCGCTCGAACGCCACGCGGTGGTGTGCGGCGGCGGCCGCAATCACCGCAACTCGCTGTCGGATGCCGTCATGGCCAAGGACAACCACCTCGCCGTGCTCACCGCCGGCGGCCGATCGGTGACCGATGCGATCCGTTCCGTGCGGGAGCGGCTGGGACACACGACGCACCTCGAGGTCGAGGTCGATCGCATGGACCAGATCGAACCGGTGCTCGCGGGCGGTGTCGACACGATCATGCTCGACAACTTCACGGTCGACGAGCTGCGCGAGGGCGTCGCCTTGGTCGCCGGCCGGGCCATCGTGGAGGCCAGTGGCAACGTGAACCTCGACACGGTCGCCGCGATCGCCGCCACGGGGGTCGACGTGATCTCGGTCGGTGCGCTCACGCACAGCGTGCGATCGCTCGACATCGGGCTCGACCTCGACATCGACGCCGCTGCCGCCACTTCTCCTGCCACCGCCTCTTCCGCCGGTTGAGCGTGTCGAAACCACAGCGCTGATGCCGGCACCCGCCACTCTCTATCTCGACGCGGCAGCGACCACGCCCGTGCGCCGCGCCGCACTCGAGGCGGCGTGGCCGTATCTGACCGGCGAGTTCGGCAACCCGTCGAGCACGCACGAGCCGGGTCTGCGCGCTGCCGCCGCGCTCACGGATGCCCGCACGCGCGTCGCGTCGGTGCTCCGGTGTCGCGCATCCGAGGTGGTGTTCACCGCAGGAGGCACCGAGGCCGACAACCTCGCAATCAAGGGCATCGCGCTCGGCGAACCGCGCGGGCGTCACGTCGTGACGGCTGCGACGGAGCACGAGGCCGTGCTCGAGTCCGTGGACTTCCTGCGCCGGGTGCACGGCTTCGAGGTGGACTTCGTGCCGCTTGACGCGCAGGGCGTGGTCACGGTCGAGGCTCTGCTCTCGGTGCTGCGTCCGGATACCACCCTCGTTTCGCTCGCGTACGCGAACAACGAGATCGGAACGGTGCAGCAGGTGGCCGAACTGGCCGAGACTGCCCATCGCGTCGGAGCCCGGTTCCACACCGACGCGGTGCAGGCGGCCGGGCGGCTCCCGCTCGACGTTCGACGCCTCGGCGTGGACGCGCTCTCGTTCTCGGGACACAAGGTGGGCGCGCCGAAGGGCTCCGGTGCCCTCTTCCTACGCGGAGGCATGCCCGTCGAGCCGGTGTTGCACGGCGGCGGCCAGGAACGCGGTCGCCGGTCGGGCACCGAGAACCTGGCATTCGCGGTCGCGCTGGCCACCGCTCTCCAAGCCGCGGAGCACGAGCGGCCGGCAGCTGATGAGTCCGGCCTCACGACGGACCCGGACCGTGACGCGTTCATCGCCGCCGTCCTCACGCGAGTTCCCGGCACGACGCTGACCGGGCATCCGGAGCGGCGCATCCCGGGGCACGCATCGTTCGTGATCGACGGCGTGAACGGTGAGACCGTGTTGCTGGAACTGGAGCGGCGAGGAGTCGTCGCCTCCAGCGGTTCCGCGTGCGCTGCCGGTCGCACCGAGCCCTCCCACGTGCTCACGGCGCTCGGGGTGCCCGACGACGTAGCGAGCACGGCTCTGCGCTTCAGCTGGACGCACGCCTCCCCGGCCGACCTCGGCCGTGCGGCCGACGCACTCGTCGAATCCGTCGTCGCTGTGCGTGGCGCGGACCCTGCGCGAAAGGCGGCCGTCAGCGCGAACGAGTCAGGAAGCCTCCGCGAGCGCGGCGAGCCGATCGATTGAAGCCATAAGCCGCTCCGAAGTGGTGGCTCGCGCGCGTTCGAGGCGAGACTCGTCGTTCAGCTGAGTCCAGTCGTAGGTGTGGGTGACCGTGGTCCGGCCGGGTTCGATCTCCTGGAGCTCCCACCGCCACAGCTGCCCGATCGGCGGCTTTCCGACCTCTGCAGGCATCCAGGCGATGCGGCGGCCCTCCTCGAACTCGACGACATGGTTCTCGCGCACACGGCCACCTCGGTTCGTCATCGCGAAGATCTGGCCGACACCGTGAACCCGCTGTCCGGGTTCGGCTTCGAGAAGGTTGTCGTTGCCGTCCCACCTCGGCTGCTGTGCCGGGTCGGCGATCAGCTCGAAGATCACCGCGGCGGACGCCTGGATGTCACGGCTTGCGGAGGTGACGCGTGTCGCGTCGTCGTGCTCAGTCATATCCCCATCGTGGCGCATCCGACAGGATGGAGGAATGACGGCATCCGACATCATTCGCGCCGACCTCAAGCCCATGCTCATCGAGCCCAACTTCGGGTTCCTGGGCACCATCCGGCCGGACGACACCGTGCAGGTGAACCCGATGTGGTTCGAGTTCGACGGGGAGCACATCCGTTTCACGCACACCACGAAGCGGCAGAAGTACCGCAACCTGCGGCACAACCCGTCGATGAGCCTCACGGTCGTGCGCGAGAAGGACTTCTACCGGTACCTGGAGGTGCGAGGCCGCCTCGTCGACGTCGTGCCCGACCCGGAGGGCGAGTTCTACGTGCGCCTCGGGCGCCGGTACGGAGACGCAGAAGTGCAGCCGCCTGCGGATCGCGCCGACCGTGTGATTCTCGTGATGAGCGTGGAGCACGCCGTCACGAACTGAGCGCGCGGCACGCGCTCACGAACGGAGCGCGACGAACACGAACTCCTTGCCGGGGCGATCGGGAGCTTCGCGTACATCGCTGACCGTGAAACCCGCGTCAAGGAGCGAATGCTCGACCTCGCCGCGGGAGCGGAACCGCAGTGTCGACGTCGAGCGCAGCGGCTCACCGCTGGGCAAGACCACCCACGACTCGAACGTGACCAGCGGTGGCGAAACGTCGATCAGGTCGGTCCAGGAACGCACACGTCCCGCGTCGGGAAGCTGCACGTCCTCGAAAGTGGCATCCCGAACCCATCCGAGCCACGCCTTCTGCTCGGGGTCGCGTGTCTCGAAGACCAGCCTGCCGCCCGCACGGAGCGCTTCCCGGATGCCGGTGAGCGTAGCCATCCATTCCTCGTCGGTGAGGAACACCTGGGCGACGTTACCGGTCATGAACGCGATGTCGGCATTCAGCGGCGGAAGCGACGTCGCATCTCCGTGAATCCACCGGACGCGCTCGGCGTCCGGCTTGCCGCGTGCCACGTCGAGCGATGCCAGGGCCGGGTCGACGCCCACGACCTCGAACCCTTCCCCGGCGAGGAGGCAGGCGAAGGTGCCGGTACCGCATCCGATGTCGAGCACGGTGTGGGCGCTGAACTCTCGCACCATCGCGAGGTATGCGTCGAGGTCGCTCCGGTCGGGGTCGAGCGGGTCGTACAGGCGCGCGAGGCGCGGGTCGTCGAAGATCGCATCGGGCACGTCGTCAGCTTGCCATGCCGGAGGTTCCGCCGGTGCGGCACGTCCCGATTCTGCGGTGCAGGCTGTCAACCCCTGGGGGTCGTTTCCGCCCTCGCCATACCGTCGCCACCATGAGTGGAGAACTGAATGGCAAGAAGGTCGCCTTCCTGGCAACGAACGGGTATGAGGACGCCGAGCTGAGCTCGCCGTGGGAGGCGCTCGAAGCGGTGGGCGCAACGCTCACGATGGTGTCGCCGGAGTCCGGATCGATCAAGGGCAAGAACGGCCACCGGCAGTCGGTGGATGCGTCGCCTTCGCAGGTGCAGGCATCCGAATTCGATGCACTCGTTCTGCCCGGCGGAGTGGTGAACGCCGATCATCTGCGCACGGACGAGGCGTCGGTCGCGTTCACCAAGGGGTTCTTCGAGGAGCACAAGCCTGTCGCCGCGATCTGCCATGCGCCGTGGACGCTGATCGAGGCCGGCGTCGTGGACGGGCGGCGGATGACCAGCTACCACAGCCTGAAGACCGACCTGCGCAATGCGGGCGCCGACTGGGTGGACGAGGAGGTCGTGGTCGACCACGGCCTCGTCACCAGCCGCACCCCGGCGGATCTTCCCGCGTTCAACGCCAAGGCCGTCGAGGAGATCGGTGAGGGCAAGGACCAGGATCAGACCGCCTGAGGACGTAAGACGCGAGCGAGGTGCCGGGGTGATTCACTCCGGCACCTCGAGCGTTCAGAGCAGTTCGCCACCGGTCTGGCACTGCGGACAGTACTGAGCCGTCGTGCCTGCGAACGCGAAGTCCCGGATCGTGTCGTCGCATCCCGGGCACGGTTCACCGGCACGGCCGTGCACCAGCATCGCGGCCGTCTTCGCCGCCTTGAGTTCGGACATCGGGATGCCGCGCCGTGCGCCGATCGCTCCCCGGATGACACCGACCGTCTGCTCGAACAACCGCTCGAGCTCGGCCTCGTCGAGCGCCGACGCGTGAGCAATCGGATTCAGGCGCGCCGCGAACAGGATCTCGTCAGAGTACGCGTTGCCGATGCCTGCGATGGACTTCTGCTCCTCCAGCACGG
This sequence comes from Humibacter ginsengiterrae, assembly GCF_054780115.1. NCBI lineage: Bacteria > Bacillati > Actinomycetota > Actinomycetes > Micrococcales > Microbacteriaceae > Humibacter > Humibacter ginsengiterrae. Next base: position 67,829 of record NZ_BAAGWY010000007.1, read on the forward strand.
CCTTCAACTGCTTGCGACGACCGACGAACGCTCCGTCGAAATTGCCGCGCGAGTAGCCCGAATCGGCCGGGTCCGGTCCCAGCGCGGCGATGCCGGACACATTGAGCGGGTCATCGACGACCCAGGCGCCGAGAGATACCCAGCCACCGGCATCCGTCAGTTCCAGGCGAGTTCCGTCGTCGAAGTCGAGGATCGCCAGCGCGGGTGGCAGCTGCTCGACAGCTGTGGTGTCGCCAGCCCAGCGCGCCCAGCCGTGCCGACCGAGCGAAATCACGAGGTGCTGCTCACCGAAGACGAGATCGAGGTACTTGCCGAAACGCCGAGCGCGCGTCAGATCGGATCCGATCAGGCTCTCCGGCGGACGGGGCCGCGTCTTGACCACACGGAACTCGAGCAGGTCCACCGCGGTGAGCGCGCGACCGGCGAGCCGATCGCCGATTTGCTCGACCACGGCCTGCACCTCTGGTGACTCGGGCATGCCCCTAGCCTCGCACGGTCATCAGACAGACGCCCGGCATCGTTGGCGGGTCCCGGTCGGGTCAGCGTTGTGGACGCCGGTGAACCACGGCGCCCTGGCCCGGATCGTCGTCAAGCCCGGCTCTGCCTGTGGTCTTCGACATCGGGCTCGGCCCGAAGCACGTCGGCGATCTCCTCTTCAGGGCGCGGCGCGATCGTCTCGTCCTCCTCGAGTTCCGGTACCGTTGGCTCTCCGGGGGCGGGTACGTGGTGCGACGAACGTTGTTCCTGAGCAGACACGTCGATGCTTCCTTCCGGCGACAGCGCAAGGATACGTCGCGAATGAAACGAGAAGCGCTTACAGAACCGCCCAGGTCTCCGACGCGATCCGTGGCACGGTCGCATGGGTCACGGCTCGATCACTTCTAGACGTTGAAGCGGAACTCCACCACGTCGCCGTCCTGCATGACGTAGTCCTTGCCCTCCAGACGGGCCTTGCCATGCGCACGAGCCTCGTGCACGGAGCCGAGCTCGACGAGGTCGTCGAACGAGATCACCTCGGCCTTGATGAAGCCCTTCTCGAAGTCGGTGTGGATCACACCGGCAGCCTGGGGTGCCTTCCATCCCTTGTGGATGGTCCACGCCCGCGATTCCTTCGGACCGGCGGTCAGGAACGTCTGCAAGCCGAGCGTCTCGAATCCGATCCGGGCGAGCTGGTCCAGCCCGCTCTCCTCCTGACCAGTGGATGCCAGCAGCTCCGCAGCATCGTCCTCGTCGAGGTCGATCAGCTCGGATTCGAGCTTCGCGTCGAGGAAGACCGCGTGGGCGGGCGCGACGAGGGCGGCCAACTCGGCCTTGCGGACGGCATCCGTCAGTACCGCCTCGTCCACGTTGAAGACGAAGATGAACGGCTTCGAGGTGAGGAGGCCGAGCTCCCTGATCGGAGCGAGGTCGAGGCCGGTGGCCGACAGCAAGGTGCCCTTCTCGAGCGCATCCTTCGCGGCGAGCGCGATCTCGAGAACGACCGGGTCGAGCTTGCGGCCGCGCACCTCCTTCTCGTAACGCGTGATCGCCTTCTCGAGCGTCTGCAGATCCGCGAGCATGAGCTCGGCACCGATGGTCTCCAGGTCGTTCGCAGGGTTCACCTCGCCCTCCACATGCACGACGTCGGAGTCGGTGAATCCGCGCACGACCTGCGCGATGGCATCCGCCTCACGGATGTTCGCGAGGAACTGGTTGCCGAGTCCCTCACCGGTCGACGCGCCGCGCACGATCCCGGCGATGTCGACGAAGCTCACGGCGGCAGGCACCACCCGCTCGGAGTGGAACAGCTCCGCGAGCACGCCCAGCCGGGAGTCGGGCAGATTCACCACGCCGATGTTCGGCTCGATCGTCGCGAACGGATAGTTCGCCGCGAGCACCTGGTTCTTGGTCAGGGCGTTGAAGAGGGTGGACTTGCCGACGTTGGGCAGGCCGACGATGCCGATAGTGAGAGCCACGGGCATCCATCGTATCCGGCGGCCTATGACCGGCCGGGTCGCTTCCAGGCGTAGTCAGCCGGTGGCCGACCGGCCGACGTGATACCGGGGGCTCGTAGCAGTCAGGGCCGTACGTATCGGAACGCGAGCGTCACATAGGGCAGCTCGATCGTCTCGCTGCCGAGGAGCTGCGGATGCTTATCGAGCAGTTCGCGCACGGCATGCAGCGTGCGCTCCTTCTGCGGCACGGTCATCACGGCGAAGTAGCTGCGGGAGCGCACCAGATCGATCAGGCCGTCACGGCTGAACGGCTGTGCCCACTCGAACGAGGCGGTCTCCGGCTCGCCGAACGGCGCGTGAACGTGAGGGTCGGCATCCATTCCTGTGGTGTATTGATCGCCGTCGGCGTGCATCGCGATGCCGAGTTGGCGCACCCAGTCGATGCGCTCGTCGCGGAAGTTCCAGATCAGGCCCAGTGTGCCGCCCGGCTTCAACACCCGGCCCGCCTCGGCGGAGGCCGCCTGTGCATCCACCCAGTGCCAGGCCTGCGCGTATGTGACCGCATCGACGGACTCGTCGGGAAGAGGCATCCGCTCCCCCGATCCAACGAGAGTCTGCACTCCCGGCACCGTGCTACGCAGCACCTCGAGCATCTGCGTGGACGGATCCACCGCGACGACCTCCCGGTCGCCTGCCGCCAGCGCACGCGTCAGCTTGCCCGTTCCGGCTCCGACGTCGACCACATGCGACTGTTCGGGCTGCACGAGCCAGGTCACCGCCTCCGGCGGATAGCCGGGTCGGGATGCCTCGTACACGTCGGCGACACCCCCGAACGATCGCGCATGTTCGAGCTTCGTATCGCGTGACTGCATGTGCTCACCATACGGCGGCTGCCGGCGCCATCACTCGAGCACAGCGGCATCCGGCTCGTCGCGCTCCGCGATCTCCCTGGCCTCCTGCTCGAGCGGATCCTGGATGCCCGCGAACTCCTCGTCGAGCTCCGTCGCCGCCTGCTCGAACTGGGCGTTGTAGAGCCGGTAGTACGCACCCTTCGCCGCGATCAGCTCCTCGTGCGTGCCCTGCTCGACGATGTCGCCGTGCTCCATCACGAGGATGAGGTCGGCATCACGAATGGTCGACAACCGGTGGGCGATCACGAACGACGTGCGCCCCTGCCTCAGCGCGTTCATCGCGTGCTGCAGCAGCAGCTCCGTGCGGGTGTCTACCGAGCTCGTCGCCTCGTCGAGGATGAGCACGCTCGGCTTCGCGACGAACGCGCGAGCGATGGTGATCAGCTGCTTCTCGCCCGCCGACACATTCGATGCGTCCTCGTCGAGCTCGGTGTCGTAGCCGTCGGGCAACGAGTGCACGAAGCGGTCGACGTAGGTCGCCTCCGCCGCCTGATGGATCTCGTCGTCGGTGGCGTCCGCACGCCCGTAGCGGATGTTATCGCGGATGGTTCCGGCGAACAGCCAGGGGTCCTGCAGCACCATTCCGGTCTTAGCGCGGATGTCATGCCGGGTGAGGTCGGCGATGTTCTGCCCGTTCAGCAGGATGCGCCCGCCGTTCAGCTCGTAGAACCGCATGATGAGGTTCACCAGCGTCGTCTTGCCCGCGCCGGTCGGCCCCACGATCGCGACCGTCTGGCCGGGCTCGACCCGGAACGAGAGGTCGGTGATGAGCGGCCGGTCGGGACTGTACGAGAACGACACGTGGTCGAACTCGATCGTGCCGTCGCCGTCCGCGGGCGCCGGCGCATCGACGGCGTCGGGCTCCTGCTCCTCCTGGTCGAGCAGCTCGAACACCCGCTCCGCAGATGCCGTACCGGACTGCACGACCGCCGCCATGCCGCCCAGCTGCGACAGCGGCTGCGTGAACTGCTGCGAGTACTGGATGAACGCCTGCACGTCGCCGAGGCGAAGCTGGCCACCGGCGACCATGAGCGCGCCGAGCACCGCGATGCCGACATAGGTGAGGTTCCCGATGAACATCATGGCCGGCATCATCGTGTTCGACAGGAACTGCGCCTTGAACGATGCCTGGTAAAGCTCTTCGTTCTCGGAACGGAATGCCGCCCGCGAACTCTCCTCGCGGCCGAACACCTTGACCAGCGCGTGACCGGAGAACGACTCCTCGACGCGGGCGTTCAGCCGCCCGACCTTGCGCCACTGAATGCCGAACGCCTTCTGCGAGCGCGGACCGATGACGCCGAAGATCACCCCCATCAGCGGTAGCGCGACCAGCGCAACCAACGTGAGCTGCCACGAGATGGACAGCATGAGGATGAGCACGCCGAGCACAGTCAGCACGCTCGTGATCGCACTGGACAGCGACTGCTGCATCATCTGCGTGATGTTGTCGATGTCGTTCGTCACCCGCGAGATGAGCTCACCACGCTGCACCCGGTCGAAATAGCTGAGCGGCAGGTCGTTGATCTTCGCCTCGACCTGCTCGCGCAGACGCCACATGGTGCGCACCATGATCACGTTGATGATGTAGCCCTGCAGCCATCCGAGCACCGACGAGGCGCAATAGAGGGCGAGCACTATGACGAGCACCTGGCTCAGCCGCACGAAGTCGACGCCGTGCCCCGGGTCGAGGTTCTGCATGGCCTGCACGATGTTCGCCAGGTCATGCTGCCCTGAGCGATTGAGGCCGTCGACGATCTGCTGCTTCGTGGCACCCGCGGGAAGTTGCTTCGAGATGACGCCCTCGAACAGGATGTTCGTGGCCTCGCCGAGCACCTTCGGTGCGATGACGGTGAGCACGACGCCGATGGCGCCAAGAACCGACGCGAAGACGAATGCCACTGCGTTCGGCTTCAGCAGGCCGATGAGCCTGCGGAATGACGGCCCGAAGTTGGACGCCTTGCCCGGCGCGACTCCACCGCTCCAGTCGTCTGCACTCAGCCTGGCCTGCTCAGCGAGCTCCAGCTCGAGCTTCTCCTCTTGCGTGAGCTCCTTCGGCACAGCGTTCTTCGCGGCCCGGTCCTTCGCGGTCTTCTGGGCGGCGCTCATCGTCCTGCCTCCACTCCGAGCTGGGATTCCACGATCTCTCGATAGGTGTCGTTCGATGCAAGCAGTTCGTCGTGTGTGCCAAGGCCCACCATGCGGCCGTCGTCGAGCACGACGATGCGGTCGGCATCCGTGATGGTCGAGACGCGCTGCGCGACGACGACCTTGGTCACCTCGGGGAGCTCGCGCCACAGTGCCTGCCTGAGGCGGGCATCCGTCGCCAAGTCGAGCGCGGAGAACGAGTCGTCGAAGACGAGGATGCGCGGCCGGTGCACGATCGCTCGCGCGATCGCCAGCCGCTGTCGCTGCCCGCCCGACACGTTCGTACCGCCTTGCGCGATTCTGGCGTCGAGGCCGCCCTCCATCTGGGCGACGAAGTCGCTTCCTTGGGCGATTGAGAGGGCTCGCCACAGCTCGTCGTCTGTGGCGTCCTCACGTCCGAACCGGAGGTTCGAGGCGACGGTGCCGGAGAAGAGGAACGGACGCTGCGGCACGAGCCCGATGGTCTGCCAGAGCGACGACAGGTCCGCCTCGCGCACGTCGACCCCGTTGACCTTGGCGGCACCGTCGGTGACGTCGAACAGCCGCGGAAGCAGTGAGATCAAGGTGGTCTTGCCCGCGCCGGTAGATCCGACGATGGCCACGGTCTCTCCGGGGCTCGCCGTGAAGCTGATCCCGGAGAGCACCGGATGCTCGGCTCCCGGGTAGGTGAACGACGCATCCGCCAACTCGACGGTTCCCGGTGCAGGGAAGTCGGAGACGGCGCGGTCGGACCTTTCCAGCGACGAGTCCGTGTCGAGCACCTCGCTGATGCGCTCGGCGGAGACCGCGGCGCGCGGAATCATCATCGTCATGAAGCTCGCCATCATCACGCCGGAGAGGATGATCATCACGTACTGCATGAACGCGAACAATGTTCCGATCTGCACCTCGCCCGAGTCGACCTTGACACCGCCGAACCAGATCACCCCGATCACCGTCACGTTGAGGATGAGCATGACCGCGGGGAACAGCAGGACGAAGAGCGACCCGACCTTGCGGCCGACGACCATGATGTCGGTGTTCGCATCGCGGAAGCGCTCCTCTTCGATGGGCTCGCGCACGAACGCCCGAACCACCCGGATGCCGGTGAGCTGCTCGCGCATGACGCGGTTCACCGCGTCGAGCTTCTTCTGGTAGCTGCGGAACAACGGCACCATTCGGCTGATGATGAGTGCCGCGACGATGAGGAGCACGGGAACGGCGACGGCGATCAGCCAGGACAGGCTGAGGCTCTGACGCAGCGCGAGGATGATGCCGCCGATCGCCAGCAGCGGCGCCGAGACGAGGAACGTCGCCGACATCATGGCAAGCATCTGCACCTGCTGCACGTCGTTCGTGTTCCTGGTGATGAGAGACCCGGGACCGAACGAGGAGACCTCGCGCTCGGAGAACGCGGAGACCCGGTCGAAGATCTGGTCGCGGATGTCTCGCCCCGCCCGCATCGCGGCCATCGCCGCGAAGTAGGTGGCGATGACCGAGGTGACGATCTGGCCGAACGAGATGACCAGCATCAGCGTGCCGGTGCGCCAGATGTAGCCGGTGTCGCCCTTGGCGACGCCGTTGTCGATGATGTCGGCGTTGAGGCTGGGAAGGAAGAGGCTGGCGAGGGCCGACCCGAACTGGAAGACCAGCACGCCGACCAGAAGCCATTTGTACGGCTTCAGCGAACGGACGAGAAGTTTGAACAGCACAGAAGACTCCGATGGATGCGTTGCGTCGGCAGGCGGTGCGTGGCTTTGCCGGAGGGATCGTTACATTGTGGGGCATACCGCCGACATCGCGGTACGCGTTCTGTTGTCAGCGGAATCGAGCGCGGTCGAGCCACGGACGAACAGTGCCGGCTCGCGATATATCGCGAAACCTCGAACACGATATATCGTGAGCGGGCCAGCCGCAAGCACCTTCTCGGAATCGCTCTCAGCACGCTCTTTCGAGAGCACCTCCCGGGCACGCCGGAGTGGTGCTCAGAACATCGATCGCACACGTGCGAGCATGACCGCGTGCCACTGGACTTCACCGCCATCGACTTCGAAACCGCGAACTCCAGCAGCGCGTCGGCGTGTTCGGTGGGTCTCGTCAAGGTGCGCGACGGCCGCGTCGTCGACACGGCGAGCTGGCTGATCAAGCCGCCGCCCGGGCACGACGCGTTCCTGGAATGGAACATCCGCATCCATGGAATCCACGCGTGGGATGTGACGGATGCCCGTGGCTGGCCGGAGCAGTTCGCCGACCTCATCGACTTCGTCGGGAACGACGCCTTCGTCGCACACAACGCAGGCTTCGACATGGGCGTGATCCGCGGTGCGTGCGCGGCCACGGGCATCCCTTGCCCCGGCTACGACTATCTCTGCAGCCTGCAGGTCGCACGCAAGACGTACTCGCTCGACTCGTACCGCCTCCCCATTGCGGCGATGGCCGCCGGATTCGAGGGCTTCAACCACCACGAGGCGCTGGCCGACGCCGAAGCCTGCGCCGCCATCATCGTGCACGCGGCGGGACGACACGGCGCTCGCTCACTGGAGGAGCTGGCCGCCAACGTGCCGGTGCGCATGGGCCACATCGGAGATGTCGCAGCGGCGGCCTGAGCCCGCGCCGTACGACCTCCCCGGTTTGTGATCGCGGCTTCGCCAGGCCAGACGCGGCGCGATCGTGATGTGATCGCGGCTTCGCCGCTCAACATCCTCAATCGGCCTTGCCATGGATGCGAGCATCCACGGCAAGGCCTCAATCGGATGTCAGTGGCCGCTGGGAGCATGGACGCATGGACGTTCTCTTCCTCATCATCGGCCTTCTCGTCGGGGGTGCAGCCGGCGTGTTCGGCGCCCTCGTCTATGGCAGGCGGGGCGTGCACGAACCGGCGGCGGCCGAGTCTCCTGAGGTGATCGCCGCGCGGCACGCGATGGAGCTGGCCGAGGTGCGGGCAGAGGAGCATACGGCGCAGGCGGCCCTCCGCGAACAGCTCGCGGCCATGGCGGCGACCGCCGACGGACTGCACGAGAGCATCCGGCGCCAGCAGCAGCAGTACGAGGAGCTGGCCGAGCGGCAGCGTCAGGAACTCGCCGCACAGCGTGAACGCGAACATGCCGAGAGCAAGGTGCTCCAGGCGCTCGCCCCGGTGCGTGAGTCGCTGCAGGGCATGCAGAAGAAGGTGGCCGACCTCGAGGAGCAGCGCAGCAGGCAGCACGGCGAGCTCGCCCAGCAACTGAGGTCCGCATCGGAATCCGAGGAGCGGCTGCGCGGCACCGCCGAAGCGCTGGCCTCCGCGCTGCGCTCGAACAGCACGAGGGGCGTCTGGGGCGAGACCCAGCTGCGCAGCGTCGTCGAGGCCGCAGGGCTGCTGGAACGCGTCGACTTCGATGTGCAATCGAGCATCAGCTCGGACGCCGGCGCTGGCCGGCCGGACATGGTCGTGCACCTTCCGGGAGGCAAGAACATCGCGGTCGACGCGAAAGCGCCCTTCAACGCATTCCTGGAGGCGAGCCAGATTCCGGCGACAGCCACGGGCGAGGAAGCCGCACGACGCGCCGCGCTCATGAAGCAGCATGTGAAGGCCGTGCGCGATCACATCACGACGCTCGGCAGCAAGGCGTACTGGGCCGGTCTGGATGCCTCGCCCGAGATGGTCATCGCGTTCATCCCCAGCGAGTCGCTGGTCTCCGGGGCGATGGAGGCCGATCCCACGATCATGGAGTTCGCGTTCGGCAAGCGCGTGGCACTGGCATCCCCCGTGACGCTGTGGTCGGTGCTCAAGACCGTGGCGTTCAGCTGGCAGCAGGACGTGCTGACGCAAGACGCGAAGCTGCTGTTCGACCTGAGCCGCGAGCTGTACTCACGTCTGGCCACGACGGCTGCGCACATCGACAAGCTGGGCCGCTCGATCAAGGGCACGGTCAACGATTACAACAAGTTCGTCGGTTCCCTGGAGAGGCAGGTGCTGCCGTCGGCGCGCAAACTCGGGGCACTCGACGAGTCGAAGGTCATCCCCTCGCTCACCGGCCTCGAGGAGTCGCCGCGCGAACTGACGGCGTTCGAACTCGTCGGTGCGCTGGAGTCCGAGCCGGAATCCGATGACCGGCCGGCGGAACCGATCGCCATCGGCGATCGTCGGCGCTGACTGGGTCCTGCCGAGCGCTGGTCACCACCACTTCGAGACGAGGTGCTCCGCCGAGATGCGGCGTACCGTGCCCGAGGTGGAGCGGAGCACGATGCTGCTGGTGCGGATCAGCGGACCCTCACGACGCACGCCGTCCACGAGGCCGCCGTCGGTGACGCCGGTCGCCACGAAGATCGTGTTGTCGCCGGCCACGAGATCCTCCAGCTCGTACACCCGCTCGGGGTCCAGCCCGGAAGCGAATGCCCGCTCGCGCTCTTCCTCGTCTCGGGGCGCTGGACGCGCCTGCATGAAACCACCGAGCGCCTTGATTGCGCACGCCGTTGTGATGCCCTCAGGGCTTCCGCCGATGCCGATGCACGCATCGATGCGCGAGTCGTGGCGGGCCGCGTTGATTCCGCCGGCCACATCGCCGTCGAGCATGAGGCGCGTGCCTGCCCCGGCTTCCCTGATCTCCTCGATCAGCTCGGTGTGACGAGGCCGGTCGAGCACCGCGACGCGCAGCTCCCCGATGTCCTTGCCGAGCGCGTCGGCCAGCGCACGCAGGTTCTCCCCCACCGGCTTGCGGATGTCGACGACACCGGCGCCCTCGGGTCCCGTCACGATCTTGTCCATGTAGAACACACCGGAGGCATCCAGCATCGTGCCGCGATCGCTCACCGCGATGACGGAGAGGGCATTCTGCCGGCCGGCAGCCGTAAGCGACGTGCCGTCGATCGGATCGACGGCGATGTCGCACGCGGGCCCGCGCCCGGTGCCGACGTGCTCGCCGTTGAAGAGCATCGGCGCGTGGTCCTTCTCGCCCTCACCGATCACGACGACGCCGTCGAAGTCGACAGTGGACAGGAAGGCACGCATGGCGTCGACGGCGGCGCCGTCCGCATCGTTCTTACGTCCCTTGCCGATCCAGGGGGTGGCCCGGATGGCCGCGGCCTCTGTGGCACGCACCAGCTCGAGCGCGAGGTTGCGGTCCGGTCGCAGCACCGCCGTTCGGTGGGCTTGCTCGCTCGTGGCGGCATCCTCTGCAGGTCGATCGATCAGGTCGCTGGGCACGAGCGCTCCTTCGTTTGTTGTCGATTTCAACGCTAGGAGTAGATCGACTCCCGCCCGACCGGTGAAGTGGCGAATGAATTGGGATTCTTCACAGCTCGTGAACTGGCGTGCACGACGGCCCCGCCGCCCGCGCCGAGGCGGTCCCCCGCACTCGTTAGACTCGTGGCGAATCCGCCCCTGCTTCATGAGGAGACGTCATGCCCATCGCGACCCCGGAACAGTACGCCGAGATGCTCGATCGCGCGAAGAAGGGCGGCTTCGCCTACCCCGCGATCAATGCCTCCTCGTCGCAGTCGATCAACGCCATCCTGCAGGGACTCACCGAGGCGGGGTCCGACGGCATCATCCAGGTCACGACCGGCGGCGCCGACTACTTCGCCGGCCACACCGTGAAGGCGCGTGCGACCGGAGCCCTCGCGTTCGCCAGGTTCGCGACGGAAGTGGCGAAGAGCTACCCGATCACGGTGGCACTGCACACCGACCACTGCCCGAAGCCGGCGCTCGAGGACTTCGTACTGCCCCTGATCGCGGCATCAGAAGAAGAGGTCAAGGCGGGACGCAACCCGATCTTCCAGTCGCACATGTGGGACGGCTCGGCTGTGCCGCTCGACGAGAACCTCGAGATCGCGCAGGAGATGCTCAAGCGCACTCGGGCGATCAACGCCATTCTCGAGGTCGAGATCGGCGTCGTCGGCGGAGAAGAAGACGGCGTCAAGCACGAGGGCACGAACGAGGCGCTGTACACCACGGTGGGCGATGTGACCAAGGCTGTCGAGGCGCTCGGGCTCGGCGAGAACGGCCGCTACATCGCGGCGCTGACGTTCGGCAACGTACACGGCGTGTATAAGCCGGGCAACGTGAAGCTGCGCCCCGAGCTGCTCGGCGAGATCCAAGAGGGCATTCAGGAGCGGTTCGGCACCGGCCCGAAGCCGCTCGACCTGGTCTTCCACGGCGGCTCCGGGTCCAGCGACGAGGAGATCGCGCAGGCGGTCGCCAACGGCGTCATCAAGATGAACATCGACACGGACACGCAGTACGCATTCACTCGATCCATCGCCGGGTACATGTTCGAGAACTACTCGGGGGTGCTCAAGGTCGACGGCGAGGTCGGAAACAAGAAGCAGTACGACCCTCGGGCCTGGGGCAAGGTCGCCGAAACCGCCATGGCCCAGCGCGTCATCGAGGCCACGCAACAGCTCGGCTCGGCCGGTCAGTCGCTCTCCGGCAAGTAACGATCAGCATCGATTCAGGGGCGTCGGCTGGAAGCCGGCGCCCTTCAATCACAGATGCTGCATGTAGGCCAGGAACGTCGGGTCGTGCAAGAACAGGATGAGATAGCCGACGACATTCACCAGGCTCGCCAGGACGCCCGCCGCCAGCGGGATCCAGAACGCGATCCGGCCGCGCAGCATCGCCCAGCTGGACAGCCCGGCCGCCACGACCCACAACGCGAGGAACGCGATCGCGACGACGTCGGCGACCGTCCCGGAGAGGGGTGTCACGACGTAGTCACCGGTCAGTCCCATGCTGTGGTAGGCACTGTCGATCTGGCCGGCGATGCCGTCGCGTCCGGCGATCGTGGTGATCACGTTGAAGAGGCCGAGCACAAGCAGCGCGATGGTGACCACCCGGTCGGCCGGGTGCCGGAGCACGGCCGGAGCGTCGGAAGGACGTTCGGCATCCGGTTGCTGCGGAGGGGTGAAGCGTTCCGCCGCATCGGGATGAAGCGGCGACGCCTGCGGAGCGTACGCGGGATGCTCGTCGGGCGGCGCGTAGTGCGGGTTCGTCTCCGGCGCCTTGATCGCAGCACGCTGCTCCTCCGGCGTCGCGTACTCGCCGTACTGCGGCCGGGGACGGGAGACGGGATCGCTCATCGGGCTCGTCCTCCGAGAGCGCGGGCATCCTGCGTTCCGGTCTCGTCTCGCCGCAGCTCCTTCGGCAGCGAGAACATGAGGTCCTCCTCGGCCGTCTTGACGATCTCGACGTCGCGGTAGCCGGCATCCGCCAGATCGTCGAGCAGCTCCTGCACGAGCACCTCCGGCACCGATGCCCCGCTCGTGACGCCGACGGTTCTCACGCCCTCGAGCCACTCCTGCTCGACCTCGCTCGCGTAGTCCACACGGTGCGCGGCCTTCGCCCCGTTCTCCAGCGCCACCTCGACGAGCCGGACGGAGTTGGACGAGTTCGCCGATCCGACGACGAGGACGAGGTCGGCCTCCTGCGCCACCTTCTTGATGGCGACCTGGCGGTTCTGCGTGGCGTAGCAGATGTCGTCGCTCGGCGGGTCGGCGAGGTTCGGGAAGCGCTCGCGCAGGCGGCGCACGGTCTCCATCGTCTCGTCGACGGACAGCGTGGTCTGCGACAGCCACACCACACGCTCCGGATCCCGCACCCGCAGGCCGTCCACGTCGTCGGGGCCGTTCACCAGGGTGACGTGCTCCGGCGCCTCGCCTGCCGTGCCCTCGACTTCCTCGTGCCCGGCGTGGCCGATGAGCAGGATCTCGTAGTCGTCACGAGCGAACCGCACGGCCTCGCGGTGCACCTTGGTGACGAGCGGGCAGGTGGCGTCGATGGCGCGCAGTCCACGATCGGCGGCCGCCTGTACGACGGAGGGCGCGACTCCGTGCGCACTGAACACGACGTGAGCACCCTCCGGCACCTGGTCGACGTCGTCGACGAAGATCGCACCGCGCTGCTCGAGCGTCGAGACGACATGGATGTTGTGCACGATCTGTTTGCGCACGTAAATAGGTGCGCCGTAGCGCTCGATCGCCTTCTCGACGGCGATCACGGCTCTATCCACACCCGCGCAGTATCCACGGGGTGAGGCCAGCAGAACCCGTTTGCGTCCGACCACCGGGTTATCCTTGAGCCTGCCCCGAACGCCGGGAACGCGCGGCATCGCCAGGTCGATAGTCGTGTTGCTCACGGTACTCAAGCTTAGGTCGACAACAGTGGAGGGAACTGAGCGTGCCGGATGCCCTGCCCACGGTCGAAGCGCCGTGGCCGGTCGCCATTCTGGCCGGCAAGCTCCGCGACTACATCGACCGGCTCGGAAGCGTCTGGGTCGAGGGCGAGATCACGCAGTGGGGTGTTTCCGGCGGGAACGTCTACGGCAAGCTCAAGGACTGCGAGGCCGATGCGACGATCTCGTTCACGATCTGGTCGTCCACCCGTTCCCGTATTCCGGCCGACCTGAAGCAGGGCGACCGGGTCGTTGCCCTGATCAAGCCGAACTACTGGTTCAAGGGCGGCACGCTCACGATGCAGGTCTACGACATGCGTCATGTCGGACTCGGCGACCTGCTGGAACGGCTGGAACGGCTGCGCGCTCAGTTGCGTGAGGAAGGCCTCTTCGAGCAGAGCCGTAAGAAGGCCCTCCCCTTCCTGCCGCACTGCATCGGGTTGGTGACCGGCAAGGACTCCGACGCAGAGAAGGATGTTCTGCGCAACGCGCAGCTGCGCTGGCCTGCGGTGCGTTTCCGGGTGCGGCACGCCGCCGTACAGGGCGACCGGTCTGCGGGCGACGTCGCGGCGGGCATCCGTGAGCTCGACGCCGATCCCGAGGTCGACGTGATCATCGTCGCGCGGGGTGGTGGCGACTTCCAGAATCTTCTTCCGTTCAGCGACGAGAACCTCGTTCGCACCGCGGCCGGTTGTGCCACACCGCTGGTGAGCGCGATCGGGCACGAGAACGACCGGCCGATCCTCGACGATGTCGCCGACCTGCGAGCGTCGACGCCGACGGATGCCGCCAAGCGGGTCGTCCCCGATGTCGCAGAAGAACTGCTGCGCGTGCAGCAGGCATCGATGCGCATGACGACGAGAGTGACGGCGTTGCTCGCCCACGAGATCGACCGCATCGCCCAGTTGCGGTCGCGCCCCGCCCTGTCGTCCCACGACTGGATCGTCGCGTCCCGCGCCGAAGACCTCACTCGCTACGTCGCCCGCGGTACTGAGCTGGTCGATCGTTGCGTCGAGCGTGCGGAGAACACGACCCGTGAGCTGTCCGTGCGCCTGCGTGCTCTTTCGCCGCAGAGCACCCTCGACCGTGGATACGCGATCGTGCAAGGCCCAGACGGTGTCGTGCGCCGCCCCGAGGATGCTCCGACCGGCTCCGAACTCCTGGTGGCGCTGGCGGAAGGGCGCCTCCGCGCGACTTCCCTTGGCGAGCATCCTTCGCACGTCGGTGACCTGGGCCGCGATGCGTCCACAGAAGCACCCGTCGGTCGTCGTTCCCCAGCCGCGAAGGCACCCAGCCCGTCTGCGGCGACCCGCTCCTAGGATGGAAGACATGCCCTCCGACTCCACCGCACTCGACTCTGCAGCGTCAGGATCCCCAGCGTCCGGCACCGATGCCGGCACGGCCGACCTCAGCTACGAGCAGGCGCGGGACGAGCTGATCGGCGTGGTGTCCCGGCTCGAGCAAGGCACGTCCACCCTCGAGGAGTCTCTCGCACTGTGGGAGCGCGGCGAAGCCCTCGCGCGGCGCTGCGAGGAGTGGCTCATCGGGGCCAAGGCGAGGCTCGATGCCGCGCGGGCGGGCGTGGATTCTTCGGCGAGTTCGGACGCACCTCGAGAGGATCCGTTCTAGCGGTCATGGCAAGGAACGAACATCCGATCGTCGCCGAGCTCGGCCGGCCGGAGACGCCGGACGAGACGGCTAGGCGCAAGGCACAGACATCCGCCGATCACCGGCGACGGCAGACCGTCAACAACCTGATCTACTCCCTGCTGGCCACCCTTGCTCTCGTCGTCGTGATCGTGCTCATGGTGCCGCGACCGACACCAGACGCGGTCAAGAACGTGGATTACGTGAAGATCGCACAGCAGGGCGCGGGCACCGAGCCCGACCCGCTGATCACACCGAAGCTGCCGTCGGACTGGAAGTCGAACTCCGCACAGCTTCGCCAGCAGACCAGCGACCGCGTCGACGAGTGGTACATCGGATTGATCACGCCTTCACAGCAGTACATCGGCATGGTTCAGGGGTTCCGCGCGAATGCGACGTGGCTGTCCGGTCAGGTGGCGAATTCGAACCCGGTCGGCAGCACGACGGTCCACGGCGTGAAGTGGAGCATCTACGACAACCGGCAGTCCAGCCGCGATGTGGGCAACGTGCAGTACGCGCTGTCCGCGGTCGAGGGCGCGAGCACCGTGGTGCTGTACGGAACCGCGGACACCCAGGAATTCACCCAACTGGCGGATGTCGTCAGCCGGCAGCTCGCCTCCGACGCGAAGGAACATGGATGACCGACAGCAGACCTGCGGATGCCTGGAAGCAGCTGAAGGAGGGCAACGAGCGATTCGTCGCGGACCGCCCGCAGCACCCCCGGCAGGACGCTGAGCGCCGCGCGGAGACGGCAGGCTCACAGGCCCCGGTCGCCACGATCTTCGGATGCAGCGATTCTCGTCTGGCGGCCGAGATCATCTTCGACCTGGGGCTCGGCGACGCGTTCGTCATCCGCAACGCGGGTCAGGTCATCTCGGAGTCGGTCCTCGGCTCGATCGAGTACGGCGTCGCGGTGCTCCACGTGCCCCTCCTCTTGGTTCTCAGTCACGACAGCTGCGGCGCAGTCCGTGCCGCGATCGATTCCGCAGCACCGGATGCAGACAGGCTCCCACCGCACATCGCCGACCTCATCGCTCCGATCGTTCCCGCTGTGCGGAGAGTCGCGGGCGAGGTGGTGGACCCCTCGTCCGTGGACTCCACGGAGGTGGGACGCGAGCACGTGAAGGACACCGTCAGCGAGTTGCTTCGTCGCAGCGAACTCGTCGCGCAGGCCGTCGCCGATGGCGAACTCGCCATCGTCGGTGCCAACTATCGCCTCAGCGATGGCACGGTGTCCTCGCACCTCGTCGTCGGCGAAATCTGACAACGCGAAGACCATCAAGCGCTCAGGCGACACAACGACAAAGGGATCCCAAGGAATGGACAGCCAGATGCCCTCAGAGACGGACGACTTCCGCATCGAGCACGACACGATGGGCGAAGTGCGGGTACCGCGCAACGCGTTGTACAGTGCCCAGACCCAGCGAGCCGTGGAGAACTTCCCGATCTCGGGCTCGAGGCTGGAGTCCGCCCAGATCGCAGCGCTCGCCCGGATCAAGAAGTCCGCGGCCCTGGCGAACGCGGAGCTCGGCGTGCTCGATGCCGAGGTGGCCGACGCCATCGCGGCCAGCGCCGACGACGTGATCGCCGGCCTTCACGACGACGAGTTCCCGATCGATGTGTACCAGACAGGCAGCGGCACATCGTCGAACATGAACATGAACGAGGTGCTGGCGACTCTGGCGTCCCGCCGCCTCGGCCGGCCGGTGCACCCGAATGACCACGTCAACGCGTCACAGTCTTCCAACGACGTGTTCCCGACTTCGGTGCACATCGCCGTCACCGGTGCGCTCATCGATGACCTGATCCCCGCCCTCGACCACCTCGCCGTCGCATTCGAGGAGAAGGCGGAGCTCTGGAAGGATGCCGTCAAGTCCGGCCGCACGCACCTGATGGATGCCACGCCCGTCACCCTCGGCCAGGAGTTCGGCGGCTACGCGGCGCAGATGCGCCTCGGCATCGAACGTGTGCAGGCGGCGCTCCCCCGCGTCGCCGAGGTGCCCCTTGGGGGCACGGCCGTGGGCACCGGCATCAATACGCCCGCCGGCTTCCCGCAGCTGGTAATCCGGTTGCTCACGCAGGAGACGGAGCTGCCGATCACAGAGGCACGCAATCACTTCGAGGCGCAGGCGAACCGCGACGGCCTTGTGGAGGCATCCGGTGCCCTTCGCACGATCGCCGTCGGTCTCACGAAGATCTGCAACGACCTGCGGTGGATGGGCTCGGGACCGAACACGGGACTCGGCGAGCTGCACATTCCCGATCTGCAGCCTGGATCGTCGATCATGCCTGGCAAGGTCAACCCGGTCATTCCGGAGGCGACTCTGATGGTCGCCGCACGGGTCATCGGCAACGACGCCACCATTGCATGGAGTGGCGCATCGGGTGCGTTCGAGCTCAACGTCGCCATTCCGGTGATGGGCACGGCGCTGCTGGAATCCATCAGGCTGCTCTCCAATGCGACCCGCGCCCTCGCCGACAAGACGGTTCGCGGGCTCGAGGCGAACATCGAACGAGCACGCGCTCTGGCGGAGTCGTCGCCGTCGATCGTCACTCCGCTGAACAAGATCATCGGCTACGAAGCGGCCGCGAAGATCGCGAAGCACTCGGTGGCGCAGGGCATCACGGTGCGTGAGGCGGTCATCGACCTCGGCTTCGTGGAGCGCGGCGAGATCACGCTCGAGCAACTCGACACGGCGCTCGACGTGCTCAGCATGACCACCCCGCCTACCGCCAAGTAGGTCTGCGAAGCCTGACGTGGACCAGCCGGCGCGATCGACGTTCTGATCGCGCCGGTCACGCGTCTCAGGCGACGAGCGGAAGCGCCGCGACGGATGCCCAGAAGCCGCCCAGAAGGTACGGGCCGAAAGCGATGCTCCCGCCTCCGCCCCGCGCGGTGAGCATCACCACGGCACCGACTCCGGCCGCGATGAAACCCAGCACGACCGTTCCCGCCACCACGAGCGCGGATGCCGCGCCGCCGGCCAGCGCCAGCACTGCCGCGAGTTTCACGTCGCCCATGCCGACGCCACCGGTGACAGCGAGAAGAGCGAAGAATCCGCCGACCGCCGCCGCGGCCAGAGCCGCTGCCGTCGGAGGTCTTCCGGTGGCGAGCCAGCCGAAGACCGCACCGATCGCGGCGAAGGCGAAGCCCGGCAGCACTATGGCGTTCGGCAGCCGGTGCTCCGTCAGATCGACGCGGCACAGTTCGGGGGTGACGAACGCGAGATACAGGCATCCGACCAGTTCGAATCGCACGCCGACGCCGGAGATGGCGATCACGATGAGCACGGCCGTGAGCGCGAACTGCCACACGAGCCGCGCACGGCGATTGCCTGGTCGGCTGGAGGCCTTCCGGTGATCGAAGCCGTGGAGCGTGGTGGACACGGCTCGACGCTAGTGGGAACGGGAAGGCGAGAACGTGATCTGTCCACAGGCGGGTACGCGTTGCCTGCCCGCGCCGGCCGTCCGCGGCGATGGACGGCTCGAGGCGGTCACGAGGCCATGGGCAGATGCACGACCGTCCGGCCCGTTGCAGCGGTCGGCGCCTGGGGCCGCGCGCCGGCCCCTCCCCGGCGCGCGGCAGCTTCTCAGGCGATCTCGCCGAACTCCAGGAGCTCGGTGACCAGTGCCGCGATCGCGGAGCGCTCGGAGCGCGTCAGCGTGACGTGCCCGAACAGCGGGTGACCCTTCAGGGTCTCGATCACGGAGGCGACACCGTCGTGGCGCCCGACCCGCAGGTTGTCGCGCTGGGCCACGTCGTGTGTGAGCACCACCTTCGAACCCTGCCCGATGCGGCTGAGCACGGTCAGCAGAACGTTGCGCTCCAGCGACTGCGCCTCATCGACGATGACGAACGCGTCGTGCAGTGAGCGCCCGCGGATGTGGGTGAGCGGCAGCACCTCGAGGATGCCGCGCTCCACCACCTCGTCGATGACGTTCTGCGAGACGACAGCACCGAGCGTGTCGTACACCGCCTCGCCCCAAGGGGTCATCTTCTCGCCCTGGTCGCCGGGAAGGTACCCGAGCTCCTGGCCGCCGACCGCATACAACGGGCGGAACACCATGATCTTCTTGTGCTGCTGTCGTTCGAGCACCGACTCGAGGCCCGCGCACAGGGCGAGCGCCGACTTGCCCGTGCCTGCACGACCGCCGAGCGACAGGATGCCGATCTCGGGGTCGAGCAGCATGTCGATGGCGAGGCGCTGCTCTGCCGAACGCCCATGCAGACCGAAGACGTCGCGGTCACCGCGCACGAGCTTCATCGTTCCGCCACCGGTCACTCGGCCGAGTGCCGAGCCTCGATCGGAGTGGACGATGAGCCCGGTGTTGACGGGGAGACCGTCGAGGGCATCCGACTCCAGCTCCTCACGCTCGTACAGCCTGGCCATGTCGGCCGAGCCGAGGTCGACGTCGGCAACTCCGGTCCAGCCGGACTCCGGCGCAAGCTCGGCGCGGTACTCCTCCGCCAGCAGGCCGATCGAGGCCGCCTTGACGCGCAGCGGCAGGTCCTTCGACACCACGGTCACGGCCAGTCCGTCGTTCGCCAGGTTCTGCGCGACGGCGAGGATGCGGGAGTCGTTGTCGCCCAACTGCAGTCCGCTGGGCAGGACGGACATGCTGGAGTGGTTCAGCTCGACGCGCAGCGACCCGCCATCGCCGACCGGGACGGGAAAGTCGAGGCGTCCGTGCTGCACGCGCATCTCGTCGAGCAGCCGCAGTGCCTGTCGGGCGAAGTACCCGATCTCAGGATCGTTGCGCTTGCCCTCGAGTTCGCTGATCACGACCACTGGGATCACGACGGCGTGCTCGGCGAACCGGAACAGCGCGCGCGGGTCCGACAGCAGCACCGATGTGTCGAGCACATACGTGCGCTCGATCTGGTGCGTCTGCGTGTCGACACTCGACTGCGCCGTTGTACGGGCCGCCGGAACCTGGGTTTGCATCGCGGTCACAACCACTCCCACCCCGCGCGTCCCACGGTGTGGGATTCTGCGCGGATCCTGTCGACGAAGCGGCCGCACCTTTCAAGACGATTCCGTGACGGACGCCCCGGCCGGGCCCGATGCCCGACACCTCGACGCTAGGCCCCGCCGCCGACATCCACGGGGAGACACGCGCGGCGGAGGGGTCTACGCCGTCGAGTATGACGTGAACGCGGCGCGCAGCATCTCAAGCGTCTCGTCGCCGAACGAGACATGGGCGCTCAACCGCACGGTTCCCGCGCGGGTCGTGGCCGTGATGCCGTGGTTGAACAGCGACGCGCTGAGCGGCGTCAGCTGCTCGCGCGATGGCTCGAGCACGACGATCCCCGCACGTTCCGGGGTCTCGCGTGCCGATGCGACCGGAATCGCGTACTCGTCGGCGAGGTCGATGATGCGGTCGACACGACCGGCCACGGCGGCCTCGAGCACGTCGACACCCACGGATGCCACGTCTTCCAATGCTGCAGACATCCGTGCCTGGGCGACGCTGTCGGCTCGTGCGACGGTGAACGCTCCCGCACCCCGCTCGGGCGGGAGCACCTCGTCGAACGGATCGACCACACCGGCACCCGTGTGGCCGCTCCAGACCGGAGTGAGGTTGTCTATCGCGCGCTCGGACAACGACATGAACGCTGCGCCCCACCCGGCGCGCAGCCACTTCTCCGCGCCGACCACGACGACGTCCGCGACTTCGTACGGGGCATCCACCACGCCGAAGCCCTGCACGGCGTCGACGATGAGCAGCCGGTCGCCGATGACCTGGCGGATGCCGTCGATGTCGGCCAGGTAGCCGGTACGCGAGTCCACCAGGCTGACCGCGACGGCGGTGACGGAGTCGGTCAGCTGCTCACGTACGGTGCCGGGGGTGACCCTGCCGTGGTGCGTCTCGAGCCACACCGGCTGCACCGCATGCAGCGCTTCGGATGCCCGTGCCGCCGAGAAGGTGAGCGACGGGAACTCGGCCCTGGAGAGCAGAACGGCACCGGTGAGCCCGAACATGGCGTGCATGAGGCCCGTGCCCACGTTCGGCTGGAACACGATCTGATCGGCGGGGAAGCCGGTGAGGGCGGACGCCGCCGTGCGCATCCGCTCGTCCTCGTTGCGCAGCGGCGCGAGCGAGCCGAACCTGCCCCGGGAGAGCACTTCGTTGACGCCCTGCACCTCGGCGACCACGGATGCGGAGAGCGGTCCGACCCTGGCGAAATCCAGATAGCCGGGTTCTTCCAGGAAACCTTCGGCGAACTCTTCAACCGTTGTCACGCGACCTCCCAGAGTCATTCTGCTGTGTCGCAGACAGTAGACAACAGGGTCAGTGCATCGTCGGCACGACTGCCGTCAACCGCGGCGTGCCGCCTCATCCGCCGTAGCGGCGGTTGCGGCGGGAGTAGTCGCGCACCGCCCGCAGGAAGTCGACCTCGCGCAGGTCCGGCCCGAGTGCCTCCACGAAGTAGAACTCGCTGTGCGCGCTCTGCCACAGCATGAAGTCGCTCAGGCGCTGCTCACCGGAGGTGCGGATGACCAGGTCGGGATCGGGCTGCCCCCCGGTGTACAGATGGGCCCCTATGAGGTCGGGTGTGAGCCGCTCGGCCAGCTCCTCCAGGCTGCGCCCCTCTGCGTGATGTTCCGCGACGATGCTGCGCATGGCATCCACGATCTCCTTGCGCCCGCCGTAGCCGACGGCGAGGTTCACGTGCATGCCGGGATTCTCCTTCGTGCTCTGCTCCGCGTCGCCGAGCGCCTGCACGAGGCGCTTCGGTAACCCGGACGTCGTACCGACATGCTGCACGCGCCAGTCCCCCGCCGCCGACACGGCGTGCGCGAGATCGGCGATGATCTCGATCAGATCGGCGAGCTCGCTGCGGTCGCGATTGCTCAGGTTGTCGGCGGACAGCAGGTACAGCGTGACGACCTTGACACCGAGTTCGTCGCACCAGGTGAGGAACTCGAGCATCTTCGCTGCGCCGGCCCGGTGACCGTGTGCGACCGTCTCCAGCCCGAGCTGCCGCGCCCATCGCCGGTTGCCGTCGATGATCATGGCGACGTGTTGGGGCACCGACGCCGGATCCAGACTGCGCCGAAGCCGGTTCTGGTACAGCCCGTACAGGAAACCGGGGCCGGGCTTCGGTATCCGGCTAGAAGTCACCCGATTACGTTATCGCGCGCGATGGAGCGCGGCCCCCAGCCGGTTATGCCGGCCCGGTTGCGGTCAGACGATTGCCACGTGCGTCCGCCTAGGCTTGTCTCATGCCCCGCCGCGCTTCCCGGGAATACGTCGACGTCGCCGACGAGCTCGCTCAGCCCGCCAGCAAGCTCTCGCCGTCCGACGCTGCGATCAAGGCGGACGACGAGCGTGAGAAGGGCGTCCCGAACCTGCCGCTTGTGGATGCCTCGGCCGCGCATCCGTCCGAGCTCAAGCCCACCTGGCGCGGCTGGATCCACGCCGCGACGTTCCCGCTGACGATCGCCGCCGGCATCGTGCTGATCTGCCTCTCGCACGGCGCGCCCGCGAAATGGGCGTCGGCGGTGTTCATGCTGACCTCGATGCTGCTGTTCGGCAACTCCGCGCTCTATCACCGGTTCAACTGGAAACCCCGCACCAAGCTCGTGCTCAAGCGGATCGATCACGCGAACATCTTTCTTCTCATCGCAGGCACGTACACCCCGGTCGGCATGCTCGCGCTGCCGTCGCAGAAGGGTTTCATACTGCTGTCGATCGTGTGGGGCGGGGCGCTGCTGGGCATCGCGTTCCACGTGTTCTGGATCACCGCGCCGCGCTGGCTCTACGTTCCGCTCTACGTGCTGCTCGGCTGGGCCGTGATCATGTACGTCGTCGACCTCGTGAACGCGAATGCGGCGATGATGGTTCTCGTCTTCGTCGGCGGCGGCCTCTACATGATCGGCGCACTCGTCTACGGTCTCAAGCGCCCCAACCCGTTCCCCGGCAGCTTCGGCTTCCACGAGATCTTCCACACGCTGACCGTGCTCGCCTTCCTGTGCCACTGGACCGCAGCGCTGCTGATCGCGCTGCATCCGGTCTACAACCGGTAGCGCAACGAAGGCTTGCCGGCTCAGGACACGGCGGCGAGCGCGAGCGTCGCAACGACTACGGTCACCGGCGCCACGACGAGACCGATGAGCATGTAGCGCCCCCACGGCACGTCCACACCGAGCCGCTTCAGCCGCGAGTGCCACAGCAACGTGGCCAGCGAGGCCCACGGCGTGATGAGCGGGCCGACGTTCACGCCGATGAGCAGCGCCATGAGCTGAAGCGGATGCTGCGCCACCGGCTCCAGGGCCAGGTACGCGGGCAGGTTGTTCACCACGTTCGCGCCGACGAGCCCCGCGCCGGCGACGCGGAGCAGGTCGCCCGGGGAGACGCCAGGGGCCGCGATCGCCGAAAGCACCGCGCGAGAGCCGACCGCCTCGAGGGCCCCCATGGCGAGGAAGAGACCGCCTGCGAAGACGACGGTCGACCACGGGAGCACTCCGAGGTGCAGGGCATCCCGACGCAGCGCCGTGAACACCACGACGAGCACGAGCGCCGCGATGCATGCGGGAACCCACACCGGAATGCCCGAGACCAGCGCCGGGAGAAGCGCCAGCACGACGATCGCGGCGGCGAGCGTGAGGCGTCGATCCACCACCTTCTCCCCCGAAGGCACGACGTAGCGGGCAGCGAGCGTGCGGCGCCCGATCACGGCAATCGCGACCACCGGCAGCAGCACCGCCACGATGGCCGGCGCCCAGCTCAGCGCGACGAAGCCGGCCGCGCCCACTCCCCCGAGCTTCTGCTCCGCGAGCAGATTCGTGAGGTTCGAGACCGGCAGCAGAAGCGACGCGCAGTTGGCGAGCATGACGGTGGTGAGCGCGAACGGCAGCGGATCCAGTCGCACATGCCGCGCCATGGTGACCACGATCGGGGTGAGCAGCACGGCGGTCGTGTCGAGCGACAGGAAGATCGTACTGACGGTCGCGACCGCGACCGTGAGGAGCCAGAGCATCCAGGCGCTGCCGCGTGCAGCTCGCGTGCTCCACCCTGCGACGACGTCGAACAGCCCGGCCTCCGCGGCGAGTTCGGCGACGACGGTGATGGCCAGCACGAAGAGCAGCACAGGCCAGACCCGGTCGACGAGGGTGAGGGCATCCCGTGCCGGATAGACGCCGAACAGGATGGCGATGCCGCCGGCAACGAGCAACCCCGCGCCGACGATCAGGCTGCGCACGTCCGCGTTCTCAGGAAGCGGCCGTCAGTCGCGGTCGGGACGCCGTGCGGCGTCCGTTCCGCCCCGCGCCTCGCCATCCGCCTTGACGACATCCGTGCCGCGCTGTGCCTCCTCGGCATCGAGCTTCGCGTTCACCTCGGCCCGGTAGCGGGCGCGGCGCACCCGGCGCATCATGTCCCAGATCAACAGGATCGTCACCACGGCGATCATCAGCGTGATGACGAAACCCCACACCCCGGGAGTGACCAGGTCGGCATTCGGGATCTTCGGCGACGGCGTGGGCGACGGCGTGACGGCCAGCAGGACTGTGGCGAGCACTCAGCGTGCCTCGATTCGCGCATCGGGAACGACGCTGTCGTCCTCGATCCCGGCGAAGAGATCGTTCTCGGGCACTGTGGTCTCCACCTTCGAGTCGATGAGTTGGTAGTCCTCGTACGGCCACGCCTTGCGCTGCACGTCGTTGGGCCAGAAGAAGAACGAGCTGTCGGGTGGCACCTGGCTGGCGTGCGACTTGAGCGCGGCGTCCCTGGCCTCGAAGAAGTCGCCGGCCGGAACACGGGTGGTGGCGAGGTCGGGCTGCTCGCCGAACCGCTCCATCATGCCCTCGAAGTGCTCGAGCAGCGGTGACTGGGGATCGTCGGCACGCACCTGTTCGAAGACGCTGGCCATGCGCTTCGCGTTGAAGATGCGGTCGTAGTAGAGCTTCGCGATCTGCCACGGCTCGCCGGCGTCCGGGTATCGCTCCGCATCCGCGGCCCACTCGTACGCCGCCACCGAGACGTCGTGGCAGCGGATGTGGTCGGGGTGCGGGTAGCCGCCGTTCTCGTCGTAGGTGAGGAGAACGTGCGGCCGGAACTCGCGGATCACTGCGACAAGCGGCTCGGCCGAGATCTCCAGCGGGATGTCTGCGAACGAGTTCGCCGGCACGCTGCCGTCGTCGCTGGGCATGCCGGAGTCGACGTATCCGAGCCAGCGGTGACGCACCCCCATCACCTTCGCTGCGGCATCCATCTCGATCCTGCGCAGTCCGGGCAGGTCTCGCTCGGCCATCGCCCGGGCGGCGAGCGAATCGTTGAGGATGTCTCCGCGCTCGCCGCCGGTGCAGCTCACGATCATGACGTCCACGCCGTGGTGGGCGTAGTACGCGTACGTCGCAGCGCCCTTGCTGGACTCGTCGTCGGGGTGGGCATGCACGGCGAGAAGTCGGAGAGTCATGGCAGGCATCCGGCAATCTGTGCGAGTCGCGCGGCGGTGCAAGCCGGCAACTGAGGGGCTGGTAGGTGTGGCGAACGAAGTCCGCGCCGACGGGCCTTCACAGCGAAAGCACGTAGGCTTGATGCCCAGCCTAATCGTTCGATATCGGAGGTCGCCTCGTGCCCGAACCCACGGCATCCGGGGCGCCGGCCGTCGGTGCGCGATACGGTCGCACGGCGCGCACGAGAAGTCGGGATCGCTGGCTGCTCGTGGCGCTCGGCGTCTTCATCGTGGTCGTGGTGGCGTGCTGGACAGTGTGGGCCGGCCTCGACCAGGTGCGCGGTTCGGGCATCACCGTCGACACCGGCGCCAATCAGGTGCTCGACGACCAGCACGTGAAGGTGTCGTACACGGTGTCGTCGGATGCCGGCGCATCGGTCGCCTGCGCGATCGAGGCCCAGGACGTGGAATTCACGGTCACCGGATGGAAGATCGTGCAGCTTCCGCGGTCGTCTCAGACCACGCGATCCTTCACCACGACGGTGCGCACGATGCAGCCCAGCGTGAGCGGATCGGTGGACTCCTGCTGGTCTTCGGCGGCACGCTGACGTAGAATCATCTGATACGCCCTGACGGACACGTTGGGGCGTAGATGTTTGATATGCCCGTTCGTCCTCCCCCATCCGTAGGAGTTCACATGTCCCAGGACACGCAGGTCACCTTCCTGACCCAGGAGGCGCACGACCGTCTCTCCGCTGAACTCGAGCACCTCAGTACTGTCGGCCGCAGCGAGATCGCCAAGCGCATCGAGGCCGCTCGCGAGGAGGGTGACCTCAAGGAGAACGGGGGCTACCACGCCGCCAAGGACGCCCAGGGCGTTCAAGAGGCCCGCATCGCCCAGCTCACCGAGCTGCTGCGCCACGCCAAGGTCGGCGAGGCCCCTCAGAGCCGAGGCGTGGTCGAGCCCGGAACGGTGGTGACGGCGGTCATCGCGGGCGACGAAGACACGTTCATCATCGGAAACCGTGAGATCGGCGACGGCAGCGAGCTCTCCGTGTACAGCGAGGCGAGCCCTCTCGGTGCCGCGATCCTCGGCCTCAGCGTGGGCGAGTCGACCTCGTACACGGCTCCGAATGGGCGCGAGATCCAGGTGAAGGTCACGAACGTGGAGACCTGGACGGGGCAGTAGCCGCTGATCGACAGCGCTCAGTCGACGATCGGGTCGTAGCCCGCTTCGCGCAGGATGCGCACCACTTCGGCCTTGTGCTCGGGTCCGCGCGTCTCGACGCTGACCTCGAGTTCGACCTGGCTGATCTGCAGGCCGTTGCCGTGCCGTGTGTGCAGCACCTCCACCACGTTGGCGTTGGCGGCAGCGATCAACTCCGACGTGCGAGCGAGCTGGCCCGGCCTGTCGGGAAGCATGAGCCGCAACTTGAGGTAGCGATCCGAGACGGCGAGGCCGGCGTCGACCACGCGCTGCATGAGCAGCGGATCGATGTTGCCTCCGGAGAGCACGACCACCGTGCGCCCCAGCTCCCCGGCGGATGCCTGCAACGCGCCGGAGAGCAGCGCTGCCACCCCGACAGCCCCGGCCGGCTCGACCACGAGCTTGGAACGCTCCAGCAGCACGAGAATGGCGCGTGCGGTGTCGTCATCGCTCACGGTGACGATGTCGTCGACCAGTTCCCGCACGATCTCGAAGTTCAACGCCCCCGGCCGTCCGACCGCGATGCCGTCGGCGATGGTGGGCCCGACGGCGATATCGGTCGGCGCACCGGCCGCCAGCGACACGGGGAACGCTGCGGCGTTCTCGGCTTGCACACCGATGATCCTGATGTCGCGTCCCTCGAGCCTCGCCCTCTGCTTGATGGCGGAAGCGACTCCCGCGATCAGTCCGCCGCCACCGATCGGGACCACGATGGTCTCGACATCGGGTACGTCGTCGAGGATGTCGAGCCCCAGCGCGGCCTGTCCCGTGATGACATCCGCATGATCGAACGGCGGAACGAGGATCGCACCCGTGTCGCGGGCGAACTCGGCGGCCGCCCGCAGAGGCTCCTCGACGGTCGCACCGCCCAGTACCACGTGCGCGCCATAGTCGCGGGTCGCCTGAAGCTTCGGAAGCGCGACGCCCAGGGGCATGAAGATGGTGGACTTGACGCCGAGCTGGCGAGCGGCGAACGCGACGCCTTGCGCGTGATTCCCCGCCGAGGCCGCGACCACGCCGCGCGCGCGCTGCTCTTCGCTCAGCTTGGACATCATGTAGTAGGCGCCGCGGATCTTGTACGACCCGGTGCGCTGCAAGTTCTCGCACTTCAGCAGCACAGGGGACCCGAGCAGCTCGGTGAGGTGGTTCGAGGTCTCGACCGGCGTCTTCTTCGCTACACGCGAGACGATCTCGTGGGCGTGCTCGATCTCGTCCAGGGCAGGGCCGACGGTATAGGGACGAGGAGTTTCGCTCACGGACGTCACCGCCACAGTTTACGTTCCCGGCCATTCCCGGCCGGCCATGAGACATCCCGCGCCGCTCGCGCAGAACCGCGGGCGCGGTGCACGCTCAGGACGAAGCAGCGCTACGCCGGTCGCGCCAGCGACGCGGGCGGGGCACGGTCTTCCACAAGGCATCCGGGGGCCCGGCGTACGCAGCGCCCGGCCCTGCGCGCCATGCTCCCGACGACACATACCTGACCATGACGTTGAGCACGGCCGCGAACGGCACGGCGAACAGTGCCCCGGGGATGCCCGCCAGCAGCGATCCCGCCGCCACCACCAGCACAACTGCGAGCGGGTGCACCTTCACGGCCGATCCCATGATGAGCGGTTGCAGCACGTG
The DNA here is from genome assembly GCF_054780115.1 of Humibacter ginsengiterrae. NCBI lineage: Bacteria > Bacillati > Actinomycetota > Actinomycetes > Micrococcales > Microbacteriaceae > Humibacter > Humibacter ginsengiterrae. The sequence goes on from NZ_BAAGWY010000007.1 coordinate 95,830, forward strand.
ACCCTCGAGCTGCTGCACCGCGAGAACGCCGGCCAGCATGATGATCGCGGCGACCCAGCCGTTGTAGACCAGTGCGACGACCACCGCGAGCGCACCGGTGATGACCGCGCCCACGATCGGGATGAACGACCCGAGAAAGACCAGCACGGCGATCGGGATGACCAGGGGCAGGCCGAGGAAGAAGGCGACCAGCCCGATGCCGAGCGCGTCGATCGAGGCGACCAGAACCTGCACGCGGGCGAAGCTGGCCAGCGTGACCCAGCCGGCGCGACCGGCGCCATCCGTCGCGGCCCGCGCGCGCCGGGGAAAGATGCGCACGATCCACGACCAGATGCCATTGCCGTCGATCAGGATGAAGAGCGTGCTGAAGGCGGTGAGCACCGCGCCGGTGAGCACGTGCCCGAGCGTCGAGCCGATGGACAACGCGCCGGAGATGAGCACCTGGCTGTCTTGCTGCAGAGCCTTCAGTGCCTGGGAGACGTAGCTGTCGATCTGCTTGTCGGTGAGTTCCAGCGGCGGTGCCTGCAGCCACGCCTTGAAGCTGTCGAAGGCTTGCGCGCTCCGATGCTGAAGCGCCTGCGCCTCCCCGCGGATCTGCCATACGACGAGCACCACGAGGCCCCCCACCACGACGAGCACGGCCGCCAGTGCCACTACGATCGCGAGCCAGCGCGGCCACCTGTGGTGTGCGAGCCAATCGACGAACGGCACCAGCAACGCCGCGAGAAGCACAGCGACGAACACCGGCACCACGATGAGCCTCAGCTGCACGATGAGGAAGATCACGACCGCGATCACGGCGCCGATCAGCAGGAGGCGCCATGCCCACGCCGCGGACAGCCGCACGCCGCGGGGAATGGATGACTCGACGGTTTCGTGGCTCGTCTCGTCGGTGCTTGTGCCTTTGGGCACGGGATGGTTCGGCGCAGCTGGTCGGGCCATCGCGACAGTCTATTTGCGTTTGCTGAGCGTTGGCGATGTTCCGGCGGCCGGAAAGACAGTGGGTGCGGCTAGCGTCGTGCCGTGGCATCCAGTGCATCGGCAACACCCAGGATCTCCCCTGCCCTCGCCCGGCGAATCGCGCTTGCGGCTCAGGGATTCGGCAGGCCGCGTCCTGCGACAGTGGGCACCCGCCAGCTGAATGGCCTCATCGACCGCATCGGCCTGCTTCAGATCGATTCGGTCAACGTGTTCGAGCGCAGCCACTACCTTCCCGTGTTCGCCCGGCTCGGCGGGTACGACAAGGGGCTGCTGGACGCTCTCACGATGCGCTCGCGCGCGCCTTACACCGAGTACGTGGCACACGAGGCGGCGTTCCTACGGAGAGAGGACCGGTCGCTGTTCCAGTGGCGCATGGACGCGATGCGGAATCGCTATGGCGCGGGGACCGAGGAGTGGAACGCGGCCCACAGCAGTACCGCTCGGTGGCTGCTCGACGAGCTGGCGGCGAACGGCCCGATGGCCGCCAGCGACATCGAGCACGAGGAGAATGTGCGCAAGGGCCCCTGGTGGGGCTGGTCCGAGGTGAAGCACACTCTCGAGCTGCTCTTCCGGTTCGGTGACGTCGCCATCGCCGGCCGCAACAGATTCGAGCGTCGCTATGCGCTGCCAGAACAGGTGTTTCCGTCGTCGATGCTGGAGACGAGGATCGCGACTGCGGATGCCGTTCGCGAGCTCGTTCGCCGGTCCGTGCGTGCGCTGGGCATCGGCACGCTGGGCGACATCGCCGACTATTACCGGCTGAAGTCCGTTCCGACGCAGGGGGCGCTGGCCGAGCTCGAGGAGACGGCCGAGGTGCGTCGCGTCACGGTTCCAGGGTGGGAGCGTGCGCGGCGGCCGGCGCCCGTATGGCTCGCGACGGATGCCCGCCTGCCGCGCCGGGTGCAGGCATCCGCTCTGCTGTCGCCGTTCGATCCGATCGTGTGGGAACGTGCACGAGCGCTGCGGATGTTCGGCCTGGACTATCGCATCGAGATCTATACGCCGGCGCCGAAGCGAGTGTATGGCTACTACGTGCTTCCGGTGCTGCAGGACGACCGCATCGTGGCCCGCGTCGACCTGAAGAGCGACCGTCAGGCGGGCGTGCTCATCGTGCAGTCCGCCTGGGCCGAGGCCGATGCCGATGCGGAGACTCCGTTGCGCCTTGCCGCTCTGCTTCGCGAGGCGGCCGAGTGGCAGGGGCTCTCGGGGGTGCGGGTGCGCGACCGCGGAACCCTCTCCACGGAGCTCGCGTCGGCGGTGGCGGCCGGCTGACCAGCCACCACCGCTGACACGTCAAGAACCGCGGCCGTCGAGCTCCGGCTCCAGCGGCGGTTGCTGCTGCTCGATCGCGACCACCTTCGGGTCGTTCTCGTCGGCTCCGTAGTCCGACGCACGCGTGGCATCCGTGGTGTCCTTCACCCGGAATGCGCGCAGCACCAGCGTCACCACCGTGGCGACGACTGCGTTCAGCACGAACGCGGAGACGCCGATGTACACCGGGACCGCGGTGAACGGGAACGGGGCGATCGATCCGCCGAAGTGCGCGTGCGTTGCGGGGTTGATCACGTTGTATGCGGCCCATGTGCCGTAGGCGATTCCCACCGCCCAGCCGGCGAACAGCGCCCATTTGTTGAACCAGCGCGTGTACAGACCGGCGACGATCGCGGGGAACGTCTGCAGAATCCAGATGCCGCCCAGCAGTTGCAGGTTGATCGCCGACGACTGATCCATGCCCAGCACGAAGACCAGCGCGCCGAGCTTCACGAGCAGCGAGACCAGCTTGGAGACGCCCGCCTCCTGCTTCGGCGTGGCGTTCTTCTTGAACAGATCCTTGTAGATGTTGCGCGTGAACAGGTTGGATGCCGCGATCGACATGATCGCCGCCGGCACCAGCGCGCCGATCGCGATCGCGGCGAGCGCGATGCCGCTGAACCACGACGGGAACGAGTCCAGGAACAACTGCGGCACGATCAGTTGCGCGTTGATCGCACCGTTCGTGTCGATGGGCTGGGTTCCTGCCTTGATCGCCACATAGCCGAGCAGGGCGAGAAAGCCGAGCATCAGCGAGTACAACGGCAGCACCATCGCATTACGCCGGATGGTGTTGCGGCTCTTCGTGGACAGCACGCCCGTGATGGAGTGCGGATACATGAAGAGAGCCATCGCGCTGCCGAGCGCCAGGGTCCAGTACGCGTTGAAGCTGGCCGCTCCCGGGATGACGGCACCGAATGGGTTGCCGGTGGCCGGATTGACGGTGCTCAGCTTCTTCTCGGCGGCGCCGAAGATTCCCTCCCAACCGCCGAAGTGGGCAGGAAGGTAGGCGATCGCCACGATGATCGCGATGTAGATCAGGATGTCTTTCACGATCGCGATCAGCGCGGGGGCCCGCAGACCTCCGGTGTACGTGTAGGCGGCGAGCACGATGAACGCGATGATGAGCGGAAGGTCGGCCATGAACGGGTTCGTGTTGGAGCCGAGGCCGAGCACGGTGAGCACGGCCTTGATCCCGACCAGCTGCAGCGCGATGTACGGCATCGTGGCGATGATGCCGGTGACGGCGACCGCCACCGAGAGCCAGCGGCTGCCGTAGCGTCCGCCGACGAAGTCCGCCGGCGTGACGTAGCCGTGCCGGTGCGAGACGGACCACAGCCTCGACATCAGCAGGAACACGATCGGGTACAGCACGATCGTGTACGGCACGGCGAAGAAGCCGCTGACGGCACCGGATGCCCACATCGCGGCGGGAACCGCGACGAAGGTATATGCGGTGTACAGGTCTCCGCCGAGGAGGAACCAGGTGACCCAGGTTCCGAAGCCGCGGCCGCCGAGGCCCCACTCGTCGAGCGAGTTCAGGCCGCGGGCGCTCGGGTCGGTGCGCCAGCGGGAGGCGAGGAATCCGATCACCGCCACGACGACGAACAGCACGATGACCACGATGAGGGCGATCCAGTTGACCGGTCGGTTGCCATGGGCATCCGGACCAGTGGCGGCGACGTGGCCGGCGAGGGCGAGCAGGTGCGTCATCGGTCGTTCTCCTCGTCGTCGGCCGTGCTGGAGCCGGTGGCGGTGCCGGAGCGCCGGTCACGGCCATCCGTCGGAAGCGGCGTCGTGGAGCCCGCACCGCGCACCGCCGCACGGCGTCGCCTGTCTTCCTTGCGCATGATGAGATACGCGATGCCCAGCAGGCCGGAGGCGATGAACACCCACAGCAGCTGGTACCAGTAGAAGAACGGCATTCCCCACAGAGCCGGCTCCGCAAACGCGTAGAGCGGCACGATCAACGGCAAGATGATCGCGATCGCGATCAGGATGCCCGCGATCACGTACGGAACCGGCCTCGCCGGCCCGCGCGTGGGCATATCGGGTTCAGACACCATCGTCTCCTCGGCAGTGCTCGTGACAGAAGGCCGCCGGCCCCATGTGCGGGCCAGCGCAGAGACAACCTTTCACCCGGCGATCAGTCCGCGTCAAGAGCCGCGCCGACAAGGCTCGCGGAGTGGCCTCGTGAAGGGACAAGCCGCCCTGTCGCGGACGCGAGACGCTCTGCGAGGCGGCGGCCTGTACGGCGCCGAACCCAGCCAGGTGCTCAGTCGACCGCGGCACGCCTGGTCTCGCCAGGCGTGCAAGACAACTCAGAAGCTGGTGCCGATCTTCTTCAGACGGGCGATGCGATCCTCGATGGGCGGGTGGGTGGAGAACAACCGGCTCATCATGCTCGGCTTGAGCGGGTTCGCGATCCACAGGTGCGACATCGAGGAGTTCTGACGCCGCAGCGGGCGTCCGTACTGCTCCAGCTTGGCGAGCGCGCTGGCGAGCTCGTCGGGGTTGCGCGTGGTCATGGCGCTGGTGGCATCCGCCAGGTACTCGCGCTGACGCGAGATCGCCAGTTGCACGAGCGACGCCATCAGCGGTGCCAGGATCAGCGCGACGATGCCCACGATCAGAAGGATCGGATTTCCGCCGCCTCCGCCGCTGTTGTTGTTGCGGTTGTTGCCTCCGGCGAACGCGCCGAACATGCTCATGCGCAACAGGATGTCGGCGATCAGCCCGACGGCGACAACGAGACCGAACACGATCATCGACACCCGGATGTCGTAGTTGCGCACGTGGCCGAGCTCGTGAGCCATGACGCCCTCGAGCTCGGAGTCATCCATGATGTCCAGAAGCCCCGTGGTCGCGGCGACCACGGCGTGCTGCGGATCGCGCCCGGTGGCGAATGCGTTCGGGGCGGGGTCGTTGATGATGTACACCTTCGGCATCGGCATCCCCGTGGCGATGGACAGGTTCTCCACCGTGTTCCACAGGCGCGGGTTGTCGGCCTTCTGTATCTCCACCGCACCCGACGCCACTATGGCCTGCCCGGAGGCGGCGAAGTACTGGATGAGGGCGTACGCCACGGCCACGATCATCACGACGATGAGGATCGCCCAGCTGTGGAACAGGGCGCTGGCGAGCCATCCGATCAGGCCGATGATGACCAGGAAGAAGATGATGATGAAGACGGTGTTCCGCTTGTTCGCGGCTATCGCCCTGTACATAGACGGGTGTCCTGCAGTCCGGAGGTGTCGGGGTTACGAGATCGGCTGACGCGGCGGTCAGAACTGCACGCGCGGTGGCTCGGCGATGGCGTTCGCGTCGGCGACCTCGAAGAACTCGCGTGCGCTGAACCCGAGGCGCTTGGCGAACAGGTTGTTCGGGAACACCCGGATCTTCGTGTTGAACTCGCGTACTCCGCCGTTGTAGAAGCGGCGAGCGGCCTGGATCTTGTCTTCGGTGTCGACCAGATCGGACTGCAGGCGCAGGAAGTTCTGGCTCGCCTGCAACTGCGGGTACGCCTCGGCGACCGCGAAGATGCTCTTCAGCGCCTGCTGGATGTGGTTCTCGGCGGCGGACGCCTCTGCCGGTCCCTGCGCGGAGAGCGTCTCGGCGCGCGCCTTGGTGACGTCTTCGAAGACGGTCTTCTCGTGTGCGGCGTAGCCCTTGACGGTCTCGATCAGGTTGGGGATCAGATCGGCACGCCGCTTGAGCTGCACGGTGATGTCGCTCCACGCCTCGTCGACGCGCACGTTCAGCGTGACGAGCGAGTTGTACATCGCCCAGAAGTAGATGCCGATGATCACCAGAATCACGACGATGATGATGACGGGGATCAGCCATTCCATGGCGGGCTACTCCTTGCGAGCGTGGGCGGGCGTGTCAGCGCGACACCCGGTCATCCTACCGGCGCGCCGCCGACACTCTGCGCGTTCCCACGACTCTCGGAGCTAGGCCGTGGCAGGTGCACAGCGAAGGGTCGTGGCGGGCGGGTTCAGGCCAGTTCTACCGGCAGCTTTCGATGCCGACCGGCATGCTCAACCGGCGCTGCCTGCGCCCACGCGCACCGGGCCAAGAACGGATCGCAGGTAGCGGTTCTCGAACACCCCGGCGGGGTCCAGCCGGTCGCGCACCGCCACGAAGTCGTCGAAGCGCGGGTACGCCGGCCGCAGGTCGTCGGCCGTGCGCGTGTGCATCTTGCCCCAGTGCGGTCGTCCGTCATGAGAGCGCATGATGGCCTCGACCGCGGCGAAATACTCCTTGGGGTCCTCACGGTGGTAGCGGTGCACCGCGATGTAGCCGGTGTCGCGACCGTAGGCGGTGGACATCCAGTTGTCGTCGGCGGCCGCCGAACGGACCTCGACCGGGAACGAGATGCGCCAGCCCCGGGAGCGGATGAGCGCATCCACCTCGCGCACGGCGTGCGGCACCGCCTCGCGCGGCAGGGCGTATTCCATCTCCCGGAACCGCACCGAGCGGTCGCTGACGAAGACGCGGGGCGAGTCGTCGGTGAAGTCGCCATTGCCCATCAGGCGTGCCGCGAGACGATTCACCCGCGGAACCATGGCAGGAAAGACCGAGCCGAACGCACAGATCGCTCGATAGGCCCCATTCGCGACCAGTTCGTCGTCGACCCAGGAACCGAACCGGGGGCGCGGATGCCGGTCCGCGTCCGCCGGCAGGCGCGTGTTCGTCTTCGTGACAGCCGTGTCGGTGTGCGGAAACCAGTAGAACTCGAAGTGGTCCTCGTTCGCGGACCGCTCGAGGTAGGCATCCAGAACCCCCCCGAGCGGTTCAGAGCGCTCAACGGCGTGCAGCAGAAAAGCGGGCACGCACTGGATGGTGAGGTCGACGAGCACGCCGAGTGCGCCGAGCCCGAGACGCACCGCGGGCAGCAGCTCGGCGTTCTCGGTCTCGTTCACGCTCAGGAGCGATCCGTCGCCGGTGACGAGCGTCGCGCCCGCGATCTGCGTGGCCAGCCCGCCGAATCGGCCTCCCGTGCCGTGCGTACCGGTCGAGGTGGCGCCTGCGATCGTCTGCCGGTCGATGTCGCCCATATTCTCCAGGGCCAGCCCGTACGGCTCCAGAAGCTCGGGGAGCCGGTACAGATTCGTCCCTGCGCCGAAAGTGACCCGAGCGGATGCCTCATCGACCGCGAGCACGCCGCTCAGCGCATGCAGGTCCAGCTGCACGCCCGGCGCGACCGCGGCCCCTGAGAAGCTGTGCCCCGCACCGATCGGCTTGACATGCAGCCCGCGCGTCGCCGCCGCCACGACCGCGCGTTGCACGGCACCGGCATCCTTCGGTCGCTCGACTCGAGCGGGACGGATCTTCTCGCTGCGTCCCCAGTTGCGCCACAGCGCTCCCGTCCTGGCTGCCCCGCTCACAGGAAGGCCTTCCCATCGCCCCGGTAGGTGGGCACGGAGCCGACGACCTCGCCTCCTTCGACGAGGACGAACTCGTTCACGTGCTCGCTCAGCTCCCCGGACTTCGTGTGCCGGAACCACACCCGGTCGCCCGTGCGCAGCCCCGCGGCGTTCGGGCCGCTCACCGGCGTCTGCACCTCGCCTGCCATCTCCCGCGGCGCCATCCGCAGTCCGGTGGGCCAGACGATGGAAGGCAGCCTGTCGGCGGCGGGCGGGCCGGATGCCACCCATCCGCCGCCCAGGATCGTGGCACTCCCCGCTTGCGCTTTGCGCACCACGTCGAGGGCGAACGCGGCCGCCGGCGCAGGCGAGAACGAGCGGTAGTTGTCGAACAGGTGGCCCCCGAGCAGCCCGCTGCCCGCCCCGATCTCGGTGACGGAGGGATCTGACGAGGTGAACTCGAGCGAGCCGGTTCCGCCGCCGTTGACGAACTCGAGCTCGGCGACGCGACGCACTGCCGCGACGGCGGCCGCCCTGCGCTCCAGGAGTTCCGCCTTCGAGTTGCGCTGCATCCAGCGCACAGTGGCCGCGTAGCCGGGCCGGCCGGCGGGCGCGTCGCCTTGGCCAGCGATCTGCGCCTCGTACGCCATCATGCCGATGAGCGTGAATCCCGGGCGCGCCGCGATGTGTGCCGCCAGTTTCTCAGCGTCATCCGGCGTGTGTACGGGAGAGCGGAAGACGCCGATGCGGCCGACGGGGCCGAGCCAGGAGGCATCCAGTTCGAGGGCGACGCGAACGCTCTCGCGAGCGCCGGGCGCTGCGACGCTGTCGATGAGGTCGAGGTGATCGACCGAATCGATCATGAGGGTCACGCGTGAGGAGAGCTCCGGCGAGGTCGCGAGGCGGTGGATGGCGGAGCGGGCAGCCGTCGGGTATCCGACGACGACATCATGGATCGGCTCGTGCTCGCTGTCCCCCTCGGCCAGCCACAGTGCCTCTGGCAGCGTGTACGCGAGCACGCCGCGGAACCCGGGCAGCGCCAGTGCGGCCTCGACGACGGCTCGCACGCGCACGGACTTCGAGGCGATGCGGATGGGAGTTCCGCCCGCTCGGCGGAGCATGTCATGCGCGTTGGCCCGCAACGCGTCGAGCTCGAGCACGGCGACCGGCGCGTCGAGGTGAGCGGTCGCCGCGGTCAGCGACGGCCAATACAGCGCAGGGTTCCCCCAGCGTCGGCGGGATGCCTGCGGCGGCAGCGAGAGGTCGATGGCAGAAGAGCGCATTCCGGAGCTTTCGTGCTGGTCTTGCTGGGCGATGACCGTCATCAGCGCACCGACTTCACCCGGGAGACGGCGACGGCGCCTGCGAAGGCGAACACCGCGGCCATGATGAACAGGCCCGCGAAACCTGCCACGAACACCAGCAGCGCGCCGAGCAACGGCGCTGCCGCCTGCGGCACAGCGGTCGCGATGTTCATGATGCCGAGATCCTTTCCGCGTGTTTCCGGGTCGGGGAGCACCTGGGTCGCGAGCGCCTGGTCGACCGCCAGGAAGCATCCGTATCCGAGGCCGAGCAGGCCGGCGGCGATCATCGTGACCCCGAACGTCGGCACGAACGCCAGGATCAGCGCGGCCAGTGCCTGGAGCGTCGAGGACAGGAACACGAACGCCTTGCGTCTGCCCAGCACGTCGGAGAGCTTGCCGAGACCCAGTGCGGCCGCGATCACGAAGACCATGTAGATGAGCGTGAGCACGACGAGGTCGTCCTGCGCCTGCTTGTCATGCAGCCCGAACTCGAGGAAGTACAGCAGCAGCGTCGTACCGAACGCGTTGCCGAAGTTCACCAGGATGCGGCTCAGCAGCGTCCAGCCGAAGTCCGGGTAGCGCTTCGGGCTGATCCACAGCGAGTCCATCATGGCCGCCAGCGACCACGGCGCCCGCTGGCTGGGCAGCAGCACGGCATCGGGGATGAAGAGGAACGGGATCACGAACACGATGAGCAGCACGGCCATCGCCGCGTAGCCGAGAAACGTGCCCAGTGCGAGCATCGTGACGAGCAGGATGCCGGCGATGATGCCGATCGCCTGCGGAGCCGACAACCAGCCCGAGACATAACCGCGCTGGTCGACCGGAACCTGGTCGCTGATGGTGGCGGTGAGTGCCGCCGTGAGCACGCAGAACCCGATCAGCGCGAAGCACCAGAAGACTCCGATGCCGGCCATGGTGTTCTGCACGCCGAGCAGCAGCAGCGAGACCGCGAAGATCAACGCGCCCGCTGCTATCCAAGGCCTTCTGCGGCCGAACCGGCTCGTGGTGCGGTCGGAGAGCGCGCCCGTCACCGGAAAGGCGACGATGGCGCAGAGAGCGGAGATGCCGGAGATGATGCCGAACGCGATCACGTTCTGCACCCAGTCATCCGTCTTCAACTGATTCTGGATCTGCGCGGGCAGCAGCAGTTGGATGGGCGTGAGCTGCGCCATCCAGACGCCGAACCAGGCGAGTGCGAAGGCGGCGATCCAGCGTCCGCCGACGCGCCGGACCGGCTCGGCGAAGACGGCGACCGTCAGCGGAGCGTCGTCCGCCGTCGCGTTGTCCGCGCTCATGCCCGTGCTCCCAAGGCGCTGGTGCGATCTTCATGCGGCCGCACATCCACGGCTTCGGCGACCGGCTCGCTCAGCCGCGCGACGGCATCCGCTGCGAAATCGATGAGCCGATGGGCGGCCGCGTCGTCACGGGTCGCCAGCCACGTCGACGTGAGTCCGTCGGTGAGTCCGACCAGCAGGCGTCCGATCTCGTCGACCGGCCGCAGCCAGCGGGCGCCGACCAGTTCTGCCGCGGTCTCGAGCGAGGCGACCGCGAGCGCAAAGTAGCTCTCGTACTGCAGCCGCGCGAGGTGCTCTGCGCCGGGCGTGCGCTGCGAGTACTGCGCCAGCTCGTACATCGCCCGCTCGTGATCCGGGTCGGCGACGACCCCTGCGAAGTAGTGCTGCAGGCCGGCGCGCAGCGCCTCGCGCATGTCGGCGGGAGCGGATGCCGGCACCATCGCGGGCAGGATCGAGCGCTCCTCCTGCTCCACGACGTGCTTCACCACCTCGCGCATCAGCTCGTCGCGGGATTCGAAGGCGTAGTGGAAGGATGCCTGCGGCATGCCGGCATCCGCGGAGATCGCGCGCGTCGTGGCGGCCGAGACCCCCTCCCGCGCGATCACCCGCAGTGCGGCGCTGACGAGGGCGGCTCGTCGCTCGGAGACCGACATGCGCGTCATGCGCCGGACCGTTCGGGTTGCGATGTGATGTGCTGCATGATGGCTCCTGCTCCTCGTCGAACAGAGACAACGAGATCGACGGGTCGCCCGTCCGCCGAACTTGGTCAGTTGACCAAGTATGCATCATCCGGGACCGGACCGCACCCCTGCGCCGCACCGAAGGTGTGCCAATCCTTGCTGGATACGACGCGCAACGTGTGATGTGCTTCCGACATGTCCGAACAGAATGTTCCGGTACCGGGTCAGCATGCGGATGAGCCGCACCGCGTCGGCCTCGCGCAGCGGCTGAACTGGCTGCGAGCCGGGGTGCTGGGCGCCAACGACGGAATCGTGTCGGTGGCGGCGATCGTCGTCGGTGTCGCGGGTGCGACACCCAGCATCGGCCCCATCGTCGTCGCCGGTCTTGCAGCGCTCGTGGGCGGAGCCGTTTCGATGGCGCTCGGAGAATACGTCTCAGTCAGCAGTCAGCGCGACAGCGAGCGCGCGCTGATCGCGAAGGAGACCGAAGAACTCGCCACGATGCCCGAAGAGGAGTTCGAGGAGCTCGCCGGCCTGTACCGCGCGAAGGGGCTCTCGGAGAAGACCGCGTACCTGGTGGCGACCGAGCTGACCGAACACGACGCCCTCCGGGCGCACCTGTCAGCGGAGCTCGACATCGACCCCGACGACGTCGTCAGTCCTTGGCATGCGGCCCTGGCGTCGGCGCTGTCGTTCTTCGTCGGCGGCGCGCTCCCGATGCTGACGATCCTGCTCCCGGCGGCGTACCGCATCCCGATCACGTTCGCCGCGGTCATCGTGGCGCTCGGACTCACCGGATACGCCGCCGCAGCGATCGGCGGAAGCTCGCGCTGGAGAGCCGCATTCCGTGTCGTGATCGGCGGAGCCATCGCGCTCGCAGCCACCTTCGTCATCGGCCGGATCTTCCACACCTCAGGCGTGTGAGGCGCGCCAGGGAGTGGGCTCTATGCGCCTACGCTCCCCCGGCACTCACGATGAAGTCCGTCACGAAGCCCGCGATCAGCCCGATCATGACCCCGATATAGAGCGTGTAGCCGCGGCTCATCTTGAGCGCGACTCCGATCAGCTGCACGAGCACGTAGATGATCGACCCTGCGGCGAGCGCCAGGAAGACCAGGCCGAGCGCGTCGTTGACCACGACGCTGCCGAGCAGGGTTCCGACCAAGGTGGGGCCACCGCCGATCGCACCGAGAATCGCCAGTTGACGCCAGCGCGGCCGTACTGACGACGCCGCCATCGGCGCGGTGATACCGAAGCCCTCCGTCGCGTTGTGCAGGGCGAAGCCGATGACGAGGGTGACCGCGAGCTGCAACTGGCCAGAAGCGGCCGACTGGCCGATCGCAAGACCTTCGGAGAAGTTGTGCAGCCCGATGCCCACCGCGATGAGGAACGCGAGCCTGCTGGCCGGGTCGCCGAGCCGGAGCACGCCATGGATCGGCACGTGCAGCTCGCGAGGTCTCCGCGCGATCCAGCGGTCGTAGGCGACGAGCCCGATGAGCCCCATGGCAATGCCTGCGAACAACAGCGCCGCGAGCCCGGCGAACGGCCACCAGGACCGGCCGTCCGTCGCTGCGGTGAGCGCGGCATCCACCGGGTCGACGGCGTGCGCGAGCACGTCCCAGAGCAGGAAGAGCAGGACCCCGATGGTGATGGCGTTGAGGAGCGCCCGCAGACCCGCGCCGCGTGCTGGAAGCCTTCCGATCGGAAGACCGATGAAGATCGTCCCACCCGCGATGATGCCCATCATGATGACGGTCCCTGTGGTCACGCACACTCTCTTTCGCCGGGAAGCTTAGGCATACCTAACCTACTGGACGGAATGCACTCCTCCGTACCGCGGGTCTCCGTCGTGAGCCGGAGTCCCTGTGTGCGCGACTTATGAGCTGCTGACGAGAACGTTGTGAGACGCGGCCAAGCCGCCGACTCTTGTTCGTTCCTGTGGGTGCTGAGCGTGCGATGGGTTCATGACGGTTCTCGCTCCGCGCAGCATACGAGTGCCGTCTCGCCCGCACGGGAACCCGCCAGAGGCACCGGACCATCGTCTCCGGCGGCGCGCCCTGTTCTCCCTCGGGTTCCCAGCTGCCACGCTGGGTGCGGCGCTGCTGGTGTGGTTCCGCTTGCCTCCGGTGGCGCACGACACTCTGTGGGCCGAAGACGGCCGGCTGTTCCTCTTCGGTGCGGAGCAACACGGACTCTTCGGCGCGACGTTCGTCCCCTACGCCGGTTACCTCCAGTTCGTCCCGCGCCTGATCGCCGCAGCGGTGGTGCAGTGGCTACCCGCAGCCGATTGGGCGCTGGGGATGACCGCGGGCGCGTGCCTGGTCACCGGAGCGATCGCGTGCGTCGTCTTCGTCGCCTCGCGCGATGTGCTGTTCAGCCGAACCCTGCGCGTGATCCTGGCCTCCGTCGTCGTGCTACTTCCGCTGGGCCCCCGCGACGTTCTCGGCACCCCGACGAACCTGCACTCCCTGCTCATGTGGATGCTGTTCTGGCTGCTCCTCTTCACGCCCCGCACCCGAGGCGGTGCCGTCATCATGAGCCTGATGGGCCTCGCCGCCGCACTCAGCGAGATCCAGGCCGTCTTCCTTCTCCCTCTGCTGGTTCCGGCGGCACGCAGGCGACACGGGTGGATGCTCGTCGCCGGCCCGGCGATCGGAATTGCCACGCAGCTCGTCGTCACCCTCCTGGCACCGCGAAGCCTGCCGAGCGCAGCACAGGACTCACCCCTCTCGATCGCGGAGGGATACCTGATCAACGCGATCGTTCCCGACCTCATGCCGCAGAGCCAGGTCGGGCGGTTCGTGGCGACTGGAGGCCTGATCCTCGCCGTGGCCATCGTCGCGCTGCTCGCCGGGCTGGTGGCCGTCGCCTGGCGTCACGCCCTTGCGCGGCAACGCCTGGCCATCCTCGCGGCGGCAACCCTCTCGATCGTCGTCTGGACGGCATCCGTCGTGGACAACCCCGCTCCGTTCTACGACTACGCGGCGCTCTCGCACAGTCAGCTGCTGCACATCTGGCTGACCAGGTACGGCGTGGTCCCCGGAATGCTGTTGATCAGCATCGCGCTCGTCGCCGCCGACGTGCTGCTTCGCCGGCCCCGGCACCCGACCGATCTAGCGCCGGGGGGCCATCCAAGGCGACGGTACAGGGTTCGGTACACGCTCGGGCTAGCGGCCGTAGCCTGCGTCGCCGCCTGCCTGACAGCGAACTACCTGCCCACCTGGACGCGTCGCTCATCCGGACCCAGCTGGTCGCAGCAGATCCCGGCAGCGCAGGATGCCTGTTCCGACGCACCCGACCTCAGAACCGTCACCCTGAACGAGACTCTCGGATGGCACGTGCCCGTGCTCTGCGGGTACCTGCGCGAGTAACGTGATCGCGGCTTCGCGGCTAAATCGC
>NZ_BAAGWY010000007.1:110268-228600 GCF_054780115.1 Humibacter ginsengiterrae
CGCTTGTGCTCGCGGCTTCACGGGTCAATCGCTTGTGCTCGCGGCTTCACGGGTCAATCGCTTGTGCTCGCGGCTTCACGGGTCAATCGCTTGTGCTCGCGGCTTCACGGGTCAATCGCTTGTGCTCGCGGCTTCACGGGTCAATCGCTTGTGCTCGCGACGCGGTGCCCGCGTCGCTCAACCGAGTCAATCGGCCTGGAAAAGCGAGCGAGCTCGCTTTTCCAGCCCTCAATCCTCGGTGCCCCCGCTGGGACTCGAACCCAGACTGAAGCGATTTTAAGTCGCCTGCCTCTGCCGATTGGGCTACGGGGGCGCCGCGCAGCTACACGCAGGTTAGCCGCCTTCGTGCCGCGAGCCACCCGCATGTTGCCGAGCCACCCGCGAATTCGCGCCGATTCCTGGGTGGCTCGGCACTTCAAGGGTGGTTCGGCGCAGGCAGTGCGACGGCGACACGAACGGCCGCGCAGGTCTCGCCCGCGCGGCCGTTCGACGTCGTACTCAGCTGGCGACGGATGCCTTGGCCGGCTCCTTCTTCGCCGCCGGCTTCTTGGCCGCGGCAGGCGCGGCGTCGTTCTTCGGCGAGGCCGCCTCGACCTGAGGCTTCGGACGCGCCGCGAACTCCTCGAAGACGCCTCGCGGGTTCTGCACGGCGGCCAGCGAGACGTTGTCGCGGCCGAGCCAGAAGTCCAGCCACCAGTCGCCCAGCACGCGCCACTTGCGTTCCCAGCTCGGCATGGCCAGGCCGTGGTATCCGCGGTGCATGAACCATGCGATCAGGCCCTTGATGGCGAGGTTCTTGTACTGGTAGACACCGATGCCGAGGCCGAGACCGGCCACCGCACCTAGGGGCTTGTGGAAGTACTCCTTGATGCCCTCGCCACGCAGCGCCGCGACGATGTTCTTCGCCAGCAGCTTTGCCTGACGCACGGCGTGCTGGGCGTTCGGAACGCAGTACCCTCCGACACCGAAGCCGGTGAGGTCGGGAACGGCCGCCACGTCTCCGCAGCCCCAGGCATCCGCGATGATGTCGTCATCGGTTCCGACGCGCAGGTCGGCGCGAACGCGGAGTCGTCCGCGCTCCTCGATCGGCAGGTCGGTGTGCCGCACGATCTGCGGGTTCGCCATGACACCGGCCGTCCACACGATCAGGTCGGAGTCGAAGCTCTCGCCAGTGGACAGCTCGATGTGGCCGTCGACCGCGCTGGAGAGCTGGGTCTCCAGGTGGATCTGCGCACCGCGCTCGGCCAGGTTCTTGATCACCCAGTGGCTCGTGGGCAGCGAGACCTCGGGCATGATGCGGCCCATCGCCTCGATCAGGTGGAAGTGCGTCTCCTCGAACGTGATCTGCGGGTACTGCTTCAGCAGCGCGCTCGCGAACGCCCGCATCTCGGCGAAGGCCTCGATGCCGGCGAATCCACCACCGACGACGACGAACGTGAGCAGTCGCTCGCGCTCCGGCCCGGGCGGGAGCGCCGCAGCCTTGTCGAAGTTGCCCAGGATGCGATCGCGGATCGCGACTGCTTCCTCGATGTTCTTCAGGCCGATCGCCTGGTCGGCCACGCCCGGGATCGGGAACGTGCGGCTCACCGCACCGGCGGTGACCACGACCTGGTCGTACTCGAACTCCCACGGCTCGCCGATCGCCGGCGTGATCGTCGCCTTCTTCTCGGCGTGGTTCACGTAGGTGACCTTCGCCGTGATCACGTTCGTCTTCTTGAGGTGACGGCGGTGGGAGACGACCGCGTGGCGCGGCTCGATCTCACCAGCGGCGACCTCGGGGAGGAAGGGCTGGTACGTCATGTAGGGAAGCGGGTCAACGAGCGTGACCTCTGCCTCGCCCTTGCGCAGCCACTTCTCGAGTTTCCAGGCCGTGTAGAAGCCGGCGTATCCGCCGCCGACGATCAGGATTTTGGGCACAGTGCAGCGTCTCCTTGAAACGAAAAGTATGAGTCCAATCTACCGCACGGGGTAGTCGGCACATTCGCACGCATCCGGCGACCAGTCGCCACGCGCCAGCGCGAGGTCGCCGATCGGATTCACTCCCGGTCCTGCCGCCAGCGCATGCGCGGCCAGCGCGTGCAGGCATTTGACCCGGGTGGGCATGCCGCCGGCGGAGAATCCGTCGATCTCCTCGACATGCTCCACGCTGTCACGGTCGGCGAGGTATGCGGCGTGAGCACGCTGGTAGGCAGCACGCAATTCTTCGTCATCTTCGAGCATCCGGCCGAATTCGGCCATGATTCCGGATGCTTCCAGCCTCGACATCGCGGCCGTCGCGGCCGGATGGCTCAGGTAGTAGAGCGTCGGGAAGGGTGCACCGCCGGGCAGCCGTGGCGCGGTGGCCACCACGGTGGGAGCGCCGCACACGCATCGCGCGGCGATGCCGATCACGCCACGTGCCGGGCGGCCGAGCTGTGCTGAGACGACCTCGATGTCGCGCGCCGACACCGCATCGAACGGGGGTGTTGTCATCGGATCACTCTGGAGAATTCATCGGGAGAGTTGCGCGGCCGTCTGGTCGGTCAGCCCTGCAGTGAGGAACGATCCGGCGATCGTGGTGAGCCAGTCCGACTTGGTCTTCTGGATGCTCGAACTCACCGGTGCGTCATTCTTCTTAGGTGCCGGCGGCCGGTCGTCGATCACAAGATAGCTGGTCTCCCCCGGCATCACGAAGAGCAGTCGCTGCCTGGCCTGGGCCTTGATGTAGTCCGGATCGCTCCAGTCCGCGACCTGCTTGTTCAGATCGGTGACCTTCTTCGCCGTGTCGGCGTTGCTCTGCTCGAGCTTCGCGATCTGGTGCTGCTGGTCGACGTAGAGGTTCAGCGTGGGCGCTACGACCAGCACACCCAGCACGACGAGGCCGAGCATCACAAGGCTGAACCAGGAAAAGCGGATGCCGCGCAGCCATTTCGCGGAGGCGCGAACGTTCGAGGCGGGCATGCTTCCAGTCTGGTGCACGCCCGCCCCGAATCCCGTGAGCTACGCCGTGAAGCGCGGGAAGGCGCTGCGGCCGGCGTACTCTGCTGCCGTGTCGAGCTCCTCCTCGATGCGCAGCAGCTGGTTGTACTTGGCGACGCGTTCGCTTCGAGCGGGTGCACCGCTCTTGATCTGACCGGAGTTCACCGCCACGACGAGGTCTGCGATGGTGGTGTCCTCGGTCTCGCCTGAGCGGTGCGAGAACATCGTGGTGTAGCCGGAGCGGTGCGCCAGAGCGACAGCGTCGAGCGTCTCCGTGAGGGTGCCGATCTGGTTGACCTTGACCAGCAGTGAGTTGGCGACCCCGAGCTCGATGCCCTTGGCCAGGCGCTTCGGGTTGGTCACGAACAGGTCGTCGCCGACGAGCTGGATCTTCTTTCCGAGCTTCTCGGTGAGCAGCTGCCAGTTCTCCCAGTCGTCTTCGGCGAGGCCGTCCTCGATCGTCACGATCGGGTACGAGTCGACGAGGTCGGCGTAGTAGTCGATCAGCTCGGGCGCCGACCACTGCTTCTTGTCGAGCGTGTACACGCCGTCGTCGAAGAACTCGGTGGCCGCGGCATCCAGCCCGAGTGCGATGTCGCTGCCCGGGGTGAAGCCCGCCTTCTCGATCGCCTTGACGAGGAAGTCGAGACCCTCCCGGTTGCTCGGCAGGTCGGGGGCGAAGCCGCCCTCGTCGCCGAGGCCCGTGCTGAACCCCGCCGCCTTGAGCTCGGACTTGAGCACGTGGTAGGTCTCTGCACCCCAGCGCAGCGCCTCCCGGAAGGTGGATGCGCCGATCGGCGCGAGGAAGAACTCCTGCATGTCGATGCCGTTGTCGGCGTGCTCGCCGCCGTTGATGACGTTGAACAGCGGCACCGGGAGCAAGTGTGCGTTAGGGCCGCCCACGTAACGGAAGAGCGGGAGGTCGGCGGCGTCGGCCGCGGCACGGGCGACAGCGAGGCTCACGCCCAGGATGGCGTTGGCTCCGACGCGGCTCTTGTTCTCGGTGCCGTCGACCTCGATGAGCGCTGCGTCGACCGCACGCTGTTCGGATGCCTCGAAACCCTCGATCGCCGGGCCCAGTTCGTCGAGCACCGCGTCGACGGCCTTCTCGACGCCCTTGCCGCCGTAGCGCGACTTGTCGCCGTCGCGGAGCTCGTACGCCTCGAACGCTCCGGTGGATGCGCCGGAGGGAACAGCCGCACGCGACACGGTGCCGTCTTCGAGAAGCACCTCGACCTCGACGGTCGGGTTGCCGCGGGAATCCAGAATCTCGCGAGCGCCTACAGCCTCGATCAAAGCCACAACGGTCTCCTTGTTTCTTCATGGGTGAGGGGGTGTCGCCGGCGACGGCGCCGACAGGGGCACGGGCGAGCGCCCGGCGCGGCCAAGTCTATATCCGCGCTAGGGCGGGGCTCTGGGCGTTGCACAGCAGCGGGCGGCCGTCCTCATGACGACCGCCCGCTGACGTGGAGTTGCCTGCTACTTGCTGGTGCCCTGCGACACCGATCCCTGCAGCTGACGCTGGAAGAAGACGTACACGATGAGCACGGGGATGACCGTGATGACCACGGCTGCGTACAGCGCGCCGAAGTCGACGGAGTACCCCGCCTGCGACGCGAAGGATGCCATGCCCTGGGTGAGCACGTAGTTGCTCTGGTTCGAGTTCAACGCCACAGGCAGGAGGAACTGGTTCCACAGGCCGAGGAAGTTGAAGATCGCGACGGCTGCCATGCCGGGGGTGGCCATCGGCAGCATCACCTGGAAGAACGTGCGCCACTCGCTGGCGCCGTCGACCTGCGCTGCCTCGTAGATCTCGTCCGGCAGCCCTTGGAAGAAGGAGTACAGGAAGAAGACGGTGAACGGGAGCGCGAACGCGACGTACGTGAGGATCAGGCCGGGCAGGGTGTTCAGCAGGCCGATGCCCTGCAGGATCTTGAACAGCGGCACGATCGCGAGGAAAGGCGGGAACGTGAGGCCGGCGAGCATCAGGTAGTAGATCGCCCGGGCGCCGAAGAATTTGAAACGTGCGAGCACGTAGGCGCACATGGCGCCCAGGATCATGACGATCACGAGTGCGCTCACGACCACGATCAGGGTGTTGGCGAAGTAGCTGCCGATGCCCGACCCGTTCCACGCGTTGACGTAGTTCGTGAAGTCGAGCTTCTGCGGCAGGCTGAACGGGCTGTCGAGGATCTGCTTCGTCGTCTTGAACGACGACATGAACACCCACAGCAGCGGGATGCCCACGATCAGCGACCAGGCGACCAGCAGGACGTGCGAGGCGGTGCCGACGGCGACGTCGCCGCCGGTGAGCTTCGTCTTGTTACGGGAAGGCTTGAGGCCGGCCGTGCCGGCCTTCACGGTCGAGGCGGTGGCGGTCATGCTCGGCCCTTCTCTTCTCGTCCCTTGCTCAGCCGGTTCACCGCGAACACGATCGCCGCGAACAGCAGCGTGATCGCCGCGAGAACGACGCCCATCGCCGTTGCGTAGCCGAACTGGCCCTTGCGGAACGCCGTGTTGAACAGGTCCTGGCTGATCACGAGTGTCGTGTTGGCCGGTCCGCCGGCATTGGGGAACAGCGCGGACATGTAGACGAAGGAGTCGAGGGCCGCGATACCCAAATAGATGTATGCGGTCTGGATGTTGTCACGGATCGACGGGATCGTGATCGAGATCGCGGTGCGGAAGCGTCCTGCACCGTCGAGGCGCACGGCTTCGTAGGTTTCGGCCGGGATGGCCTTGATCGCTGCGACGAACAGCACCGTGTAGAAGCCGATGAAGCCCCAGATGATGACGAACATCGACGCCGGCATCGCGGTGGCCACCACGCCCAGCCAGGCGAAGTTCGTGAACTGGTGAAGGCCGATCGCGGTGAGGAAACCGTTCAACAGGCCGGAACTCGGGTCGTACACCTCCGCCCAGATCAGGCCGATCACGATGGCCGGGATGCAGTACGGGAAGAACGAGACGGTGCGGTAGAAGCCCGAGCCCTTGATGCCGCGGATCTGCCCCTTGCTGGGGCCTGCGACCGTGACCACACTCGCGATGACGAGTGCGACGAAGATCGTGACGAAAGGCACGATCAAGCCCAGCAGGATGCAGTTGAGCACCGCGTGCATGAACGTCGAGTCCTGCGCGAGGTTGATGAAGTTCGTGAAGCCGATGAAGTTCATCGTCGGCGAGAACCCGCCCCAGTCGGTGAGCGAGTAGTAGATCGCCTGGACGAACGGCAGGATCACGAAGATCAGGAAGATCGCCAGGGGCAGGATGAGGAACACCGCCATGAAGCTGACCCGATCGAAGGTCCACTTGGTCGTACGGCGGCGCCCGGGGGGCGGGGCGAGCCGCCCCCCGGTCGTCGTGGTGCTGTTCGGTACGGTCACTTGGATGCCGCGGCCTTGTCCGAGATCGCCTGCATCTGCTGCGTCAACTGTGCCACCGTGGCAGCCCCTGAGAGGAACGAGTTCCAGATCACGAGCTGGTCGGTGTTGAGACCGTACAGGCTGGCGAACTCCCAGTCGAAGATGTTCGAGCCTGCGGCGTCGAGCATCTTGGTCTGGGACACGAGCGCGGTCGAACCGAAACCGTCGGAGGGCACGAGACCCTTGACGATGGTCGGCGCGAGACGCGTCTTGGAGAAGTTCGTCGCGGCGTCCTTGGAGAGCATGGCACGCATGATCTCCTTGCCGCCTGCGACGTTCTTACCCTGCGAGGGAACGATGTACGGCTCACCGGCCGCCGCGCGAAGCGACTCGTACGGCATCTTCGGGCTCGTCGTCACCGTCGGCGCGGGAGCACCCGTCATCTTGAAGTTCGGCGCGGTCGCCTTCTTCATCTCGTTCTCGATCCAGCCACCCGATGCATACAGGATCGCCTGCTGGTCGTTGCTCCACTTCGCCTGTGCGGCCGTGAACTGCGTTCCGGCGCCGCCCGGGATGAAGTACCCAAGCGACACGATCTTGCCCAACGCGTTGAAGACATCCTGGATCGGCTTCTGCGACCACGCGTTCTTCTCGAGGTTGTTGACCGCGTTGAGCACGTCCATGCCGCCCTCCTTGATGGCCGAGTCGAGTGCGAGCGTCAGCCAGTAGGTCGCAGCCTCCTTGCCCCAGACGAAGAGGTACTTGCCCTTCGCCTTCGCCTTGGCACCGAGGTCGGTCGCCTCGTCCCAGGTCTTGGGCGGGGTCCAGCCGTTCTCCTCGAACAGGGTGGCGGAATACCAGATCGCGTACACGGTCATCACGTAGTTCATCGCAACGAACTTGTTGCTGAAGGTGCCCGGCGTCTTCACGTTCGGGTAGAGGGTGTCGGAGATCTTCTTGCCCTCGTAGTTGTTCGCCTCGAATACGTCGTCGAGGGTCTCGAGGCTCTTCAGGATCGTGTTGAAGCCGATCTGGTTCGCACCCGAGTTGTCGATGAGGTCCGGCGGGTTACCACCGACGAAGCGAGGCTGCAGCGACTGCGCGATGTTCGTCTGCGGCGTGACCTTGGACTTCGTCTTCCACTTCTTGTCGACGAGGTTCGCCGCGAAGGTGACGTAGTCGTAGCCGTAGCCGCCGTTGAAGATCACGGCTTCGATGCTCGAGCTCTGCTTGATGCCGAACGGGTTCGACGCCGACTTCGTGCCGCCACCGCCGCCACCGTTGCCGCTCCCGCTGGAGCAGGATGCGAGCGAGACAGTGATCGGCACGGCGACCGCGGCGGCCAAGGCGCCGCGCAGGAACATGCGCCGGTCCAGTCCTCTGTTTTCTGTGGTCATGGTAGGTATGTTGCCTTTCCGTGTTCTCGAATGTGTTGGTGGTGCGTCAGGTGCGGCCGGATCGCCGGATGGTCAGGCGGTCCGGCTGATTCGGTCTCGATAGAGGTCCTCCAATGCCTGGTTGTGCTCGTCCCCGCCCGGAATGTTCGCCGAGATGTAGACGGGCGGGGTCTGCCCGGATTCGCCGATGCGCTCGGCGACGGCGAGAGTGAGCAGCTGCGCGATGAACGCCGCCGTGATCGACGAGATGGCGCCGGCCTTCACCCCGCCGGACAACTCGAGCGTGGCGTCGCCGTACGGGGCCTTGTTGTCGATGACGACATCCGCGATGTCGCGCAGCTTCTTGCCGCTCGGATGCTTCGGCTCGACCGCGTCGGTGTGCTCGAGGCTGGTCACCGCGATCACCTTGTGACCGGTCTCCTTCGCCTTCAGCGCCATGCCGACGATGGAGCCGTTCACACCGGAGTTCGACGCGATGAGGAAGACATCGTGCTCTCCCACCGGGGTCAGCTCGAAGAGCTCGTCGACGATCGCCGGGTCGCGCTCCAGGCTGCTGCCTCCCAGGATGTCCACCTCGCGAGAGCCGCGCAGCACGACGTCGCGCAGGGCGATGCGGTTCGTGGGGATGAGTCCGCCCGCCCGTCCGGCGATCTCCATCGCGAACGCCTCCGAGTGCCCCGTGCCGAAGGCTTGGAGCACGCCGCCTGCCACGACCGCGTCGACCAGCAGGTCGATGGCGGGGTCGAGGGCACCGGCATCCGCCTCGGCCGTCAACGCGGCGATGCGCGTCTCGGCCTCGTGCCGGAAGTCGTCGAAGAGGCGGGTCATGCGTGCTCCTTTTCGTGTGAGTCCTCGCGTCGTTCGGAGGTGGTGCGACCGGACTTCTCCAGGTCGCGCGGTCTGCGACCCCGTGTCGAGCGGCGGTGCGGGGACACCGCGAGTGCAGACGCAGCGAGCGTCGTCGTCGTACGCCCGAAGTTGCGCTGTGCGACCAGCAGATAGAGCAGGTCGAGCACGAACAGCTGGGAGTGCTTGGCCGAGAGGTCGTCGGGCTGCAGGAACTGCTCGTGCGCCAGAGTCACGATGTGCTCGTGCGCCAACTGCGCCAGCGGCGAGTCCGGTGAGTTCGTGACGGCGATCGTGAGGGCACCGGTCGACTTGGCGCACTCGAGCATCTGAATGGTCTCTTCGGTGAGACCGGTGTTCGAGATGCCGATGGCGACCGAATGCTCGTCCTGCAGCGCGGCACTCGTGAGGCCCGAGTGCACCTCTGGCCAGAAGTGCGAGTTGATCCCGATGCGGTAGAGCCGGGACTGCATCTCCTCGGCCATGATCGCGCTGCCGCCGATGCCGTACAGGTCGACATGGCGGCTGGTGGCCACGCGCGTGGCGATCCGCTCGAGCCGGGCGAGGTCGATGAGCTCCGCCGTCTCGTGCAGCGACCGGGTGTGCGCGGTGAGCAGGGTGCTCATGACCTGCGTGGGCGAGTCGTCCGGGCCGAACGCCCGGCCGATGTCTTCGCTCCAGGTCTCGCGCGCTCGCTCGCGGCCGACATCCGATGCGACGGCGACGCGTAGCGGCACGTAGCCGGAGAAGCCGATGGTTCGGCAGAATCGCGTCACTGTCGCGGGCGAAGTACCGGCGGACTCGGCGAGCTCGGTGATCGAGAGCCGCAGCGGGGCATCCGGGGATTCCAGCAGCAGCGAGGCGATCTTCGCCATTGCCTGCGACATCTGGGGAAGGCGAGACTGGATGCGCATGCCGACGCCCGGGCCCGCAGCGGCCGGGACGGCGCCCTGGTCGCTGGTCACTCCGGGGGAAGCATTCATGTGAAAATCCGTCTCACTTCGTCGGGGTCTGGCTGAAAAGTATTATCAGGACATCTGGCCCGCTTATCAAGCTCCGAAATCGAAACGCAACCTATGGGAAATCTCCTCGCCGTCGACGCAGGCGGCACGTCCACCCGCGCGGTGGTGCTCACGGCCACGGGCGAATGCCTCGGCTACGGCAAGGCGGGATCGGGGAATCCGATCTCGTCGGGTACCGAACATGCCGCACGAGAAGTGGTGGCCGCGGTGCGGTCGGCGCTGGCACAGGCATCCGTGTCCGCGATCGCCGACACAGCGGTGCTCGCCATGGCCGGATCGCGCACCTACGTCTCCACCGACTGGATCACCGCCGCCCTGAACGCGGTGGATGTGCGGGGTCGCGTGGTGCTGGAGTCCGACCTGCTGGCGACGTTCTGCTCCGGGGCGTGGGAGGCGGACGGGTACGCGGTGGTGGCCGGCACGGGCGCCGCCGCGATCCGGGTGCGGGGCGGGCAGCAGGACCTCTCGGCCGACGGCCTTGGCTGGCTGCTGGGCGACGACGGCTCCGGGTTCTGGCTGGGCCAGCAGGTGGTGCGCTCGGTCGCCGCGCAGCTGGACGGGCGCGGTCCGCGCACGTCACTGACTCCCCTACTTTTGGGGGTGCTGAACGTGCCGGCCGACGCGTCGAACACGCCCGGTTACGATGGACGGCCGGAGTCCCTTCGGCTGCTGCTCGACGCGGTGTACGCCCTGCGTCCGATCGAGCTCGCCAGGTTCGCGCCGCTCGTGTTCAAGGCCGGCGACGACGACGTCGCCAGCAGGATCGTGACGGATGCCCGTGCCGCCTTGCACACGACGCTCGCCGCGATCGACACCGCCGCCGTGCGCGGGCCCGTCGTGTGCGGTGGGGGTGTGCTCGGAGCGCTGGGACTGCCCGTCGAGGGTCTCTCCGGCGTGACAGAGGTGCGTTCGGTGGCGGATGGCGCGGTGGGTGCTGCGGTGCTGGCGCTTCGCCACAACGGCGTCACCGTCGATCGCGACGTTTTCGAGCGGGTGCGGGAGACTCTGGAGTCGCTGCGCGGTTAGGTGGTAGCCGCTGCCGGTCAGCCGAGGTCGCGGAACTGCAGGTCGTCGACCTCGGTCGTCGCGGGGGTGACGGGCGCGAATCGCGTGTACCCGGCATCCGCCAGGCGTGCCAGCAGCGGTTTGAGGTTCTTCACGCGGCGTTCCACCCGCACCCGGGCGCCGGAGTCCACGAGCTGCGCCTTGAGCCGGAACAGCGTCGGCGCGTCGACGTCGTGGTCGTAGACGAGCACCACAGCGTCTCCCGCGGCCTGCTCGGGCACCTCCACCAGGTCGACGATGCGCTCGAACCCGAGTGAGAAGCCCACGGCGGGCACATCGGTGCCGAGGAAGCGGCCGATCATGCCGTCGTACCGGCCTCCCCCGCCCAGCGAGTACCCGAACTCGGGGTGCTGGATCTCGAAGATCGCGCCCGTGTAGTAGCCCATTCCGCGCACCAGGTTGTGCGAGAAGACCAGCGGAGTGCCGGGAGAGACGGCGGCGACCGCATCCCGGATCTCGTGCAGGCTGCGGTACGCATCCGTGTCGAGCCAGGCAGGCGGTGGCACGACGCCGCGGTCGAGGTTCCAGCCGTCGTCGGGAAGGCCGGAGAGACTCTCGGCGACGACGGCCGAGGCGGATTCCGGCACGAGACCCAGTTCGACGAGTTCGGCGACCACGCCGTCGACCCCGATCTTGTCTTCCTTGTCGATCGTGATCATGGCGCGTTCATAGTCGGCCTCGGCCACACCCCACGACGCGATCAGTCCGCGCAGGATCGCCCTGTGGTTGATCCGGATCGTGCAGCCGGTGAGCCCGAGCGCGTCGAGCGTGGCGATCGTCGCCGTGATCAGCTCGATCTCGGCAATGACGCCCTGCTCGCCGATGATGTCGATGTCGCACTGCACGAACTGCCGGTAGCGGCCCTTCTGCGGGCGCTCCGCCCGCCAGACCGGCGCGATCTGGATGGACTTGAACACGCTCGGCAGCGCCGCCCGGTGGCTGGCGTAGAACCGTGCGAGCGGCACGGTGAGGTCGAAGCGCAGACCGAGATCGGTGAGAGCCTCGAGGTCGCCGGCCGTCGCCAGCTCCGCGACCGTCTCCCGCGTGAGACCTCGGCGCAGGATGCCGAACGCGAGCTTCTCGTTGTCGCCGCCGAGTCCCGAGTGCAGTCGCGAGGCATCCTCCATGACCGGCGTCTCGATCTCATCGAAGCCCTGCGCCGCATAGCTGGAGCGGATGATCCCCAGCGCGTGCTCGCGGCGGGCCTTGTCGGCTGGGAGGAAGTCGCGCATGCCGCGGGGCGGGTTCACGGGTTGGGCCATGGGTCCATTCTTTCAGTGCCGAGCCGGGCCCTTCTTGCGGTCGAGGTTCCGCTGCAGGCACTTACCGGCTTCGTTATACGTACCGCGAGAGGAGCGCCAGGCCGGCTTCACCATGGCCGTCGCGCATCGCGCGTTCGATGGTCTGTTGTGTTGCCCGCAAAGCACTGGCGTCGAGTCCCGACGGCATCGCTGCCGAACGTGCGCGCATCACCGACTCGATCGACCGCTTGCTCCGAGCCCGAGCCGTCCTCGACTCCATCGTCGGGCTCCCGCTTCGCAGCACGCGGACGGTCCGTCGCCGCGCCGTCCGCGGGGAATAGCGGAGGCGGCATCCGGATTGCATCATGCGATGTCAGAGAACACGATTCCGCGCGACGGCGTAGGGCTGCGCTCCGAGCGCGGTCCCATCCTCCTCTCGCTCATGCTCGCGACGGCGCTTGTGGCGCTGGACTCCACGATCATCGCCACGGCGTCCACCTCGATCGCCCGCGAACTCGGCAACTTCTCGCAGATCCCCTGGCTGTTCTCGATCTACGTGCTCGCGCAGGCCGTCTCGGTGCCGATCTATGGGCGTCTCGCCGACTTCTTCGGCCGCAAGCACCTCATGCTGATCGGCATCGGCCTGTTCCTGGCCGGGTCGATCCTGGCGGGGTTCGCGTGGTCGATGCCGGTTCTCATCGCGGCGCGCATCGTGCAGGGCTTGGGCGCCGGTGCGGTGCTGCCCATGAGCATGACCATCGCGAGCGACATCTACACGCTGAAGGAGCGCGCCAAGGCGCAGGGATACCTCGCGAGCGTGTGGGGCATCTCGGCCGTCGTTGGGCCGACGCTCGGCGGCGTGTTCAGCGAGTTCGTGAGCTGGCGCTGGATCTTCTTCATCAACATCCCGCTGTCACTGCTGGCGGCGTGGATGCTGTGGCGCAAGTTCAGCGAGAAGAACCACGGCGAGCGCACGCGCCCGCGCATCGACTACGCGGGCGCCATCCTGCTCACCGTGGGGACGGCGCTCGTCATCCTCGGGCTGCTCGAGGGCGGCACTGCCTGGGCGTGGGCGTCGGCCACGTCGATCGCCGTCTTCGCGGTGGGTGGCGCCGCGCTCGTGGCGTTCGTGCTCGTGGAGCTCAGGGCGGAGCATCCGATTCTGCCGCTCGGCGTGTTGAAGCGCCGCGTGATCTGGAGTTCCACCGTGGCGTCGCTGATCATCGGCGCCGTTGTGCTCGGCCTCACCACGTATGTGCCGATCTACGCGCAGAACGTGCTCGGCACGAGTGCCCTGATCGCCGGATTCGCCGTGGCTGCGCTGACCGTCGGCTGGCCGCTCACCTCCTCGATCGCTGGCCGGTTCTATCTGCGGATCGGGTTCCGGTCGACCGCGGTGATCGGCTCTGTGATCGTGGTAGGGGGCACTCTGCTGCTCACCACGCTCGCCACCGGGACCAGCGTGTGGCTGGTGGCACTGTTCTGCTTCGTGATCGGCGCAGGGATGGGGCTCACGGCGGTGCCGACGTTGATCGCGGCGCAGAGCTCGGTGGACTGGCAGGAGCGTGGCCTGGTGACGGGGACGAACATGTTCGCCCGCTCGATCGGTTCGGCGATCGGCGTTGCGGTGTTCGGCGCGATCGTCAACGCGAACGCGACCATCGGTCCGGATGGCGCGCCGCACGGCCCGCAGCTCGCCGTCGCGACGCACCTGGTGTTCCTCGCGATCGCGATCGTCGCGCTCGTGCTCTTCGTGGCCGTGCTGCTGATGCCGACGAGGCGTTCGTCAGAGGTCGGGACCGCCACTGCGTCCACGGAGACCGCAGCCGCGCAGTGACTCGCGCCGTGATTCAGGTGCGATCATCCTCGGCCGGGGCCGCCTCTGCCGAGCGGATGTCGCCCTGCAGGCCGCGCACGGCGATGCGCAGCGCGCGCTCCGCGTCGAGCCCCTGGTCGCGAGCCGATGCGACGATCGACAAGAGCGCGGCGCCGAGCGCACCCTCGTCGGCGAAGCGCTCGGACGCACGTTCGAAGACCACCCCGACCCGGCCGGCGCGTGAGATGACCTTGTCCGCCAGCGCGAGGGCGGGCATGCCCTGGGGGATGCCGTCCAGCACACTGGCGCGCTGACGCTTCTCGGCCGCCTTGGCCGCCGTCCAGAGCCGCAGCACCTCCTCGGGCGTCTCCGCCACCTCGTCACCGAACACGTGCGGATGCCTGCGCACCATCTTCTCGGTGACGTGGGCGGCGACATCCTGGATGTCGAACCTCTCGCCTGCTGTACGCGAAGCGATCTCGGAGTGGAACGCCACCTGCCAGAGCACGTCGCCGAGCTCCTCGATGATCTCCTCGGTTGTGCCCGCCTCGATCGCGTCGACGAGCTCGTACGTCTCCTCGATGAGGTAGGGCACGAGCGTCTCGTGCGTCATGGTCTGCGACCAGACGCACTCGTCGAGAACGGATGCCATGGCATCCGCGAACGCATCCAGTCGCGACTGCGCGTCGGTCATCGGCTCTCCTGTCGTCTCGCTCGCCGCGCTTCATGTCGCCGGCGCCCCCTACGCTATTCGTGTGACCACGGCCAATCACGAGACAACTTCTGTTCACCGCGCGTCTGTGCATCGGATCGTCGTATCGGTGTCGGACTTGGAGCGGTCGTTGGCCGTGTACGAACACGCGCTGGGGCTGTCGCGTCTGTGGTCGAACGACGAGGTGGCACGGCTCAGTGCGGGCGACGTAGAGCTCATGCTGCACCAGCGCACCCCTGTGCCGTCTGAACTCGGCGTGGCGGCGACGTTCGCTGTCGACGACGTCGACACGGTGACGGCCGCGGCTGTGGCGGCGGGCTCGCAGGTCGTGCACGGCCCGAACGACGAACCCTGGGGCGAGCGTCAGACCGTGCTGCACGATCCGGATGGGCACGTGTTCTGCCTGGTCACGCCCATCCGCACGGCATGAGCCTTATCCGGTCGGAGCGTGCTGCCGCCGGCATCCTGCTGGGCGCAGCCGTGCTCGGGCTGGTGCTGGCCAACACGGCGTTCGGCCCGGTGCTGCAAGAGGTGAAGGCCGCTTCGTTCGGTCCGGCGTCGTTGCACCTCGAGCTGAGCGTCGGCGCGTGGATCAGCGACGGACTGCTTGCGGTGTTCTTCTTCATCGTCGCGATCGAGCTGCGGCACGAACTGACGGTGGGCGAGCTGAGCTCGTGGCAGAAGGCGCTTCATCCCGCCATTGCGGCGGTCTTCGGCGTGATCGCCCCAGCGCTCGTGTACCTGGCGGTCACCGCGGGCAGCGGATACGAGACGGGATGGCCGGTGCCCACCGCGACCGACATCGCGTTCGCGCTCGGCGTGCTCGCCGTCTTCGGGCGCGGCCTTCCCCATCGCATCCGGGTCTTTCTGCTCGCGCTCGCGGTGCTTGACGACCTGATCGCGATCGTCATCATCGCCGTGTTCTTCACCTCGAACCCCAATCTCGCCGACCTCGGGCTCGCCGTCGTGTGCGTCGTCGCATTCGGTCTCTTGAGCCGGATGCTCCGTGGCCGCTTGCGGGGCCCCGTGGCGGTGCTCATGGTGCTGTTGGGCATTCTGACCTGGATGCTCGTGCACGCTTCGGGCGTTCACGCCACGATTGCGGGCGTCGCCCTCGGCCTCGTCATGTCGAGGGGTCCCGCGCGCCGAATGGCGCACGTCCTGGAGCCCTGGTCGAACGGCTTGGTGCTTCCGCTGTTCGCGTTCTCGGCGGCGCTCGTAGCGGTGCCGGCGGTGTCGGTGAGCGAGCTGTCCCCGGCGTTCTGGGGCATCCTGATGGCGCTGCCGCTGGGCAAGTTCGTCGGCATCACGATCGGAGGCTGGATCGGCGCCCGGATCGGTCCGCGAACCAGCCGGCAGTCGGGCGGTCTCGTCGACGGACTGGTCGTCGCCGCGCTCGGCGGCATCGGGTTCACCGTCTCGTTGTTGATGAACGAGCTCGCGTTCGATGACGCCGCCGAAGTACGCGACGAAGGTGTGCTGGCGGTGCTGCTCGGGTCATCCGTCTCGATCGTCGCCGGTGGCATCGCCGTCGCCGCTCTGGCGCGACGCTACCGGCGGCTGCATCCGCACGCCTGAGGAACGTATCCGTCTCAGCGGCTCGCGGATGTACCGGTCGGCGGCGCCCATTCCGGAAGAGGCTTCTTGCGCAGCAGGCGCGGCTGCTTGCGGAACTGCCCGGTGAGAGCGAGCACGACGATGATCACGGCCGCCACAGCCCACGGCACCAGTCCGAGCGGGCCGACGAGCACGGGGCTCGCGGTGGCGCCTGCCGCAGCGACCAGGGCGAGGAATCCGCCGGCCGCGTTGAATCCGGCGTGTGCGAACACGGAGGGCCAGAGGGAGCCGCTGCGCAGGCGCAACCAGCCGAACAGAATGCCGACGAACACGCATCCGCCCACCATCATCAGCACACCGAAGGCGTTCGGCTGAGCGAAGTTGTAGCCGAGAAGGATGACCGGCGAGTGCCACAGGCCCCACACGACGCCGGTGATGACGAGCGCGGGCCACGTGCCCAGTGGTCTCAGGCTGGGCAGCAGCCACCCGCGCCAGCCGAGCTCTTCACCGATCGTCGCGAATGCGTTGAACAGTGCACCGAACGGGAGCGAGAGGAGCTGGATCAGCACCAGCAGACCGACGGGCACCGGGATGGGGCGATCGTGGGAGGAGACCTCGAGAAATCGCTGGAAGCCGGAGAAGTGCACGAGGTCAAGGTGCACGAGGCCGAACGCCGCCGAGATGAAGACGCCCGCGATGACCAGCAGCACGCTGCCGAACAGCCCGACGAGCGTCATACCGATCACTCGTTTCACCGGCCGAAGGGGCCAGAGTCCGAGGTATTCGGGCAGCGGGCGCGGCCTTGGTCGTTGAATGAAGAACGCGACGATCAGGGCGGCCGCTGCCGGGGCGTACATCATGCCCGCGATGAGGAAGGTCGCTCCCGGCGTCGCCAGGCCCCTTCCGCTCAGCCACAGCGGCAGGGCGATCAGCCACGCGAGACCGAACGCGATGACGACGAACGCCGCCACGGAGATCCACGGCACACGCGCAGGGAATGGCGAGGGCTGGGCGGGAGAAGTCACGACGTTTGACCTTTCGTTGTCTTGAAGTTCAGGGCATTTCGAGCTCAGTGAGTCGCGCCGGCAACGATCGAGGTGACGATCGATCCCACCACGACGACCGCAGCGATGATGCCGAACACGATGCCGCCGGGACTGCCCAGGTTGATGGTCCAGCCCACGCCGAAGCGCTTGGGCACGAAGGTCGCCGGGTCGTCCCGGTTGACGTAGAGCACGCCGAGCTTCCAGTACCTGTCGTCGTCGGGAGCCTCGGGCCGCGGCGACTCGGCAGCCGGATGCGCGGCCGCATGCGTATGCGTGGCAACTGCGCCACCTGCTGCGGCGGGAACTCCGGCGGAGTGCGTAGCGAGCGCATTCGCTCGTGTCATCGCCCTGCCGTACGCGACGACGATCCCGGCGGTCGCGCCCAGCGTGAGCAGGAGCGTCAGGCCGATCGAGGCGAACATGAGGCCGGGCGACGACGGCGCGAGCCACGTCGTCGCGGCTGAGGCGCCGAGCCCGAGCGTGAGAGCCAGGGACAGGATGCCGAGACCGGTTGACGCGAGGTGCCGCTGTGCATCCGCTCGCATCGCCGACTGCTCGGGGGTGTCGGACGCCACCCTGCGGCCGCCGTTCGACCTCGTGACCCATGACATGCCATAGAGCCCGATCGACATCGCTCCTGCCACGATTGGCAGGCTGAAGACGCTCCACACCGACTTCGGCGCTGTGCGGTCGACGTGACCGCCTGCTCCCCAGTGCACAGGCACGATGTCGGGCAGCGACGCGTAGACGGCGATGCCGAGCGCGACGACGGCACACACCACGGCCAGTGACGCGAGCAGCCAGCCGATCGGCGGATGTCCGTGGTGGCGCGGTGAGGCATCCGCCACGAGCCTGGTGGGCTTGCCCTCGTACCATCCGCCGTCGCGTTTGGCGGCGACGATGCGCCTTCGCACGACGACGTAGGCGATGAACGCGAGCACCGGGAACAGCAGCGGCATGATCGCCACCGTCAAAACCGGGACGATGAATGCGACGACCGCACCGACGATGACGCAGATCAGCCATGCGATCGTGACGCACCAGCGGTAAAGTCGCACGGCCGATCGCACGGCCGGATCGGAGACACGCTCGGTCGGCACGCTGACGCCGAGCGGCAGGGTAGGCCGCACGATCGACGGCATCGCCAGCAGGAGCGCGGCGATCACCGCGGTGACGACGATGGTGAACACGATGGCGAAGATGGTCACGAACGTGCGTCCTTCCGGTGATCGGGCTTCTTGCTCGCGGTGGGCGGAGTGCCCGTCCTTCTCCGCTCATCGTCGTTCGGGAATTCATCGAGCACCTCGCCGAGGAGTGCGGCGATGCTGCTCGTCTCCGCGCCGTGAGCGATGGCCTCGGCGACCAGCGTGAACAGCCGAGATCGCCACGCCGCCTCGGCCGCGTCGTTCCAGCCCTGCAAGGCGCCAGGAGCGACGACCGAGCCGGCGCTCCGGTGCGTGGTGAGCAGCCCCTCGGCACGCAGCAGGTCGTAACCCTTGGCCACCGTCGCCGGATTGATGCCGAATTCCATGGCGAGCTGACGAACCGAGGCGAGCGCTTCACCGGGCTCGAGCTCTCGCGTGGCGATGCCCTCGACGATGCGGTCGCGCAGCTGCTGGTAGAGCGGAACGTCCGACAACGGGTCGATGGCGATCTGCATCATCCGCACTCCCATTCCCGCTCACCGTACTATCTGTATTAGTAGTTATAACACAGTGGGGGCTGCGGAGTTCAACTCGGCGGGAACAGTTCCGCGATTGCGGCGACGTCCTCGGGCGACGGATGCCATGCGGTGCCCGCTTGCGCGTTGGCGACGACCTGCTCCGGTGTCGTCGCTCCGGCGATCACGCTCGTCAGCGCCGGCTGTGCGAGCAGCCAGCCGAACGTGGCCTGCAGCATCGTGACGCCGCGCTCGTCGCAGAACCGCTGGTAAGCATCCAGTGCGTCCCATGGCGCCTCGTCGAGGATGTGCCGCCTCTGCCGCATGATGCGGCTGTCGTCGGGGCCGCCCTTGCGAGAGAACTTGCCGGTGAAGAGCCCGTTGTACAGGGGGAAGAACGGCAGGAACCCGAGTCCGTAGTGCCGAGCGGCGGGGAGCACCTCGTGCTCGGCCTCGCGGTGCAGCAGGTTGTACTGGTTCTGGGCGGAGACGAATCGCGGATGCCCGTGCAGCACGGCTTGGTATTCGGCGTCCGCGATCTGCCAGCCTGCGAGGTTGGAGTGCCCGATGTAGCGCACCTTGCCCTCGGCGATGAGGTCGTCGAGCACCTCAAGGGTCTCTTCGATCGGCGTGACCGGGTCGGGAGCGTGCAACTGGTAGAGGTCGATCCAGTCCGTCTTCAGTCGGCCGAGGGATGCCTCGACCGCGAGCCGCACGTAGCGGCGGGAGCCGCGCGCACCCCAGTCGGGGCCGTTGGCGCCGCGCATGTCCATGCCGAACTTCGTCGCGAGCACGACGCGATCGCGGCGCCCACGAAGCGCGTTGCCCATCAGCACCTCGCTGAGTCCCGGCTCCCTGCCATAGATGTCTGCGGTGTCGAAGAAGGTGATGCCCGCATCGATCGCGGCGTCGATGACCGCGGTCGTGCCCTCCTGCGTCTCGGTGCGCGTGTCGGCGCGACCGAAGTTGTTGCAGCCGAGGCCGACGGTGGAGACGACGAGGCCGGAGGGTCCGAGGGTGCGGTATTCGATGTCTGGCATGGTGTCGACGTTATCGCCGGTGACGCATCAGCGACCGGCGGCATAGCCCTGCGTACCGCGCGGGTTGGCGGCCGCCCAGAACAGACGCGGCGACTCCGTTCCGGCACCCGCCGGTTCCATGCCAACGGCGCTAAGGCGGCCGAGCGCCCAGGGGCCGGAGACCGTGACGCGGTGTCCGCGCCGACGAAGCTCCTCGATCACATCCGGACCGATCCGCTCCTCTACGACGAGACCTGCCGGCTCCCAGTCGCGCGGCCAGAAGCTGGAGATATGGCTGGTGGTGTGGAACGTGGGGGCGTCGATCGCGGCCTGCGCGCTCCAGCCTCCCACGAGCATCCTGAGCAGCGCCGGCAGCTGCCACTGGTCCTGCTGGTCGCCGCCGGGCGTGCCGAGCGTCAGCACGGGCTCGCCGTCCCCCGGCTCGGATGCCGTGATCAGCGTCGCCGACAAGGTCGTTCGCGGGCGCGCTCCGGGTCGCAGAACCGTGGGAACGCTCTCGTCGAGCCACGCCATCTGCAGCCGCGTGCCGAGGCAGAAGCCGAGTTCGGGGATCGTCGGGGACGACTGCAGCCAACCGCCGGAGGGCGTCACGGTGACCATGTTGCCCCAGCGGTCGACCACATCGAGGTGGCACGTGTCGCCGCGGGTCTGACCGTGCCGGTCGACGGTCGGCTCGCCGACGCCTGCTGCGCGGTCCTCGGTCTCGCCGGCAGCGTCGGACTCTTCGAGGCCGTCCTTGCCGGCGCCGATCGTCACCGCCGGCAGGTGGGGAGTGCGCCCGTCAGGTGCGCCTGGCCGAAGCTCAGCGCTGGCGCTCTCCCCGATGAGAGCGGCACGGGACTCCGCGTACTCGGCCGACAGCAACGTCGACCGCGGCACGTCGACGAAGGCCGGATCGCCGTACCAGGCGTCGCGGTCGGCGAGCGCGAGCTTCTCGGCCTCCGCGATCGCATGGATGCCGAACGCGGTCGACGGGTCGAGGTGCTCGTCGCCGAGCGAGTGCAGCCGTCCGTATGCGTCGAGGATCGCGAGCATCTGCAGCAGCACCGGGCCCTGGCCCCACGGGCCGGTCTTGTGCACGCGCCATCCGCGGAAGTCGTAGGTCACGGCATCCTCATCGCCCGCGTCGAAGGCGGCGAGATCGGACGCCCGCATCACCCCGGCGTGATCGCGGCCGTCGCTGTGACGGTGCGGCTGCCGCGCGAACCTCTCTATGGCTTCGGCGACGAAGCCCGACTTCCACTCCCGTCGGGCAGCGTCGATCCGGTCTGTGCGGCCCGCGCCCTCCCCCGCGTGTTCGGCTGCCGCCGCCAGCCGCCGAAGCACCGCCGCGTACGCAGGGTTCACGAGCAGTGCGCCCTCGACAGGCGCGTTGCCGTCGGCGTCCAGCCAGAGAGCGGCCGATGTCGGCCAGTGCTGCGTGAAGTGCTCCCGGATGCGCTCGATCGTCGTCACCACGTTCTGATGTGCCGGATGCCCGTGCTCGGCATACCCGATCGCGTACGCGAGCACGTCTCCGAGCTCCCAGGTGCCGTGTTCGGCGAGGAGCCAGAGCCAGGCATCCACAGACCCCGGAACGGCTGCGGCGAGCGCACCGGCACCCGGCACTTCGGCGAGACCCTCGGCGTCGCGATAGTGCTCGAGGGTCGCGCCTGCTGGCGCCGGCCCCTGCCCCATGAGCACGCGGACCTCGCCACCCGCGACGCGGAACAATCCCGTGAGATCGCCGCCCGGGCCGTTCAGGTGCGGCTCGACGATATGCAGCACGAACCCGGCCGCTACCGCCGCATCGAACGCGTTGCCGCCGCGCTCGAGCACCGACTGCGCGGTCGCGGTCGCGAGCCAGTGCGTGGAGGCCGACATGCCGAACGTGCCACGCAGCGTCGGGCGAGTGGTGAACGCGGGTGCTGGGGTGAAGGTCACGTGAGAAGACGCTAGCCCGCCGCGGCCTCTTCCGTCTGTGCCGCCTCCGGCTGCGGGAAGATCGCGTCGAGCAGCCCTCGCACCCAGCCGATCAGGTCGGCATCCGGCAGTGATTCGCCGTCCACGACCGGGAGGGGCACGAGCAGCACCTTCTGAGCCGCCACAATGCGCGATTTCGGGTACATGCGCTGCAGTCGCACCTGCAACGAGTCCCGCAGCTCAGCGGGCGCGATGCGCAGATTCGAACCCATCGCCACGACATCCGACAGTCCGGCCTGCTGGGCGCGGCGGCGCAGCCGCGAGACCGAGATGAGGTTGGTCACCGCCTCGGGCGGCACCCCGTACCGATCCGTGAGCTCCTCGAGCACGAGATCGATCGCATCCGGCTTCGCGTTCGGAGCGGTTGCCGCCGACAGCTTCTGATACGCCTCGAGCCGCAGCCGCTCGGAGTCCACGTACTCCTCAGGAATGTGCGCATCCACCGGCAGTTCCAGCCGCAGTTCCGTCTGTCCCTCGGCGACCTCGCCGCGGAACGTGCCGACCGCCTCGCCGATCATCCGCAGATAGAGGTCGAATCCGACCCCGGCAATGTGACCGGACTGCTCGCCGCCGAGCAGGTTGCCCGCACCGCGCAGCTCCAGGTCTTTCAGCGCCACCTGCATGCCGCTGCCCAGTTCGTTGTTCGCCGCGATCGTCGAGAGGCGGTCATGGGCCGTCTCGGAGAGCGGCTTGTCGGCATCCCACAGAAAGTACGCGTACGCGCGTTCGCGTCCCCGGCCCACACGCCCGCGCAGCTGGTGCAGCTGCGACAACCCGTACTTGTCGGCGCGATCGATGATGATCGTGTTCGCGTTGGCGATATCGAGCCCGGTCTCGATGATCGTCGTCGAGACGAGCACGTCGAACTTGCGCTCCCAGAAGTCGACGACCATCTGCTCCAGCACGTGCTCGTTCATCTGCCCGTGCGCGACCGCGATCCGGGCCTCCGGAACGAGCTCGGCAAGCTGCGATGCGATGCGCTGGATGCTCGACACCCGGTTGTGCACGAAGAAAACCTGTCCCTCGCGCAGCAGCTCGCGCCGAATCGCGGCCGCCACCTGCTTGTCGGAGTACGGCCCCACGAACGTGAGGATCGGATGCCTGTCCTCCGGCGGCGTCGCCAGGGTCGACATCTCGCGGATGCCGGTGACCGCCATCTCGAGTGTTCGCGGAATGGGTGTCGCGCTCATCGCGAGCACGTCGACATTCGTCTTCAGCTTCTTGAGGGCATCCTTGTGCTCTACACCGAAGCGCTGTTCCTCGTCGACGATCACCAGCCCGAGGTCTTTCACCACGAGGTTCTTCGAGAGCAGCCGGTGCGTGCCGATCACGACGTCGACCGTTCCGTCGGCGAGACCGTCCATGACCTCCTTCGCCTCACGGTCGCTCTGGAACCGGCTGAGTTGCCGCAGGTGCACCGGGAATCCGGCGAACCGTTCCTGGAACGTCTCGAAGTGCTGGCGAACGAGCAACGTGGTGGGCACGAGCAGAAGCACCTGCTTGCCGTCTTGCACGGCCTTGAACGCAGCGCGTACCGCGATCTCGGTCTTGCCGAAGCCGACGTCGCCGGAGACCAGACGATCCATCGGGATCGGGCGCTCCATGTCGGCCTTCACCTCGTCGATGGTCTGCAGCTGGTCGGGCGTCTCCACGAACGGGAACGCCTCCTCCAGCTCGCGCTGCCACGGCGTATCCGGCCCGAACGCGTGACCCTTCGACGCCATCCGCGCCGAATACAGCTTCACGAGCTCGACGGCGATGTCGCGCACCGCTTTTCGGGCACGACCCTTCGCCTGCGACCAGTCGCTGCCGCCCATCTTCGACAGCTGCGGAGCCTCGCCGCCGACGTAGCGGCTGAGCAGATCCAGCTGGTCGGTCGGAACGTAAAGCTTGTCGCCCGGATACCCGCGCTTCGACGGCGCGTACTCCAGCACCAGGTACTCGCGTTTTGATTTCACCGCGTTGCGGCCGCCGCTGGAGACCTCGCGCTGCACGAGCTCCACGAACTTCCCGATGCCATGCGTCTCGTGCACCACGAAGTCGCCCGCCTTCAACTGCAGCGGATCCACGACGTTCTTGCGCCGAACGCCGAGCTTCTTGACCTGCCTGGAGTCGTAGCCGATCGTGCGGCCATAGAACTCGGTCTCGCCGATCAGGGCGAACTTCGCCTCCGGCAGCTCGAAGCCCTGCTCGACGGATGCCGCCAGCACGTAGGCGACGCCGCTGGAGGCATCCGCCGGGTAGTCCTCGACCTGCCGCGCAGCGATCCCGTGCTCGGACAGCACGTCGACCGCGCGTTCCACGAGACCGTGTCCCTCCGCGACGATGGCGATCCGCCATCCTTCGGACAACCTCTGGGCCACGTGGCCCACCGCGCCGTCGACGTTCCCCGCGAAGCTCGGGACGGCTTCGGCCGCCACGCGCACGTAGTCGCCCGCAGACTCGACGAGGTCTTCGACGGACTGCTCGGCGATCGGCACGATCGGCTCGGCTCCCCCGGTGTCGAAGCCGGAGAACGTCCACCAGGGGTGGTCGGGCGCCTGCTCTCCCGGCCGGCTGAGCTGCGCGGCGTCGCGTAACTGCCGCAGCGACAGGAAGTCGCCGGAGGCCAGGTCGATCGGCGCGGCGGCACCGACCGTCGCCGCACTCCACGCGGCCTCGAGGAACTCGCGGTTCGTCTCCGCCAGGCTCACCGCTCGCGCGGCGACGCGCTCCGGACCCATCACGGCCACTGCTGCCCCGTCCGGCAGATACTCAGTGAGCGGCACCAGCCGGTCGACGAGGGCCGGTGCCAGCGATTCCATTCCCTCGACCGGGATGCCCTCCGCCACCTTGGTCAGCAGCTGCTCGAGGCCGGGGAACTCGTGCGCCATCTCGGCGGCGCGTTGCCTGACGGCGTCCGTCAGCAGCAGCTCGCGCGCGGGCGCCAGTTGCACCTCGGGCACATCGTGCGGCAGCGACCGCTGGTCGGCCACCGAGAATGCCCGGATCTGC
This sequence comes from Humibacter ginsengiterrae, assembly GCF_054780115.1. NCBI lineage: Bacteria > Bacillati > Actinomycetota > Actinomycetes > Micrococcales > Microbacteriaceae > Humibacter > Humibacter ginsengiterrae. The sequence continues at coordinate 134,947 of NZ_BAAGWY010000007.1, forward strand.
TCGACCTCGTCACCGAAGAAGTCCACCCGCACCGGATGCTCTGCCGTCGGCGGGAACACGTCGAGGATGCCTCCACGCACCGCGAACTCACCCCGGCGCGTCACCATGTCGACGCGTGCGTACGCCATGTCGACGAGGTGCGACGCAATGCCGGTCAGATCGTTGCCCCTGCTGCCCTCGGCCAGCACGATGGGCTCCAGGAGATCCAGGCCCGCGGCGAGCGGCTGGAGCGCGGCGCGAACCGAGGCGACGACGACAAGCGGATGCCCGGCATCCGGCTCCCACGTGGTCAGCCTTCGCAGCGCGGTCAGTCGTTTGCCCACGATCTCGGCGCTCGGGCTCAGCCGCTCGTGCGGCAGGGTCTCCCACGCCGGGAACTCCACCACCTCCGCGTGCGGTGCCACGGACCCGAGCGCGGAGCGAAGGGCCTCCGACTCGCGGCCCGTGGCGGTGACGACGAGCAGCACCTGCTTGTCGGCGGGACGATTACCGAGCAGCGCCACCGCGAGGGGAACGCGCAGGCCGCTCGTCACCGAGAAGTCCGCATCGCGGTTCGCGTAGGCGAGGGCGTCAGCGAATGTCTGGGCGCGCGAAAGCGCCTCGGTCAAGCCCTCGAGGATCACTCGGTCAAGTGTAGATACCGCGTCAGACACCGTCGGACACCTGCCTCGCGAACTTTTTCTCTGAGCGCGGAATACCGCTCCATCCCATGCGTTTGCATACGTGTGCGGCACCGGCCCGCACGACTCTTTCCTTTCATCAGCACACGAGGAGAACCATGACCGACACCGCCACGACCACACTCGAGATTCCCGGCTACCGCGAGGGCACCTGGGTGATCGACCCCGCGCACAGCGAGGTGGGCTTCAGCATCCGTCACCTGATGATCAGCAAGGTGAAGGGCAAGTTCGAGAAGTTCCAGGCGTCGTTCGTCACGCCGGCCAACCCGCTCGAGGCGAGCGTGACGGCCAGCGCCGAGGTGGCATCCATCTCCACCGGTGACCCGAACCGTGACGGCCACCTGCGCACCGGCGACTTCTTCGAGGCCGACACCTACCCGACCATCGACTTCGTCTCCACCGGCGCCCGCGTGGAGAACGGCGACTTCTTCGTCGACGGAGATCTGACCATCAAGGGCGTCACCAAGCCGGTCACGTTCGAGTTCGACTTCGGCGGTTTCGGGGCGGATGCCTACGGCAACTACAAGGCCGGCGCCAGCGCCAAGGCTGTCGTCAACCGTGAAGACTTCGGTCTCACCTGGAACGCGGCGCTCGAGACCGGCGGCATGCTTCTCGGCGACACCGTGACCATCACGATCGACTTGCAGGCAGCCCTGGAGTCCTGACACTCCGCCCGGCGAGTCCCGCACGTCGAGCCACCCCCGTACTGCCGAGCCACCTCCAGATTCACGCGAATATGGGGGTGGCTCGGCAGTTTGCGGATGGCTGGGCGAGGTGCCCGATGGTACCCGCAACCCCGTGACGGGTGCGAGGCAGCGTCGATAGGCTCGCGGCATGGCGACCGAGATCACGACCATCGACTACACCGTTCCCGCCGATGTCTATGCGCGCTACGGAGCCGACTTCGACACCGAGGCGGTGAATGACGCCGTGCTGGCCGAGCTGAACGCGATCATCCCGCAAGGGATCGTCGTGCAGCGCAACGGCCGGGTGTTCGCGGAGAAGGATGTCGAGGATGTCGCGCGCGAGCTCGACTGGACGCAGCTGCTCGCCCACATCGACCTCGACCAGATCCTCGCGGCCCACGGCCGCTGAGGCGGCCGAACCGTCCGGCCGCAAAGGTGATTCCGGCAGCCGCTGACCACCCTGCGGCGTAGTAGAGGAAGAGCAGTTCGAGCTCGTCATCGTCCCGGCGAGCTTGCCTTTGCGTCGTCTTCTGCGCCGGTGCCGCCGCCGACGGCCGCCCGCACGCGCAGCACGCCGATGAGCGACACGAGCGACACGATCGCCCACACGCCCTCCAGCAGCAGGAATCCCCACTGCGCCTCGACCACCGCATCGACGGCCAGGATGCCCGAACCCACCACGTTCAGAACGAGATAGGTCGGCGACTTCGGATTCAGCACACCCCACTGAGCGAGTGCGAACCCCGCGAGCACGAGTAGCGAGCCGATGACCTGGATGAGGATGTCCACGATGCTCTCCCGAGCGTCGTCGTCGGATCCGGGTACGGCGCGTCTCGTCCGGGGAACGACGAGAAACCGCCGGTCCTCGGCGACGCTATCCGATCGGCCTGGGCACGCACTGGGCAGCTCCGGCCGCTCGGCTACCGAGGTTCAGAGCGCGATCTCGTAGTGGATGAATCCGCTCCGCTGTGCCACCCGATCGTAGAGGGAACGAGCGGTGGCGTTCGTCTCGGCCGTGAGCCAGTAGACCTTGGCCGAACCGTGTTCCTCCGCCCACGCTCGCACATGCTCGATCAATGCCGCGCCTGCTCCGGTGCGACGGGCATCCGGTGAGACGAAGAGATCCTCGAGGTAGCAGTAGTCCGCCGTCGTCCAGGTCGCAGCGTGCGTCAGCCAGTGGACCAGCCCGATCGCCCGCCCTTGCTCATCCCGAGCCAGCGCACCGTGGATCTCCGTGTCGAGCAATCGGGTGAACAGCGCGTCGATGGTCGCTTCATCCAGGTGGGCTGCATAGAACGTGAGGTATCCGCGGAACAGCTCGAGCCATTCGGCGCGATCTTCGGGGCGCACGGGCGCGATGCGAACCATTGTCGAAGCTTAGGCGACGCTCCGCCGATCGATCGACGTGGGAACCGCGTCAGACCCAGCCGCGCAGGGCCCTCTGGAAGCCGTCGAAGTCGTCCCGGTGCACGGTGTGGCCGGCGCCGGCGACGACACGAACTTCGAAGCCGAGGCCACGCATCCGCTCCGCCACGGGCTCGCTCACGAGCCGCGAGCGGTCGGCGAGCATCATCAGCGACGGCACGACCATGCGGTCGGGCGCACTCAGGGGCATGGCCCGGCCGTCGCCGAACCGCCGGAAGAAGCGCCGGTCGAATGCCGCGTAGTCGGAAACCTCGATCTCGACGTCGACCTTGTGCCAGCGCGGGTTGCTGCGGGCGACCGCCTTCTCCGGCCGGTTGAGCAGGCTGTGGAAGAGCATCGGCGCTCCGGCGCGTTGCCACCAGGGCAGCCGCGTGCCGAGGAACGCCGGATCGATGTAAACGGCACGCTCGGGCTGAAGCCGTCGCACGAGACGCGAAAGCGTCAGACCCCCGAGCGAATGCCCGATGGCGAGCTCCGGTCTCAGGGGAACGCTGTCAGCGATGCTCCGCACGAGCTCCGCAACGGAATACGACAGCGAGCGCGGGCTCTTCCCGTGTCCGGCGAGGTCGACGGCGACGACGCGGTAGCCCTGATCGGCGAGCGCGGGACCTACCCGGTGCCAGGTGCGAGAGCTGCTGAACAGGCCGTGCACGAGAACGGCCACCCGGTCGCCGGTGCCCCATTCCCGGGTGAACAACTGCATGGTGCGAAGCTACGTCACGTTGGTGTGCGGATGCCTCGGAGCAGCAGGATGCCGGCTATGAGCCGGCCGTGAGTCACTCGGATGGCGCGTGGTATTTCTGCTGCGCCACGAGCAGGCCGTCCGTCGTGACGAGCTCGACGGCATCCGCCGCGTCGGAGATCAGGCTCGGAAGCACCTGCCGTTGCGCCGACGTGAAGGGACTGAGAACGTGATCGGCGGCGTCCGTTCGTCCAGGGGGACGGCCGACGCCGACACGCACGCGGGTGAAGTCGGGGTTGCGCAGAGCGCTGGCGATGTCGCGCACCCCGTTGTGGCCCCCGTGGCCGCCGCCGGACTTCAGCTTGATCGTGTCGAAGGGGATGTCCAGCTCGTCGTGCACCACGATGAGCCGATCCGGCTGCAGCGAGTAGAACCGCATGAGCTGCGCGACGGGACCGCCCGAGACGTTCATGTACGTGTTCGGCTTGGCCAGGACCAGGCGAGGGCCGCCGGGGACGATGCGTCCCTCGGCGACCCTCGCGTTGGTCTTGTGCGACTTGAACACGGCGGATGCCCGGCGTGCGAGCTCGTCCACCACCATCTGCCCGATGTTGTGGCGGGTGCGCTCGTACTGCGCGCCGGGGTTGCCGAGGCCGACGATGAGCCAGGGCTGTTCCGCCATCCGTGTGCCGTCCGGCCCGAGCTACTCGGCGGACTCGGCGGGTGTTTCCGACGCCGCCTCGGCTTCGGCGGCCTCCTCGGCCTCCTCCGTCTCCTCGGCCGCCGGCGCGGACGGCGTGCTGATGGCGACGACCAGGGCCTCCGGCTCGCTCAGCAGGGAGACACCGTTCGGCAGCTTGATGTCTGCGGCAGTGATGTGAGTGCCGTCTTCCAGGCCCTCGACGTCGACGACCACGCGCTCCGGGATGTGGGTGGCCTCGGCCTCGACGGAGATGGTCGAGAGGTCTTGCACCACGATCGTGCCGGAGAACGGCTCGCCCTCTACGTGCACCGGAACCTCGATCTGAACCTTCTCGCCGCGACGCACGATGATGAGGTCGATGTGCTCGATGATCTGGTGCACCGGGTCTTTCTGCACGTCCTTCACGAGGGCGAGCTGCGACTTGCCGGCGATGTCGAGGTCGAGCACCGCGTTCGCCTTGCGCAGGATCAGCCCGAGCTGGTGCGCGGGCAGGGTCAGGTGCTGCGGGTCCGTGCCGTGACCGTAGAGAACCGCAGGGATCTTGCCCGCCGCACGGATCTTGCGCGCCGCGCCCTTGCCGAATCGGTCGCGGGTCTCCGCGGCCACCTTGTTGCTGTCGTCAGCCATGGTGATGTCTCGCTTTCGGTGGGCTTCAGCGGCCCACATCGTTTGAAGGGATTCGTTGTCAACTCGTGCTGCATGTCAGCGTGAGGACAGACGTGAGCCTGATCCACCGCGTCGATCACGGATGCCGGCGCTTTCGGAAGCGCGCATCCCTCGCCGAAGTTCGGTGCACAAGTCTACCAGCGCGCTGGAGCTTGGAACGACGGTCCAGCGGACCGTCGCGCTCGCGCGGGTTGTGGTTCAACGCTTCGCCCAGGCGTCGGCGCAGAGCTCGCCGAAGATCTCCTCCGGATCGCTGTCGAGCCCGCGCCTGGCGAACCAGGTGCACACGTTGCGAACGTCGCGTTCGAGGAGCTCGATGCCGTTCGGGTTGCCGATCACATCGACGATCTGCGGGAGGTCGATCACGACGACGCGCCCTTCGTGCACGAGCAGGTTGTACGGTGACAGGTCGCCATGAGCGGTGCCGGCGAGGGCGAAGCGGTGCATGATCTCGACGACCTGGTCGAAGCAGGACTCGAGTTCGACCGGGGTGAGCGCAGCGGATGCCAGTCGTGGTGCCGCTACTCCGCGGTCGGCATCCCCGATGAACTCCATCAAGATCTCCGTGCCGCTCAGCTGAACCGGATACGGAACGGGCACGCCCGCCACGCATGCGGCGCACAGCCCGGCGAACTCGGCCGCCGCCCACTGCCCCGCGGCGACCTCCCGTCCGTACGAGGACTTGCGGCTCATGGCGCGCATGTCGCGCGTGTTGCGGAGGCGTCGCCCCTCCGTGTAGGAGGCAGAACGGTGGAAGTCGCTGGTCTCTGCTCCTCGGTACCGCTTGGCGGCGAGGATGGCGGAACGTGCGCCGGAGACGGATGTCACGACATCCGGCACCGCACGTTCGAGCAGCCAGACGTCGGCTTCTTTGCCCGACTTGACGATGCCGAGTTCGTTGTCGATGGCATCCGCGGAGGTGACGACCCAGTCGGGGCGCGGCGTCGGTCCGCGCTCGCTGGGCATGGTGGCAGGCCAGGTCGAGCTGCGCTGGCCGTCTTCAAGACGCAAGTCGGCGAAGGTGGGGACGACGAAGTCGTCGCCGAAGAAAGACACTGCGGTCTCCAAATGACGAGGAGGCCGCGGCGGTCGCAGGCGTTGACGTCAGCGACGAACGGCCCCGAATCGAGTGAGAGGTCGGACGGAGGCGCGGAAGAATACCGTCACGTCATCACCTCCTCGATTCGAAGCACCAGCGGTGCATGTCGGTGCGGCCAGTACTGGCTCGCACCCGAGCGAGACTACCAGTCGTGCATCGCGCCGTCGAGCAGACGATTCACCGGCAGGTACGCCCCGGAATACGGATGCGCCGCAGCGACCTCGTCGTCATAGTCGACCCCGAGACCAGGGGCATCCGACGGATTCAGCATGCCGTTCTCGAACGAATAGGTGGTGCGGAACACCTCGTGCGTGACCGGCGCATGCCGCATGTACTCCTGGATGCCGAAGTTGGGGATCGCCAGCCCGAGGTGGATCGCGGCGGCCAGCCCGACCGGCGAGATATCGGTGGGGCCGTGCGCGCCCGACTTGATCTGGTAGACGGCGGCGTAGTCGAAGATGCGGCGCAGGCCGGTGATGCCACCGGCGTGGGTGACAGGGCTGCGCACGTAGTCGATGAGCTGCTCCTCGAACAGCTCGCGATAGTCCCAGATGGTGTTGAAGACCTCACCGATCGCGAGCGGCGTCGTGGTGTGCTCGCGCACCCTGCGCAGCACGGCCTGGTTCTCGGCAGGCGTGACATCTTCGAGCCAGAACAGGTCGTACGGCTCCAGCGACTTGCCGAGCTTCGCCGCCTGGATGGGCGTGAGCCGGTGATGCGCGTCGTGCAAAAGCGGCAGCTCGGGCCCGAACTCGCTCCGCACCGCCTCGAAGACGCCGGGGATGTGCCGCAGGTACGCGCGGGTGTCCCAGGTCTCCTCGACCGGTAGCGCGCTGCGGCGCGCCGGCTCGTAGTCGTAGCGGGCGTCCGTTCCGGCTTCCGTGCCCGCTTCGGCGTTGCGGCTGTGTGCCACGCCGTACACGGAAGGCAGGCCCGGGATGCCGGTCTGGATGCGGATCGCGCGATAGCCCTCCTCGAGGTGCTCGCGGATCGAGTCGAACAGTTCGGGCAGCTCGAGGCCTGATGCGTGCCCGTACACCAGGAGACCGTCGCGGCTCCGCCCGCCCAGCAGCTGGTAGAGCGGCATGCCGGCGGCCTTCGCCTTGATGTCCCAGAGCGCGGTGTCGACGGCGGCGATCGCGGCCATGGTCACCGGCCCGCGCCGCCAGTATGCGCCCCGATACAGATACTGCCAGGTGTCTTCGATGCGGCTCGCCTCGCGCCCGATGAGCAGCGGGACGACGTGCTCCTTCAGGTACGCGGCCACCGCGAGCTCACGGCCGTTCAGTGTGGCGTCACCGAGACCGGTGTACCCGTCGTCGGTCGTGATGCGCAGGGTGACGAAGTTGCGTCCGGGACTCGCGACGAGCACCTCGGCGGACTGGATCAGCATGGTCTCTCCCTACGTTGTGGAGTTCGGGTTGTCGTTCGGTTCAGTTGGCGTAGACGCGCCGGGCAAGGCCCGGCTGCAGCACGTCGAGCGCCTCGGCCAGATCGAGTCCGCGGGTGCGCCCCCATGACTCGACGGTAGCGAGGGATGCGCGCCCGGGCTCGTCCCCGTTCTCGAGCCGTGCGGCGACGATCGCAGCCTGCCTCTGGCGCAGTTTCTGCAGGCTGCCGTCGTCGATCTGCGTCAGGCGGTGCGCGATGCGCGGGTTGGCGAAGCGGGTGCGCAGGGCGGAGAGGAAGGCATCCGTCGACCCCTCATCGAACGGGAGCACGCCCCGCGCCTCCGCCCATAGGTCTTCGAGCAGCATGCGGCACTCGGGATCGGCGAACGCGGCGGCCACCGTTTCGTGGCCGCGCGGGAGTCCGACCGCGGCCAGCAGCGTGTGGCCGGCGTTGAGCAGCCAGAGCTTGCGACGCTCGTACGGTTCGATGTCGTCGACGAAGCGGGCGCCGACCCGATCCCACTCGGGACGCCCGGCGGGGAAGGCGCCGCTGAGGATCCATTCGCTGAACGGCTCCGTGACGACCGGAGCCGCGTCGTCGTATCCGGTGAGCTCGCGGGCGGTTGTGCGGTCGGCATCCGTGGTTCCCGGCGTTATGCGGTCGACCATCGTCGAGACGAACGAGACGTTCTCGCCGATCCAGGCGGCCAGATCCGCGTCGGACTCGGCCAGCACGGCGCCACGCAGTGCCTCGCCGTTGCCGCTTAGGTTGTCGCAGCTGACGAGGGCGATCGGACCGGCGGATGCCCGTGCCCGCGCCGTGAGACCGCGTGCGATCCGAGCACCCGCGCTCTCGCGGCCGCCCGATGGCCCGTCAGGGGCAGCAGTCTCATATCCGCGCTCCGTCACGGTGACGGTGAGGACAACGACTGCCGGATCCGAGAGCGTGCCCGTCCACCCCGCCCCCGCGCCGTCCTGCGTGCGCACGACAGACTGCACGATCTCGGCGGAGTCGCCGTCGGCGGCGCGGGTGATGAGGCTGTAGACGCAGTCCTGCTCTGCCAGCACCTCGGCGGCCCGCGGCGAACGCCCGGTGAAGGCCGCGATGCCCCAGCCGTCCGACGATCCGGAGAACGCGTTCGCGTGCTGCGTGTACCAGGCCTGATGCGCGCGGTGGAAGTGGCCCAGCCCGAGGTGCGCGATGCGCACCGGAGGCCGCGATGTGCGCGCCTCAGCGACGGACGGCATCCGCGCCTTCCCCATCGGACGGCGTCCGCTGCAGGGCCGGTGCCGTGAAGACCGCGAACTTCATGCGGTGACCTGGGTATTCGTTGTCTCGGTGTGCACGTCCTGGTCGTCGTACGCACCATCGAGCACGTCGTCGACGAGCACCTCGCGGCCGAGCGTGGCCGAGAGGTAGAGCGCACGGACGACGGCGAGCGACAGCAGCGCATCGGTCACTGTCACGCCGGGCTCCCGGTGAGTGCGGATGGCGTCGACGATGTCGTCGTACTGCCTGCGGTGCCCGACGACGAATGCGTCCGCTCCGCGCGGGCTGCCGTACAGCTGGGACGGCTCCACCAACTCGGACGCGCGGTTCTCGCCCGCGGAGCGCGTCGGGTCGGCGTTGCCGTACGTCTCCGCAGTGCCTCCTGAGGCGAAGTAGGCGAGCTGGTCGTTCTCGATGACCGCCGAACCGTTCGAGCCGTGCACCTGAACGCGCACGGACAACCCGGGGAACGCGGCGGTCGTGGCGTGCAGCACGGCGATGGCGCCGTTGTCGAAACGCACGGTCGCGACGGCGGTGTCTTCCACCTCGATGCGCTCGTGGGCGAGGCGGGCCGTGTGCGCGTAGACGGCCACGGGGCGTCCCATGAACCAGACCAGAAGGTCGACGGTGTGCACGCCCTGGTTCATGACGGCGCCGCCGCCGTCGAGCTCCCACGTGCCGCGCCACTGGCCGGAGTCGTAGTACTCCTGGGTGCGCCACCACGCGACGGATGCGACGGCGCTGGTCAGCACACCGAGCTCGCCGGAGTGCGCGGCGCGGGCCACGACCGCCGACGCCGGGTCGAATCGGTGCTGACTGATCACGGTGGCCACCAGCCCCCGCTTCGCGGCCTCGTCGGCGAGCTCGCGGATGCGCCTGGCGCGGGGCACGGAGACGTCGAGCGGCTTCTCGATGACGACGTTGCTTCCTGCGTTCAGGGCGGTCTCCGCCAGGCGCACATGCAGACCGCTCGGCGTCAGCACGACGACGATGTCGACCGGATGCTCCGCCAGTGCCTCGCCGAGATCGGCGAAAAGCGCGGGCCGGGGCATCCCGACCTCCTCGACCAACGTGGCGACGCGCTCGGCTGCGGGCGTGACCGTGTCGACGAGGGCGACGATCGAGACGTCTCCCCTGGCCGCAAGCGCCCGTACGTGGTTGTCGGCGATGACACCGCAGCCGACGATCACGGCGGTGAGAGTGGGCGCCGAATTCGTGTCGGCCTGGTCGTTCATGCTGTGGTGACTCCGATCGTGTCGGTCAGGCGGGCGAACGCGCGAGCGGCGGTGCCGAACGCGCGCGGGCCGGAGAAGCCGCCGAGCGCGAACCCCCCGGCGAGGTGCGGTTCGAGGGAGGCGAAGCCGCGGTACCCGGCATCCCGCAGCGCGGTCACCGTCTCCAGGAGCTGGCCGTCGCCCTCACCGGCCGGCACGACCGTACCGTCGGCGAACAGCGCGTCCTTCACCTGGAGGTACTCGACGTGCTCGTGAAGCAGCGGCCACGCATCCGTGAACGGCTTCACGCCGCACTGCACGAAGTTCGCGTTGTCCCAGGCGAGACGCAGCGCATCGGAGCCCACGGACTCGACGATGTCGAGGACCCGCTCGGGCACGTCCCCGTAGATCCCCTTCTCGTTCTCGTGCAGCAGCACGACGCCCTCGCGCTCGGCGAGGTCGGCGAGTGCACGCATGCGCACGATCACGTCGTCGCGGATGGCCTCCGCCGGGATGCCCTCGCCCCGATAGAAGGAGAACATGCGCACGTAGCGCGAGCCGAGCACGTGCGCGGCGTTGATCGCTCGTGCCAGTCGCTCCACCTCGTGCTCGACGGGCAACGAGACATCCACCTTGCCGATCGGCGAGGCGATGGCGGAGACGCCGAAGCCTGCTGCGTCGATGATCGACTTGAGAGCGCTGAGCTGCTCCGCGTCGAGGTCGACGATGTTCACCCCCCAGGCGCTTCGTACCTCGATGTGCCGGGCACCGAGTGCCTCGAGCACGGCCAGTTGCACCTGCGGTGACTCGTCGATCTCGTCGCCGAATCCGGAGAGGTTCCAGGTGATGTCGTCGCCCGTGGAAGTGGAGCTCATGCCATTCAGGTTAGGCAGCGGCGCGGAGTCGCTGCAAACGTTTGCCATGCGTTGCCACGGCGCGTAGACCGGAGGGCGATACCGGTCGTTGCGAGAGTGCCTCTGAGGGAGCGGTCAGCTGATCATCTCGTGGAATCCGGTCAGCGCCGAGCTGCCGCCGGTGATGCCGAAGACCTCGAGCGAGAGGATGCGCAGAACCGGCACCGATCCGTCCGACGACGGCGGGTGCTGGATGTCGTACTGCACGGCCTTCCCGTTGTCGAGCACGGCCTTGAACGATGCGAGGTACGTGTTCACTCCCCCGCTGAACGACATGGATGTCGCGACGGTGTCGGTGCCCGCACCGTTCGCGTCGCGGGTGTCCAGCCGGAATCCGGGGATGGTCACGCTGTCCATCGAGAGCTTGAGCACGGTCGCGGTGCTGCCGTCCGACAGGCGCACGGTGGCGAGGCCGAGGTAGCGCAGCCCTGAGAACGACAGCGACGAGCCCTGCAGCAGTGCGGGCTTTCCGGTGAACACGGGCGAGTCGGATGCCGGTGCGATCAGGGTCGGTCCGGTAGGGGCCGGAGGTGTGGCTGCACCGCCGGTCCCGTTGGCGCTGCCCGGCGATGGCGACGGAGCGGGCGTAGAGGGGGTGCCGGGGGCAGTCGTCGACGTGGACGTCGGGGTGGGACGCGGCGTCGGACTCGGGTTGGAGCAGTCGCCGATGAACCCGAGGATGCATACTCCGCTGGCCTCTGTCTCCGGCACTGCGGCGGAGGCGGACTGCGGATGCGCCGCCACGAGTCCGAGACTCATCGCCGCCGTGAGCGCCACCGCGAGAGCGCCTCCCGAGGCCCGCCGCGCGGTGTCTCCGCCTCGTCGCCTCCGACCGCGTTCCGCGGCGGGGGCGTCGCGGTCGGCGTCGGCAGTGGTGTCAGCGGCCTTGTCCGGCCCCCTCGGCATCCACGAGACGATCAGCACACCGCCAACGCTGGCGAGGATCATGCCCGCGAAGAAGCCGCCGAGGTTCACTCCGACGAGCGAGTACACCGCGACGACGAGCGCGATCACGCCGTAGAAGATGCGGTGCTGCGGCATGAGCGTCGCCAGCACGCCGAGCACCACGAGCACGATCGGGATGATCATCGCCTGGAAGCCTTCGATCCCGACCTGCACCCGCATGGCGCCGACCGAGAGCTGGCCGGAGAAGAACATCTCGACGCCGCCGAGCACGGTCAGCAGACCGCCGATGAACGGACGCTGCCGCGACCACGCGACGAACGCGTGCCACCATTCCCTGAGTCGCTGCATCTGGCCTAGAAGCAGGTCGTCTTGCCGTCGGTCAGCTGCAGGTGCAGCCCGGCGAGGTTGAAGACGGATGCCTGCGTGCTCCACGCGGTCTGCTTGAGGTTCTTGATCTCGACCGAGTCGGCATCCTGAGCGAAGTCACCCACCGAGCCCTTGGCATCCGTGTTCACCGTCGAGGCGTCGACGCCGATGCGGATGTTGTTGAACGTCGCGTCGCCCTGCAGGTCGGTCATGCCGATCTGCATGTTCGTCGCCGTGGCGGGCGTACCGCCACCACCTGCGGTGATCTTCAACCCGACCGGCATGCCGGGCACGGTCACCGACTGGCACAGGTCGTAGAGCTTCGCGCTGGCGATGTTCGCGACTGAGACCGGATGCGTCGAGCCATCCTTCAGCGTCACGGTTCCGGCGTACTGGGAGAAGCCGGTGCCCTCAAGCTGCGAGGCGGCGACCTGGAACGTGGACCCCGAGACGGTGAACGCCACCGGGACCGCACCGTTGGCCACGCCCGTCATCAGAAGGCCTGCGACGATGCCTACCGGTATGCCGGCAAGTGCGACGCGCCCCGCGCGCTTCGCCGTCAGGGAACGTAGCTTCATAGATCCTCCTCGATCCGCGCAACTCCTGGATGACGACCCTTACTGACGCGGCGTCAGTAACTATTTACCATGAGTCAGTACCGCGCGCCAGTCTATGGTGTCGACCCGCGGACGGGGCACACCGCAGTCGATGCCAGGCATGCGACGTGCGACAAGGCCTCGCACGTCCGCTGGGGCGCCGCGAGCCGGCGTCATGGCTCTGTCGAGATCATTCATGCCCAATCGCCCATATCCTCGAGAGATGCCTTCCGAGCGCCGCACCCGTATGACGCCCGAGGAACGCCGTGCGCAGCTCGTCGCCCTCGGAGTGGCTGCACTGGCCGACCGGCCGCTCGATCAGCTGAACGTGGAAGACCTCTCGGCACAGGCCGGCGTCTCACGCGGGCTGTTGTTCTACTACTTCGACTCGAAGCAGGGGTTCCACCGCGAGGTCGTGCGTGCCGCCCGCGACGGCATGCTGAACGCGACCGAGCCGCAACTCGACCTTCCGCCATTGGAGCGACTGCGCACGACGCTGACGAAGATCGTGGAGTTCGTGCGTGAACACCGCAGCACGTTCGTCTCGCTCGTGCACGGCGTCGCCAGCGGAGACAAGGAGGTGCGGGCCGTCGTCGAGGAGGCGGAGCAGATCCAGACTGGGCGTGTGGTCGCCGTCTTCGAGGAACTCGGCGTTCCGCAGTCGCCGCTGCTCAAGGTCGCGCTGCGCGCGTGGGTCGCCTTCGCCGAGCGGGCGCTGGTCGACGGAGAGCTGGTCGAAGGGCCGGATGGCGACGACGACGCGGCCGCGTTCGTTGCCTTCCTGGAGCGTAGTGCCCTCGCCGTCGTCGAGTCCGTCGCCGGGCCTGTTCCGCGCTGACCGCGGCATCCGTCCGGTCCGCGGGTGCGGCGGCCGCCCGTTTTCGCCAGGCTGCATCGCCTACCCGAGACAGCGGATATTGCCCACGGTTTCGGGCGGGCGTGCAGTCTCGCGATCGGGCACCGGTGTGGCAAACGGTTGCCTTTCGTTTGCCAGTGAGCCACGGGCCTGGTTGGCTGTCGTCATGGGAGGAGTTCGCGACGATGCGCCGCCCCAGGTGGCGCTCGCTGAGGCGCCGCGTCCCGTCACGCTGGCCGATATCGCGGAGCGGGCCGGCGTCGCCATCTCCACCGCCTCGCGTGCGCTCTCGAACCCGGGCAGGGTGAACGCGGCCACACGCGAACGCATCGCGCGCATCGCGGCCGAACTCGGCTACTCCCCCAACTCCCCTGCCCGTGCGTTGACGTCTGGCAAGACGGGCGCCATCGCCGTGCTCGTCTCCGATGTGACCAACCCGTTCTATTTCGGCATCATCAAGGGCACGCAGCGTCAGCTGAAGGCATCCGGATACTCGCAGCTGCTCATCGACACCGAGGAGTCGGATCAGAACGAAGACGACCTGCTGCACCGCCTGCGCTCGTCGTTCGACGGCGCCGTGCTCGCCGCATCGCGGCTGTCGGACCGGATGCTCGCCGAACTAGCTTCGCAACTGCCCATCGTCGCGGTCAATCGGCAGACGCGCGGCGTCTCGACGGTGTTCATCGACACACCGAAGGGCATCGAGCAGGCCGTCGAGCACCTCGTGTCGCTCGGCCACCGCGACATCGCCTACGTGTCGGGTCCCGAGACATCCTGGCCGAACGAGGGACGCTGGCGGCGGTTCGTCAAGGCCGGCAAGCAGCACGCGGTGACGACGCGCAGGCTCGGGCCGTTCTCCCCGCTGCGCAGCGCAGGAGCGGCGGCGGCGGACGCCCTGCTCAACACCGGTGCCACGGCCGCTATCGCGTTCAACGATCTGCTCGCGATCGGCATGCTGCAGCACCTGGCAGGGCGGGGCATCCGAGTTCCCGGGCAGATGAGCATCGTCGGATGCGACGACATCTTCGGCGCCGACTTCTGCGATCCGCCGCTCACGACGCTCACCGCCCCGATCGAGCAGGCCGGCCGGCTCGCCGTCACGCTGCTGCTCGCGCAGCTCGAGGCGGGAGCCGACTCGGCTCGGCGGCGGAGCGCAACGCTGCCCACCCATCTCACCGTCCGCTCATCCACCGGGCCGGCGCCTGCGCTGGTCGTCACTTGACGCTGCCGGCAGTGAGTCCACCGACGAGCCAGCGCTGCAGGCAGAGGTAGAGGATGACGACCGGCGCCGCGCAGATCAGCGAAGCGGCCATGAGCTGACCGTAGAGCGGCAGCGATCCGCCGGACTGCGACGCACTGAAGATGTTGAGCGCGATCGAGACGGTCTGGGTGTCCGAATTCGTCATGACCGAGGCGAAGAGCACATCGTTCCATCCCAGGAGGAACGAGAAGATGCCCGCCACGACGATACCCGGCCAGCTCAGCGGCAGGATCACTTGCCGAACGATCCGCACATTGGATGCGCCATCCATCCGCGCCGCCTCCTCCAATTCGCGGGGAAGGCCTCGCAGGTAGGTCACCATCACCCAGGTGGCGAATGGCAGCGCGAAGGTGAGGTACGTGATGAACAAGCCCCACCGGGTGCCTATCACCTGAACGCCGATGTACGTGGTGAACGACGAGAAGACGACGAAGAGCGGCAGCACGAGCAGTGTGCCCGGGATCGACTGGAGGATCAGCATCGATCGCAGAACCGTCGAGCGTCCCAAAAAGGTGAATCGGACGAGCACGTACGCCGACACCGTGGCGATCGCCGTGGCCACCACAGCAGTGGACCCGGCGACGATGATGCTGTTCACCATGCCCTTCGCAAGCCCGACGGTCGTCCAGATCTTCGCGTAATTGACCAAAGTGAACGATGACGGGAAGTACTCGCCACTGGCCACGCCCAGATCGGAGTTGACCGATCCGAAGACCACGAACATCATCGGCAGCGCGATGATCACGAGGATCACGACGATGATGACCGTTCGGAGCCATACCGGCACGAGCACCGCGATGCCCGCCGTCGCGCGGCGGCGATCACGTGCCGTGAAAGAGTCGGATGTCACTCTCAGCTCTCCTTTCCGACATCGAGCCGCACCATGCGCAGGTACACGATGAGCGGTATGGCAAGCAGCACGAGAGAGAGCACGGCAGTCGCGGCGCCGAGGCCGAATCGGAACACGGTGAAACTCTGGATGTAGGTGAGGAACGGCAGGGTCTGCACGTTATCCGGCGCTGGAATCCCGAACAGCACATACGGAAGCGTGAAGTTGTTGATGTGGTTCAGCACCGAGACCACGCACGCCAGTGCCAGCGGGCCGCCGATGTTCGGGAAGACGATGGAGCGCAGCTGTCGGCCCCAGGTCACACCGTCTATCGCAGCCGCCTCGAACACCTGGTGCTCGATCGTCTGCATGCCCGCGAGCGTCAGAAGGTAGATGAACGGCCAAGACGCCCAGATCTCCACGATCACGAGAGTCCAGAATGCGTTCGGTCCGTTCAGCCACAGGCTCGACTTGACGCCGAAGCTCGTGAGCATGCCCGTCCACACCCCTCCGGGCTGCATGATCGTGCGCCAGATCGTGGCTACCACGAAGGACGGGATCACATAGGGGACCAAGAAGATGGAACGCACCACAGCCCGACCGCGGAATGAGTTGTGAGTCACCACTGCCGCTGCGACGCCGATGGGGACGCTGCACACCGTCGCGATCACGGCAAAGCCGATGCTGACACCCAGGGATTGGAAGAACTGCGTCTGCGTGACCACGACGACGTAGTTCTGGAACGCCACGAAAGGTGCGGCGAGCCACTGCCGGATCGTGTACTGGCTCAAGTTGAGCAGCGACATCCAGATCCCGATGATCAGCGGGATGAGGATGATCGCCACCAGCAGCACACCGCCGGGAATCAGCATCCACAGCGGCCGTCCGCGCTTGGTCACCGGCCGCCTTCGCCGGGCGGATCGCGAGCCGCCCGGCTGAATGGCGGACGAGCGGCTCGCGACGGTCGTCTCAGGCGTCATTGGGACTGCAGCGCCTGAGTCGCGGTGTTCTGCAGATTGTCGAGCAGGCTCTTGAGCTTGCTCGGGCTGACCGAGCCGTTGTTGAGATCGGGTATGGACTGCGTCACCACATTCAGCAATCCGACCTCGGTCGCGCCCCACGCGCCCGAGAACGGCGTCGTCACCGACTTCGACCCGGCTTCCAGGAGCGGAGCCAGCGACGCCTGGTTGGTTTCCAGCTTCTTGGCCTCGGACTGCGTCACCGGAAGATTGCCGAAGTTGGTGTACAGCTTGTTCTGCACCTCGTCGCTCGTCAGGTACTTCACGAGAGCGAGATCGAGCGCCTGGTTCTTCGAGTACTTGGCGATGACGAGATTGTCGCCGGAGATGATGCTGGCGGCGGCGTTCCCGCCCTTCGGCAGCGAGGAGTACCCCGGAGGGACGGTCGGCATGACCGCGAACTTGTACTCGCCCTTGACCGGTGAGGCGTTCAAGGTGTTCTGTGCCGTTGCTGTCGTCCAGTTCAGCATCGCGGCCTTGCCCTGAGCGAACGCGGCAAGTGCCTGCACGCTCGTCCAGCCGACCGATGCCGGGTCGATCACGTGATCCTGGGTCAGCAGCCCGAAGTAGTCTTCGTAGGCTTTGAGCGTCTTCGGGTCATTCAGGGTGGCCTTCTTGCCCGAGATCAACGGGTTGCCCATCTGCATGTCGTACATCCAGATGTACTTCCAGGGGCTGAAGCTGTCTTTGTAGTCCATGGCCATGCCGTAGACCCCGTTGCCGGTGAGTTTCTTCGCCTGGGCGATCAGGCCATCCCACGTCGTGGCCGGCTTGGTGAGGCCCGCCTGCTGGAACAGTTTGGTGTTGTAGACCATCACGAAGGGACGAGACTCGTACGGGATGCCGACCTGGTCTTTGGAGTTCGGGCCGGAGATGCCGAGCGAGGCAGGAACGAACTTGCTCTTTCCTCCGATCGCGTTCCAGTCGGCGGTGGTCATGCTGACGAAGTCGCCTGTCGAGTAGGCGGTCGGCGTGAATGTGGTGCCGATGTCATAGATGTCCGGGCCTTGACCGGAGACCGCCGAGGTCTGGATTTTGGTCTGCTCGTCGTTCGCCGACGCGCCCATGTCCCACACCAGCTTCGCGCCGGTCTGCTTCTGGAACGCTGCGGCCACATCGTCGTCGAACTGTTTCTGCTGCTGCGGGTACTGCGTGTTAGCCAGCGTGAAGACGGTGATGGTCTTGCCCTTGCCATTGACCGGTCCGCTGCTGGCGCTGGCGGTCGGACTGCCACCAGAACTGCATCCTGCCAGTGCGAGTCCTGCAACGAGCATCCCCGCGGTTACAGCGATCGCGCGTCTTCTGTGCATAGGTCGGTCCTCTCCATCGAGTACACGTGCTTCGTAGTAGTCGCACGGTAGAGACGCGACTGGGCAAGCATCAAGCTGTTGCCATTCGTTGCCACACTCTGCAACGAATCCGTGAATTGGACTGCGAATATCACCCTGCTTCATATGCTCGCGGGCGATGACAACGTTCTGCAACAAGTTGCCGAATGCTGCCACCGCAGCTACCTTCAAGGGACTGGGACCCGAACGCGGGACCTGAACGGGAGCCGACCACGAGCAGCGACGAAGCCCGCAAACGGGTATCCATCAGAGATGTCGCGAGGGCCGCCGGCGTGGCCCCTTCGACGGTCTCCCGTGCGCTCTCGCTTCCACATCGTGTGAACCAGGCGACGCGCTTGCACATCGAACACACGGCGGCGCAACTCGGCTACGAGCGCATCAGACCCGAACCGCAAGCGCACCGAAAACATGCGGTCGCCGTCGTCGTCTCGGACGTCACCAACCCGTTCTACTTCGGAATCATCCGCGGAACGCAGCACCAGCTCGCAGCCGCCGGATGGATCCAGCTGCTGGTCGATACCGAGGAGTCGCCGAGCACAGAGCTGCAAGCGCTGAACGCCATCGCCGGACGGGCTGACGGTGCAGTGATTTCGGCATCTCGCTTGTCGGATCAACGGATCGCGGAGATCGCGGAGCGACTTCCGCTGGTGGTGATCAACCGCAAGCCGCGGGGCGTTCCGTCCGTTCTCATCGACACCCCTGGCGGGATGGAGCAAGCCCTCCAACATCTCGTGTCCCTCGGACACCGGAACATCCTCTACGTTGCAGGCCCCGACAGCTCGTGGTCCAACGAACGCCGCTTCGGGGCCTTGAATGCCGCCGCGAAGCGGCTGAACCTCTCACTGAACAGAATCGGACCGCACGTGCCGTTCGTCGACTCTGGCGCAGCGGCCGCCGATGCCGCACTGAACACGGATGCTACGGCGTGCGTGGCGTTCAACGATCTGCTCGCGATCGGCATGCTGGAGCGGTTCCGAGAGCGTGGCGTACGCGTGCCGGAAGACATGAGCGTGGTCGGGTGCGACGACATCTTCGGCGCTGCGTTCTGCCATCCCCCGCTGACCACCCTGACGTCTCCCATTGAGCAAGCAGGAAGAGTCGCGATTCGGTCGCTTCTGCATCGGATCGAAACCGGGTCGGTGGTCGACGATGATGACCGCTTCGACGATCTCGCCCTGAGCCACGAAATCGTGCTCGCGACGCATCTCACCGTGCGCGAGTCGACCGGCCCCGCGCCCAGCTCGGTGCGGGAGTCACGACGCTGACCCAAGATTGGAGACTCGATGAGCGCTCGAACGCTGAGCCCGCACCCCGACCGTCTGCTGCCCGCCGACCCGGCCAGCCGCGATGTTGCGCGGCGGCTGTATGCAGAGGTGGCGGACGC
Organism: Humibacter ginsengiterrae; assembly: GCF_054780115.1. Lineage (NCBI taxonomy): Bacteria > Bacillati > Actinomycetota > Actinomycetes > Micrococcales > Microbacteriaceae > Humibacter > Humibacter ginsengiterrae. The sequence goes on from NZ_BAAGWY010000007.1 coordinate 154,243, forward strand.
TCCGATCTACTCACCGCACGGCCACGTCGACGCCCGCCTGCTGCTCGACGACGAGCCGTTCGGGGATCCGGCAGCGCTGCTGATCACGCCCGACCACTACGTGACACGGTTGCTGCACGCGGTGGGTGTGCCGCTGACCGAGCTGGGACTGAAGCGGAACGGTGTGCCGTCGCAGGCATCCGGTCGCGAGATCTGGCGCAGACTGTGCGAGAACTGGGGCGTCTTTCTCGGCACTCCCGTGCGGTTCTGGTTCGAGAGCGAGTTCGCCGACGTCTTCGGGCTGACGGATGCTCCGTCGCCGCAGACCGCGGACGCCCTGTACGACCAGCTGTGCGCAGCGCTCGCGCGGCCCGAATTCCGTCCCCGAGCGCTGTTCGACCGCTTCCGCATCGCGGTGCTGGCCACGACCGACGATCCGGCGGACGACCTCTCGGCGCATCTCGCACTGCGCGACGACCCGACCTTCACCGGCGCAGTGGTGCCCACGTTCCGCGCCGACCGCTACATGCATCCTCTGCAGGCCGGCTGGCGCGACGCGCTCGCAACGCTCTCGGCCGCAGCCAACATCGACTGCGGAACGTACGCAGGGATGCTCGACGCGCTTCGGTCGCGGCGCGCGTATTTCAAGGCGGCGGGCGGCACGGCCACGGACACCGGCGTGATCGACGCGGGCAGCGAGCCGCTTTCCGAGGCGGATGCCGAGCGCATCCACCGCGATGCCCTGGCCGGCACGATCAGCCAAGCGGATGCGGACGCGTACCGCCGCAACCTGCTTTACCGGCTCGCGGAGATGAGCGCGGACGACGGTCTCGTGATGCAGCTGCACGCCGGCGTCATCCGCAACCACCACAAGCCGACCTTCGACGCTTTCGGTCCCGACACCGGTCACGACCTGCCGGGGGTGGGCGGCTACACCGTGCCGCTCACGCCGATCCTGCGCGACTTCGGAGTGAACCCGACATTCCGGCTCGTGCTCTTCACCGTGGACGAGACCCTGTTCTCGCGCGAGATCGCACCGCTCGCCGGTTTCTACCCGAGTGTGTACGCGGGCGCGCCGTGGTGGTTCCTGGACTCCCCCGCGGGCATCACCCGCTACCGTTCCGCGGTGACCGACTCGGCCGGCTTCACCAAGACGAGCGGATTCATCGACGACACCAGGGCGTTCTGCTCGATCCCGGCCCGTCACGACATGTCACGGCGGCTGGATGCCGGCTACCTGGCATCCCTCGTCGTCACGCACCAGCTCGACGAGGACGACGCGCTCGGTGTCGCCCGCCGGCTGGTGTCCGACATCCCGCGAGGCGTCTTCCGCCTGTAGCCGACGAACGCGCACCCTCGCGGGGACGAACCCGCGAGGGTGCGGGGCTACAGGTTGATCATGTGGCCGACGAGGCCGTGGAAGGCATCCTGCATCGACTCGGAGAGCGACGGATGCGGGTGCACGTTGCGTGCGAGCTCCAGCGCCCCGAGGTCCCACTTCTGAGCAAGCGTGAGTTCGGGCAGCAACTCCGAGACGTCGAGTCCGACCATGTGGCCGCCGAGCAGCTCGTGGTACTTCTTGTCGGCGACGAGCTTGACGAACCCGCGTGCGTCGCCGAGGGCGTGCGCTTTGGCATTGGCCATCATCGGGAAGGTCGAGACCTCGACGTCGTAGCCGGCGTCGCGGGCCTGCTGCTCGGTGAGGCCGAAGCTCGCCACCTGCGGCTGCATGTAGGTAGCGCGCGGCATGTTGCGGTAGTCGCCGAGTGTCATGGTCTCGGCGCCGCCGATGGTCTCTGCCGCGACGACGGCCTGCGCCTCGGCCACGTGGGCGAGCTGCAGCTTGGCGGTGACGTCGCCGATGGCGTAGATGCCGGAAACGTTGGTGCGCATGTGGTCGTCGATCGCGATCGCGCCGCGATCGGTGAGTTCAACGCCGGTGTTCTCGAGGCCGTAGCCGGAAACGTTCGCGGCGAAACCGACCGAGATGAGCGCCTTGTCGGCGGTGATGCTGCCCTGTGCGCCATCCGCACCGGTGTAGGTCACCGTCACCTGGTTGCCGTCGTCGACCACCGACTCGACCTTCGTCGAGGTGAGGATCGGCACGCCGAGCGCCTTGAAGTGCTTCGTGACCTCTTTGGAGACGTCGACATCCTCGTTGGGGAGCGCGCGGTCGAGGAACTCCACGACGGTCGCCTGAACACCGTAGTTGGCCAGCACGTACGCGAATTCGAGTCCGATGGCGCCGGCGCCGACGATGACCATCGACTTCGGGAGCTCGCGGCTGAGAATGAGCTCCTTGTAGGTGACCACGTTCTCGCTGAGCTCCACGCCCGGCAGCAGGCGCACGGTGGAACCTGTCGCGATGATCGCGTTGTCGAACGTGAGCTGCTCAGTGCCTCCTGCGGCGAGCGCGACATCCATCGACTTCGGACCCGTGAAGAAGCCGTGCCCGTCGAACTGGGTGATCTTGTTCTTGCGCATGAGGAAGTTGACGCCCTTGGCACGGGCATCCGCGACCTTGCGGCTGCGGTCCCAGCCGACGCCGTAGTCGGCGTGAATGTCGCCGGAGATGCCGAACTCCGCGCCCTCGCGCGTGACCAGCCCCAGCACCTCGGCGTTGCGGATCAGCGTCTTCGCCGGAACGCAGCCGATGTTCAGGCACACTCCGCCCCAGTACTGCTGCTCGACGATGGCCACCTGCAGGCCGAGCTGCGCGGCGCGCACAGCGGCGACGTAACCGCCGGGGCCGGCACCGAGCACGACTACGTCGAAATGGGGCATGGGTCCTCCTCAGGAATCGGGCGGGTTTCGCTACGGGATGCTACCTGGTACGCCTCGTGGTCTGGCCTCGTGAAGCCACCCGGGAAGCCAGCGGTTACTCCGCCGCCGCCAGCTGGCCGCAGGCGCCGTCGATCTCCTTGCCGCGGGTGTCGCGGAGGGTCGTCGGGATACCGGCCGACTCCAGCCGGTGCACGAACTCGGCCGTGACATCCGTCTCGCTCGCCGTCCAGATGGAGCCAGGCGTCGGGTTCAGCGGGATCGGATTGACGTGCACCCAGCCACGACCGCGCTCGTTGAGCTTCTGCGCCAGCAGGTCGGCACGCCACGCGTGGTCGTTCATGTCCTTGATGAGCGCGTACTCGATGGAGACGCGGCGGCCGGTCTTCTCGAAGTAGTAGCGGGCGGCATCCAGCGCCTCGTCGACCTTCCAGCGCGAGTTCACCGGGATGAGCTCGTCGCGCAGTCCGTCGTCGGGCGCGTGCAGCGAAAGGGCGAACGTCAGGGGGATGTCTTCGTCGGCCAGCTTGCGGATGGCAGGCACCAGCCCCACCGACGACACCGTGATGCCTCGTGCCGACATTCCGAGGCCGTCGGGCTGCGGGGCCAGCAGAGTGCGCACGGCGCTCATCAAGCGCTTGTAGTTTGCGAGCGGCTCCCCCATGCCCATGAAGACGATGTTGTGAACTCGCTCCGGGGCGCCGGAGGGCCCGTGGCCGAGCTCGCCTTGTGCGATGGCACGGTTCGCTGCAACCACCTGGTCGACGATCTCGGCCGCCGACAGGTTTCGGGTGAGGCCGGCCTGGCCGGTCGCGCAGAACGGGCAGTTCATGCCGCATCCTGCCTGCGACGAGATGCATAGCGTGATGCGACCCGGATACCGCATGAGCACCGACTCCACCAGCGCACCGTCGAACAGCCGCCAGAGGAACTTGATGGTGCGGCCGTCGTCGGTGCGCAGACGGCGCACTTCCGTGAGCAGCGGGGGCAGCAGTGCCGAGACGAGCTCTTCGCGACCGGATGCCGGCAGATCGGTCATGGCCGAGGCATCCGTCGTGCAGTGGGTGAAGTAGTGCGTCGACAGTTGCTTGGCACGGAAGGCCGGAAGCCCGAGCTCCTCGACCTTCGCCTTGCGCTCGGCCGGAGTCAGGTCGGCGAGGTGCGTCTCGGGCTGCTTGCGGCGCGGTGAGGCGAACTGCAGCGCTGGCCGGCCGTCAGCTGCGAGCTGCTGCGTCCAGCCCTCGGCCGCCGGGCGTACCTGGCGGCGCCCGGTGCGGGCCGCAGCAGGCACCTCGGCAGTGCGCTCATCGGGCAGGATCGTCTCGCTCACCCGGCCATTCTCTCAGGGTGCGGCTGGGCATCCGCCGGTGCAGGCATCCACCGCGCGATCCTGCGTGCGATGTCGCTCGACATGCCTAGCGACTGGCGGGCGGCTCCTCGAGGTCGGATGCCAGCGCCGCCCGGATGTCCGCAACAGTCGCGTCGACCGACGCATCGGAGCGGAAGACGGCACCGAACTCGTCCGGCTGCAGCGGTTCGAGCGTGGCCAGCTGCGAACCGAGCAAGTCGGCGGGCATGTACTCGTGCACCCGCACGGCGAGCCGCTGTTCGAGAGTCTCCGGCTGGGGGTCCAGGTGCGCGAAGAAGGTGTCGGGCGCATACGACCGCAGCAGATCGCGGTAGCGACGCCGGAGCGCACTGCACGCCACGATCACGCCGTCTCCCACCGCGAGGCGCTCACCGATGATCCGCAACCACGGCTCGCGGTCGGCATCCGTCAGCGGGATGCCTGCCCGCATCTTCTCCTTGTTCGCCGCCGGATGCAGATCGTCGCCGTCGATGAACACCCGGCCGGAGACGTCTGCCAGGGCATTGCCGACGACGCTCTTGCCCGCGCCCGACACCCCCATCAGCACGATCGCGGGAAGGTGGACGGGAGGAACGACGGTCATGCAGTCCATTCTGGTCGATCGCCGTCGTTGCCACTCACCGGCGAAGGATTGCCCGATCCGGCGCACGTCATCGTGCCGACGCGGCGGCGGTGCGTTCCGATGGAACAGGGCCGGTCGAACCCCTGACCGTGAGGTGAACCGCGAGATGCTCCGCTCTCGGCGCGTGGTCCTTGGTGGAGAAGTGGCCGATGAGTATCTCCGTCGCCGTTCTCCCGGCCCGTTCTCCCGACGTGGTCACGGTCGTCAGCGGCGGCGTGACGAACGCCGATCCGAAGACGTCGTCGCACCCGATGACACTGATGTCTTCGGGCACGCGGATGCCGCGCTCCCGGAACCGGCCGAGCGCACCGATCGCCAACGTGTCGTTGAAGAAGACCCCAGCCGTCGCCATACTCAGCGAGACCGCGTCGGCCGCCGCTGCACCGGCCGCCAGCGAAGGATGGAACGCGCCGATCGGCACGATCTCCGCCTCGTGGCGCTGTGCGGCGTCGCAAAGGGCCGCGTAACGCACCCGATCGGTCCACGAGTTCTCCGGCCCCCGGACGTAGGCGATGCGACGGTGGCCGAGACTGGCCAAGTAATCGACGGCCTGCGCCGCGCCCGCAGGTGTGTCGATCACGACGCTGGACAGGGATTCGACCTCGCGGTTCACGACCACGACGGGCACGGCGTCGGCGACCGACCGGAGTGCGTCGTCGCTCGTTCGCGGCGCCACGACGACGATGCCGTCGACCGTGCGGGCAAGATCGGTCAGCCAGGTGGCTTCCACCGAAGGTGACTCGTCGGTGCTCACCAGCAGGTGGAAGTAACCCGCTGTCTGCGCCTGGCCCTGGCTGCCGCGTACGAGGTCGTAGAGGAACGGATTGGTCAGATTGGGCACGACGAGACCGATGGTGCCGTGCGTGCGCCAGTCATCCGCCTCCGGCAGAAGTGCTGAGAAGTAGCCCATCTCCCTGGCTTTACGGGCGATCTTCTCGTACATAGACGTGCTCACCCGATGGGGATTGCTCAAGGCGCGCGACACCGTGGAGGGAGCGACACCGCAGGCCTGCGCGATAGCCGTGAGGGTGACATGCCGCGGATGGCGGCGCTGGGGCACGACCACGAACGCTCCGATCTGCAAATTGATTGGCAACAATTGTGCCAGTATTGCATCGATTCCGGGCCAGACACCAGTAGATCGCTGTCATCCGAGCACGCTGGACTGCACAGAGTTGGCACAATCATTGAACCTCGAGTGCATCATATCTATCGTGAAGTCACCCCAGCTCTGCAGTTCCGTGAACCGTCGATGGAGACGAAATGACTGAGATTGCACTCCCCAAGAAGACGCCTGTGAAGGCGGCCGTCGCCGCCTGGATCGGTACGACACTCGAGTACTACGACTTCGCTGTGTACGGCACGGCGTCGGCGCTCGTGCTGAACGTGATCTTCTTCTCGCCCGACCTGCCCGAGGGCATCAGCGTCCTGCTCAGCATGGCGACCCTGGCAGTCGGCTACGTGGTCCGCCCGATCGGCGCGCTCATCCTCGGCCCGCTCGGCGACAGGTTCGGCCGCAAGTTCGTGATGATGCTCACGCTGTTCGGCATCGGCGGCTGCACCTTCTTGATCGGATGCCTGCCGACCTACGCTCAGGTCGGCGCTCTCGCACCCATACTGCTCGTCGCCATCCGCGTGCTCCAGGGCCTGTGCCTCTCCGGCGAGCAGGCGAGCGCCATCACGATGAGCCTCGAACACGCCTCGGACCAGCGGCGCGGGTTCGTGACGAGCTTCACCACGTTGGGCGCCTCATCGGGCACGCTGCTGTCGATGGTCGTGTTCCTCCCCTTCACGGTCCTGCCCGAGTCGCAACTGCTCGGCTGGGCGTGGCGGATCCCGTTCTGGTTCTCTGCCGTGGTCGTCGTCGCCGCTTACCTGATCCGTCGCCGCATGCACGAGCCTCCCGCATTCGTTGCCACGCAGGCGATCAAGGTGCACATCGCTCCCCTCAATCAGGCCGTACGCTTCCACTGGCGGGCTATTCTCCGTGTCGCACTCTGCGCGCTCATCGCGGGCACGAGCTACATGATGCAGACCTTCTCCGTGGCCTTCGGAACCGGCGGATACAAGCTCGACAAGGCGACCATGCTGCTGGTCACGACGGTCTCGGCCGTGATCGCGCTCGGGATCACGCCGCTCTCCGGATTCCTGGTGGACAAGATCGGCCGCAAGACCATGTTCCTCATCGGAACCGCCGGCGTCGGCATCACGATGGTGCCCTACCTCTGGTCGATCACGACCGGCGACTGGGCACTGATCTTCCTGTTCGGCATCGTCAACTACAGCCTCTTCTACTCGGTGGTGAACGCATCCTGGCCCTCGTTCTTCGCCGAGATGTTCCCGAGCCGGGTGCGCGTCTCCGGCCTCGCCGTGGGCACCCAGATCGGTTTCGCCGCCTCGGGCGCGATCGGCCCCGTGCTTGCGACCGCTCTAGCGGGCAGTGCGCTGACGGGGTGGGTCGGGCCGTCCATACTCGCGCTCGGGTTCATGGTCGTGGCAGGTGCATCAGCGCTCATGGCGAAGGAGACCCGCAAGTACACGCTCGATGAACTCGACGAGGTGCAGCAGAGCGAACATGAGAGGGCCGCCGTCACCGCGGCCACGGTGTTGCCGACGGTAGCGCCCGCTCCGTAAGCGGGAGCGACCTGCTTGCGAGCGACCTGGTTCCCCGCGATCGAAGGATGGAGATGATGTCACGCAGCATCGATCTGGTGGCCGACCTGGGCGAGGGCTTCGGCCCCTGGTCCATGGGCGACGATGACGCCCTGCTCGAGATCGTCACCTCGGCGAACGTTGCCTGCGGCTTCCACGCCGGCGACCCACGGATCATGGATCGCACCGTCGGCGAGTGCGTGCGCCGCGGCGTGCACGTCGGAGCGCATCCGAGCTTTCCGGACCTCGTCGGCTTCGGCCGGCGCACCATGGATCTGACCGCCCACGAAGTGCGCACCGACGTGGTGTATCAGCTCGGAGCCCTGGCCGCATTCGCCGCGTATCATGGCACCCGCCTGACACACCTCACCCCGCACGGCAGGCTCGGGAACCTCGTCGGGACCCGCGCGGACTATGCGGATGCCGTGGTGGATGCCATTCGCCACGTCGACCCGTCGCTGCGCGTGCTCGCGCAGGACGGCTGCCTCGCGGAGGCCGCCCGAGAGGCCGGCATCCGGGTGTCGATCGTCGGGATCGCCGATCGTGCGTACGAAGACGATGGCACGCTGGTGCTGCGCTCTCAGCCCGGTGCGGTCATCCACGATGCCGACGAGATCGCCCGGCGGACGGTGCGCATGGTGACCGAGGGCGTCATCGACAGCCGCAACGGGGTGGCGATCCCGGTCGCCGTCGACACCGTTCTCCTGCACGGCGACAACGCAGAAGCCGTCGAACTCGCGCAGCGCATCCGACGTGACCTGGAGACCGCAGGCGTCACGATCGCGGCGCCCGAGGGAGACGGATGAGTCCTGTCAGCCAGCACGACGTGCGCGTCGCGGAGTGCGGTCCCGCCGCGCTCCGCGTCTCAGCGCATCTCGGCGACCGGGAACTCGACTGGCGGGTCGTTCACGGACTCTCCCGCCGAATCGCCGAGCGGCAGGAGCCCGGGCTCATCGGGTCGATCCCGACGTACGAGTCCGTGCTCGTCGAGTTCGATCCGACGGCCACGACCGTCGCAGCGGTGGCCGAGCACGTGCGGCAGTTGTTGCACACCATCGACGCTGGTGAGCCCCTCGAGACGGCGCCTCGCACATTCGTCGTGCCCGTGCTCTACGGCGGCCCATGGCAGGAGGACCTCGACGAGGTTGCGCGCTTGACGGGCCTCGACCCCGAGGAGGTGATCCGGCGGCATCTAATGCCGGCCTACACGGTGCGCTGCCTCGGTGCACCCGGTGGGTCCCCCATGCTCGACGGTCCCGACTTTCCGGTCCCGATCCCCCGGCTTGCGAGCCCTCGCGCCAGCGTGCCCGCGGGCGTCGTCTCGCTCGCGGGGCGCCAGGCCACCATCGCCCCGGCCACGTCGCCAGGAGGGTGGCGCGTCATCGGCCGCACGCCGCTGACCATCCTCGACCTCTCCCGCGAACCGCTCGTGCCCTACCGGCCCGGCGACGTGCTCCGCTTCGAGCGGATAGACGAGGATGCCTTCGAGCGCCTGTCCGGCCGGGCGCTCGTTCCCGACGGAGCAGAACGATGATGCGCACTTCCCCGACCGGAGCACGAGCATGAGCGGGACATTGCGGACCGAGGCGGCGGGCAACGCCGTCGTCACCGACCTCGGTCGATCACGCGGGCCCGCGATGGGATTGCCCACAGGCGGTGCGAGCGACCAATACTCGGCACGCGTCGCGAACATCCTGGTCGCCAACGACGACGACGCCCCGCTCATCGAGGCGACCGCGTTCGATCTCTCCTTCGTCGCCGAGGTCGACCTTCTCATCGCGGTGACCGGCGCGCCCATGACGCTCCTCGTCGACGGTGTCGAGCGCAGCATGTGGGAACCAGTGTCGATCTGTGCGGGCCAGCACGTGGTTCTGACCGAGATGTCGGCGGGCCTGCGCACCTACGTGGCCGTGCACGGCTCCTTCGACGTGCCGCTGCTGCTCGGCAGCTGTGCCCCGGATACCGGCGTGGGCTTCGGCGTGCGCCTCTCCGCCGGTTCTCATCTCGACGTGCGCACCTCGATCGGGCCCGTCGTGAACCCGTACTTCGACATGTCGCTTTTCAACCTCGGAGTGCTGGTCCCCTACTTCGGCGACGACGTCGTCGTGAAGGTCACCGACGGACCCGACGAGGACGAGTTCGCGGGCACCTCGGGGCGACTCTTCCAAGCCCCATACACGGTGACGGAGAAGAGCAACCACATCGGCCTTCGCATGACGGGCCGGCTCCCGGTGCGCACGAGCACCGCGGAGGTGCTCTCGCGTGGCGTACCCGTCGGCGCGATCGAGGTGCCGCCAGGCGATGAGCTCGTCGTGCTTCACAGGGGTCGCGGCGTGACGGCCGGTTACCCCGTTCTGGCTGTGGTGACGCCGGTCTCGCTCGACGATCTCGGCCAGGCCAGACCCGGGCAACACGTGTGCTTCCGGCACATCACCGTCGAGCACGCCGCCCAGGATGTCCGCGAGTGGCGTATCCGCCTCCAGCAGCTGCGACGCCGCGTCGCCGCCATCTACTCGGCCCTCGGTCTCGCCGAGCCGCTCGGGATCGAACGCCGGACCACCGACAGAGAGGAACCCCGTGCCTTACAGCGACTATGAGACTGCGCTCGTCACCGGTGCATCGACCGGGATGGGAGCCGCGATCGTCCAGAAGTTCCGCGAGCGCGGCCTGCACGTGCACGCCGTGGCACGCGACGCTTCCCGCCTCGCCGAGCTCGCCGAACGGACCGGGGCCGTCGCGCACGTCGTCGACCTTGCCGATGTCGACATGCTCGAGGCGGAGCTGGGCGCCATCCCGGTGGACATCCTCGTGAACAACGCCGGTGTGAGCGCGACCGGCAACATCCTCGACGCCTCTCGGCAGACGGTGGATGCGATGGTCGACGTGAACCTGCGGGCCGCGCTGCACCTCGCCCGCCTTCTCCTGCCGGGGATGGCCGAACGGGATCTCGGCCATGTGATCAACATCTCCAGCATCGCCGGCCGATACAACTTCTTCGGCCACACGGCTTACCACGCTACGAAGGCGGCCGTGTCGCAGCTCTCCCGGCAGCTTCGCAACGACGTCCTGGGCAGGCGTATCCGGGTCACCGAGATCTGCCCCGGGCGCGTCGAGACCGAGATCTTCGGCCGCAACCTGGGCGGAACGCCGGAGGCGATGGCCGAGGCGTGGAACACCTATTACGAGGGCTTCGAGTCCCTCACCGTCGACGACATCGTGAACACCGTCGACTTCGCCATCGACGCCCCGAGACACGTCAACCTCGGGCTCATCGAGATCACCCCGACATTCCAGGTTCCAGGTGGTCTGACCTTCGACAGGAGAGACGCATGACGAACACCGTCGGCCTACCCAAGCTGAGCACTGCCCCGCACGTCACCACGCGCATCCAACGGGCCGACCCGGAGAGCATCGAGCGACTCGGAACGTTCAGCGCCGCGACCATCCATGAGGCTCAGGGTCGTCGCGGGGCAGTCGCCTCACGCATCAAGCCCATCGATCCGGGAATGTCGTTCGTCGGCTCCGCCTTCACCGTCGTCTGCGCTCCGCGCGACAATCTCATGCTGCAGGTCGCCATCCACTTCGCACAGGCAGGAGACGTACTCATCGTCTCGGCCGGAGAGCTCGCGGATGCAGGCACCTTCGGCGGCGTGCTCGGCAACGCGTGCAAGGCGAAGGGCATCGCCGCGCTGGTCACCGACAGCGGCGTGCGCGACACACGCGAGCTCCGCGAGCTCGGCCTCCCCGTCTTCTCCGGCAGCATCTCGATCAGGGGCACCGTGAAGGAGACGCTCGGTCACATCAACCAGGCGGTCGTGCTCGGTGGCGAGCTCATCCGCCCCGGGGACGTGGTGAAGGGCGACGTGGACGGCGTCGTCGTGGTGCGGCGCGAGGAGGTCGACGACGTCATCGCGCTCTCCGCCGACCGCGACGCGAAGGAGGAGGAACTGGTCGAGCTGTACAAGCAGGGCCGCACGACCATCGACCTCTGCAACCTCCACGACGTGCTTCGTGCGAAGGGCATCACGACCGACCTCGACGACATCGACCCCTACCAGGGCCTGGGCACCCGATGAGCGCTCCGGCTAAGAGAGATGAGCACAGATTGAGCGCGGCAGCATTCTCCCCGGCACAGCGGGTGAGCAGGATCCGGATCTCGCCGAGCCTCGCGGCCGCGCAACGGGCACGGGAGCTGCGCGAGGCCGGCCGGACGATCGTAGACTTCACCGCGGGTGAGCCCGACTTCGACACCCCACGCCACGTCAAGGACGCCGCCATCGCTGCCATCGAGGCCGGCGAGACCAAGTACACCCCGGTGAACGGCACCGCCGTGCTGCGCAACGCCATCCGGGAACGGATGCTGCGAACCTCCGGCATCCGTTACGGGGACTCGCAGATCACCGTAGGAGGCGGCGGCAAGCAGCTGATCAACCTGGCGTTCGCCGCGACGCTCGACGCCGGTGACGAGGTCATCGTTCCTGCGCCCTACTGGGTGTCGTATCCCGACATGGTGCTCATGAACGATGGCACGCCGGTCCCGGTGCAGACCAGGCAGGAGGACGGATACCGGCTCACGCCCGAGGCGCTGCGCGCCGCCATCACACCACGGACGAAGTGGCTGGTACTGAATGCTCCCGGCAACCCGACGGGCGCCGTCTACGATCGCGCTTCGCTGGAGGCCATAGCGGCCGTTCTCGCCGACTTCCCGCACGTGTGGGTGCTCTCCGACGAGATCTATGACGAGATCCTCTACACCGACGAGCCATACGTGGGCTTCGCCGAAGCCGCGCCAGAGCTTCGCGATCGCACCCTGACAGTGAACGGTGTCTCCAAGGCGTACGCGATGACCGGCTGGCGTCTCGGGTACGCAGTGGGCGACGAACGCCTGGTCGCCGCCATCAACAAGCTCCAGTCGCAGAGCTCGTCGTGCCCGTCGTCGATCAGTCAGGCTGCGGCCGCCGCGGCTCTCACTGGAGACCAGACATTCGTGGCGGAGTGCGGCGACGCCTATCGCGCGCGGCGCGATCACGCCGTCGCCGCTCTCGATCGCGTACCGGGGTTGCGCCCCAGCGTGCCGGATGGTGCCTTCTACCTCTTCGTCGGATGCTCGGGGCTCATCGGCAAACGCACGCCGTCCGGCGAGACGATTCAGAACGATCTCGACGTGACGCTCTATCTGCTCGAGCAGGCAGGGGCCGCCGTCATCCAGGGGTTCGCCTACGGCAGCGAGCCGTTCTTCCGTATCTCGTTCGCCACCGGCCTCGACCAGATCGAGCGCGGGACGGCGGCCATCGCCGACGCGGTCGCGAAGCTGTCATAGGTGCGGCGCTGAGCCAGCGCCGAGCTTGGTCGCCTGCGATCAGGGAACGCCTCCGGCTGGCGTCATCGCTCAGAAGCGAAGAAGCACCTTGCCGGAACGCGCGGCATCGCGCGCGGTCTCGAACGCCTCGAGTGCGTCACTGACGTCGTACTCGTGCGTGACCACGGGTTCGACATAAAGCGAGCCGTCGGCCAATGCGGCCAGCACCTGATCGATCTCGCCGTTGAAGCGGAACGATCCGAGCAGGTCGAGCTCGCGCGTGATGACGAGAGAGAGGAGCGCGGGCTGCTCGCCCGTGGGCTGAAGACCGACCATCACTACGCGGCCGCCACGGGTCGCCCCGCGCACGGCCGAGGCCAGTCCCGGACGGGACCCGGATGACTCGAACACGACATCGGCGTCGACCGCCGCGATCGCTTCGGCATCGCGCGCATCGATAGTGCTGGTGGCGCCGAGTTGCGCGGCGATCTCGCGTGGGTGCTCGTGCAGATCGGTCACAACGATCTCTGCGGCACCCGCGCGCCGCAGCACAGCCACCACGAGCGCTCCGATCGGCCCGCTTCCGATGACGAGGGCACGACGGCCCGCGACGTCGCCCGCGCGACCGACGGCATGCCAGGCGACGGCCGCGGGTTCGGCCAGCGCGGCGTCGCGAAGTGAGAGGCCCGTGGGAAGGGGGCGGAGCATCCTCGCCGGCAGATTCACCTGCCTGGCGAAGCCGCCCTGCCTGTGGGGCAGATGTGCTGCGCTGCCCAGATAGGTGGACCCCGGCGACAGATTGGGCCGGTCGCGCGGGTAGCGCGAACCGTCGCCGGCGCCCTCGGTGAGCGGGTGCACGGCGACGTCGACACCGGCTGCCGGTCCCGTTCCGTCGGCTGCCGGCGCCACGACGGTGCCGACGACCTCGTGGCCGAGCAGGAGCGGCTCGCGCAGGATCGACTCCCCGGCGGCCCCGTGCAGCCAGTAGTGCAGGTCGGATCCGCAGATTCCGCCGTAGGCGATGCGCACCACGGCCTCATCGCCGGTCGGCGCCCTCTGCTCGATGGGCTCGATCCGCAGGTCGCCCTGGCCGTGCACGACCACCCCGAGCGACCGATCGTCGGTTCCGGTCATCGTCTTCACACTCACTCTCGTATCGGACGCGTCTACACGACGGCAGTCATGCCGCCGTCGACGAACAGCGTCTGCCCGTTCACGAAATCGCTCGCGGAACTCGCGAGGAACACGGCGGCGCCCACCAGGTCGTGCACGTCTCCCCACCGGGCGGCGGGCGTTCGCCCGCGCACCCACCCCGAGAATGCCGGATCGTCGACCAGCGCCTTGGTCAGTTCGGTTGCGAAGTAGCCCGGCGCTATGGCGTTCGCCTGGATGCCGTGCGGCCCGAGGTCAGCGCAGAGACCCTTCGTGAACATCACGATGGCGCCCTTCGTGGCCGAGTACGGCGCGATCGAGGGCCGGGCGAGCTGCGACTGCACGCTGCCGATCTGGATGATCTTGCCCGAGCCTCGCTCGATCATTCCGCGCGCGAGGCGGCGCGAGAGGTAGAAGACGCTGGACAGGTTGGTGCGCAGCAGCTCGTCCCAGTCGGGATCGGTGAACTCGGCGATCGGCGCGCGGCGTTGCACACCGGCGTTGTTCACCAGGATGTCCGGGGTTCCGAACTCCGCTTCGATCGCCGCGATCCCGGCATCCACGGCGGAGGCATCCGTCACGTCGAACGTGCGGCTGTGGGCCTGCACCCCGTTCGCCGCGGCGATCTCGTCAGCCGCTCCGGCCGCCTTCGCCGCGTCTCGCCCGTGCACGATCACGGTCGCACCGGCGGCCGCCAGCCCCTCCGCCAGCGCTCGTCCGATGCCCTGGCTCGAACCGGTGACCAGCGCGGTCCTTCGGGTGAGGTCGAAGGCAGACAGGCCCAAGGGAGCGTCGAAGGTCATGAACAGATCCTACCATCATGCTGAACGTGGTTCATTATGCTGAACAACTCTTCACCGCTTGGTCGCTTGCCGCAGCGCCTCGGGCTGCAGATTCATCGGGTTGGACATCCGGTCGGCGACCTCGCGCAACGCATCGACGACGACGTGCAGAGCAGTAGCCGAAGCGCGGGACTCGACCAGGGAGGCACCCAACGCGATCGGCACCTCGCCGCTGGACTGCGGCGGAACGACGACCGCGACGCCGGCCAGGCCCGGGTAGACCTCGCCGTGGTCGATGCTGTAGCCGCGCTCGCGCGTCTCCGCCAGCTTGCGCCGCAGCGCGCCGAGGTCGGTAACGGAGCGATCGGTGAACGAAGGGCGGGTCGCTTCGTCGGCGAAGCGCGTGGCGATCTCGGAGTCGGGCAGGTGCGACAACAACGCGACGCCTACGGCGGTGATCGAGGCAGGGTACTTCGAGCCAATGCCCGCGGAGAACCGGAAGGGCGCACGCCCCACGTGCGTAGCCAGGTAGAGCACATTCGTGCCATCGAGCACAGCGAGCTGGCAGCGCTCGTTGCTCAGCACCTCCGACTCCGCGCAGGCGCGATAGAACTCGAGCACGGGGTCGAACGAACGCAGGTAGTCGCCCCCGAGCTCGACGATCCGTCGCCCCAGCTGATAGCCGGCTTCGGTACGCCGGATCAGCCCACCCTCTTCGAGCGCGCCGCACACATTCAGCGTCGACGACTTCGCCGCACCGAGCGCCCGGGCGAGTTCGCTGAGGGTGACGGCACCTGCCGCCTCACCCAGGATGTCGAGGATGCGGACAGCCCGGCCCACGGCGGGCGCCTTGTCCCCCTGAACCTCTCGTGTCTCGGGTTCCATGCATCCTCCTGCCCGTTTCGAGCTCAGTAGAAGTCGACGACGTCGACGACGTTGCGCAGCGGTCGTCCGTCGAGCAGCCGCGTCGCATTGCCGGCGAACAGCTCGGCGAGCCGCCGGTCCTCGGCCGCGGTCAGCGCGGCGGTGTGCGGGCTGATCAGGACCCTCGGATGATCCCACAGCGAACTGTCGGCGGCCAGCGGCTCGACCGCGACGACGTCGAGCGCCGCGAAGCCGACGCGTCCGTCATCGAGCGCAGCCATGAGCGCGGCTTCGTCGATCACCGTGCCGCGGCCCACGTTCACGACTGTCGCCCCGGGACGCAGAGCGGAGAAGAATGCGTCGCCGAGCATCCTTTCGGTCGCTGCCGTGCCCGGCAAGGCGGCCACGACGGCGTCGATGTGGCTCGCCGCCTCGACGATGCGGTCGGGGTGCACGAGCTCATCGACCGATGGGACGGGCGCACCATGTCTCGACACGCCCACGACGCGTGAACCGAACGCCTTGAGGAGCCGGGCGATCTCCTTGCCGATGCCGCCGAGACCGAGCACAAGCACGGTCTGCTCAGCGAGCTGCGCCATCTCGAAGCGTCCGCTCCACTCGTGGCACTCCTGCTGCGCCTTCAGCCGCGGCAGTCTCTTGGCGCCGGCTAGCAGGCCGAACAGCGCGAACTCGGCGAGCGGCCCGCCGTGAACGCCAGCACCCGTCGTGAAGACCACGCGTTGCAACTCGGCCGAGGTCAGTCCCGCCGCCTTCACCTGGCTGCCCCCGCCGGCGGCCATCACCTGCACCCAGCGCAGGCGCGGGTTGGCACGAACGACGCGGCGTAGTGCTGCCGGATCCACATCGGGAATCCCGTAGAGCACATCGGCGCCATCGAGCATCGCCTCGAAGCGAGCCTGCTGCTCGTCGGTGCGCCGGAACGACGGGTCGCCGGAGAAGTCGGCCGGATGCCTCATCGTGGGAAGCAGGTCCTGATCGCGCACGAGCCGCACCCGCGGTTCGAGCCGCTCGATCAGTGCGCACAACTCCTCGCTGAGCGGTGTCGCCACGGCGGCGTTAAGGCGTTGCTGGGTCATCGGCCGGTCTTCGGTCATCGTGGCCTCCATCGAGCGGGTGTATGACGGCCATGTTACCCGTGCATTCACTCACTTGAACAGCGTTCGATATATTGGCCAGCCTCCGCAGACTACGCTTGATTGAGCTGAATCCGATCCCCCGAACACATCCCGCGAAGGAGCCCCATGTCCCACGAAGCAGCAGCGAACATCGGCGTCGTCGGCCTGGCGGTGATGGGCTCCAACCTCGCCCGCAACCTCGCCAGCCGTGAGGGCAACACCGTTGCGATCTTCAACCGTACCTATGAGAAGACGCAGACGCTGCTCGACGAGCACCCGGAGGCGGGCTTCCTGCCGACATCCAGCTACGAGGAGTTCGCGGCGACGCTCTCGAAGCCGCGCACGGCGATCATCATGGTGCAGGCCGGCCGCGGAACGGATGCCGTGATCGACGAGCTCGTCAAGGTCTTCGAACCGGGCGACATCATCGTCGACGGCGGAAACGCGCTCTTCACAGACACCATCCGCCGTGAGAAGGCGGTGCGCGAGACCGGCATCAACTTCGTCGGCGCCGGCATCTCCGGTGGCGAGGAGGGTGCGCTGCACGGTCCGTCGATCATGCCGGGCGGCTCGGACGAGTCGTGGGTGACGCTCGGCCCGATCCTCCGGTCGATCGCCGCCGTCGCCGAGGGCGAGCCGTGCGTTACCCACGTCGGGCACGACGGCGCCGGTCACTTCGTGAAGATGGTGCACAACGGCATCGAGTACGCCGACATGCAGCTGATCGCGGAAGCGTACGACCTCATCCGACGTGGCACGGGCAAGTCCCCCGCCGAGATCGCGGACATCTTCGCCGAGTGGAACAAGGGCGAGCTGGAGAGCTACCTCATCGAGATCACTGCTGAGGTGTTGCGTCAGGTCGACGCGGCGACGGGCAAGCCGCTCGTCGACGTCATCCTCGACCAGGCGGGCGCGAAGGGCACGGGAGCTTGGACAGTGCAGACGGCGCTCGACCTCGGCATCCCGGTCTCGGGCATCGCCGAGGCGGTGTTCGCCAGGTCGCTGTCGAGCAAGCCGGCGCAGCGGCAGGCGGCTTCCGACCTTCCGGGGCCTTCAGAGGCGTGGAAGGTCGATGACGCCGATGGCTTCGTCGAAGACGTGCGCAAGGCGCTTTACGCGTCGAAGATCATCGCGTACTCGCAGGGCTTCGACGAGATCGTGGCCGGCGCAGAGCAGTACGGGTGGGACATCAAGAAGGGCGACATCGCCGCCATCTGGCGGGGCGGGTGCATCATCCGCGCCCAGTTCCTGAACCGCATCACCGAGGCGTACGCCGACGATCCCGGACTTGTCGCGCTGCTCACCGCCCCGTACTTCCGCGACGCGCTCGAGCGCACGCAGGAGGCATGGCGCCGGGTGGTCGTCGCGGCCGCACAGGGCGGCATCCCCTCCCCCGCGTTCAGCTCGAGCCTGGCCTACTACGACGGCCTTCGTGCCGACCGTCTGCCGGCCGCACTCGTACAGGGACAGCGCGACTTCTTCGGGGCGCACACGTACAAGCGGGTCGACAAGGACGGCGTGTTCCACACGCTGTGGTCAGGCGACCGCAGCGAGATCGAGACCGCCCCCTCGTCTCACTGACGATTCAGGCGAGGGCTGAGCATACTCGGATGCTCAGCCCTGCCGATTGAGTCAGTTGAGCGCGTAGCGCGATCACTGACGATTGAGGCGGGGGTTGAGCATGCTCGCATGGTCAGCCCTGCCGATTGAGTCAGTTGAGCGCGTAGCGCGATCACTGACGCCGAGCATCAGACCGGTTCACCCTCTCACCATCAGCTCACTGAAAAACCCTTCGCCCGCTGCCGAAAGGACTGCCGCGCGGTCGTGCGCGGCCGAGCGGCGCACCGTGTAGATGCCTGCTGCTTCCACCGCGCCTGAATCGACTCACTTCCGCCTGCCGAACGGCCAGGTACCTGTGGCCGTCGTGCTGCGCCGGCCCCGGCTGTTGACGACCGAGGTGCTGGCGGGACTGGTGACGACTCTCGCGCTCATTCCCGAGGTGATCTCGTTCTCGCTCATCTCGGGTGTCGGCCCCGATGTCGCGCTGATCTCGTCGGTCGTGCTCGCCGTCGTCATGTCGTTCCTCGGCGGTCGCCCGGCGATGGTCTCTGCGGCCGCGGGCTCGGTCGCGCTCGTGCTGGCACCCATGGTGCAGGCGCACGGCACGGGCTACGTGCTGCCGACCGTGTTGCTGACCGGCCTGATTCAGATCGGGTTCGGAGCGGCGGGCCTGGCGCGGCTCGTTCGGTACATCCCGCGGTCGGTGATGATCGGCTTCATCAACGCGCTCGCTGTGCTGATCTTCGTGGCGCAGGTACAGCACCTCGTGAACGTGCCTTGGCAGGTGTATCCCTTGTTCGCCGTCACGCTTCTGATCGTTGTGCTGCTGCCCCGGATCACTCGGGCTGTTCCGGCACCGCTGGTCGCGATTGTGGCCGTGACGGCGGCGACCTTCGCGTTCGGACTGCACGTGCCGACAGTGGGTGACGAAGGATCGGTGAGCGGCGGACTGCCGGGGTTGACGCCGTGGACGGTGCCACTCGATCTTCAGACGCTCCAGATCATCGGCCCGACCGCGGTCGCCGCGGCGCTGGTCGGGCTGTTGGAGACACTGTTGACCGCGAAACTCGTGGACGAGCTCACCGACAGCCGATCAGCGAAGGCGCGCGAGTCGTGGGGACTCGGCGCGGCGAACATCCTCGCGGGTCTCTGGGGCGGCGTCGCGGGATGCGCGATGATCGGCCAGACGGTCGTCAACGTGGAGATCGGGCGGGCGAGGACCCGGGTCTCCACGCTCGTCGCCGGCTTGTTCCTGCTTCTTCTGGTAGCGGTGCTCTCGCCCGTGATGGCGAGCATCCCGATGGCCGCGCTCGCTGCGGTGATGATGGTCGTGGCGGTGCGCACCCTCGACTGGCACAGCGTGCGACCGTCGACGCTGCGCCGGATGCCGATACCGGAGACGATCGTGATGCTCGTCACGGTCGGCACCGTCGTGGCGACGAACAACCTGGCGATCGGAGTCGGCATCGGCATCCTCCTCGCCCTCGTGTTCTTCGCCCGCCGGATCGCGCACGTCGTACGCGTCTCTCGCGCGGTCTCACCGGACGGCGCCTCGGTGCGGTACCGGGTGCTCGGTCCGTTGTTCTTCGCGTCGAGCAATGACCTCGTCGAGCAGTTCTCCTACGCCGACGATCCGGCTCAGGTCGTCATCGACCTGAGCTCATCGCACGTCTGGGATGCTTCCAGCGTCGCTTCTCTCGATGCCATCGAGACGAAGTACCTCGCGCACGGCGCGACCGTTGAGCTGGTCGGGCTCAACGAACACAGCCGCGTCTTCCACGGCAGACTTACTGGCGAACTGAACGGGTCGTCATAGCGCGACCGCGTCGCCGGCAGTGGCCGGCGTGCGCACGAAGAACGCGGCCACGACGGCGCCGAGCGAGATCGCGGCGCCGACGAGGAACGCGAGTCCGATTCCGGATGCCGTGGCATCGGTCGTGCTCGCTCCCGCGCTCGTGAGCGCGGCGCTGCGCACCGACATGACTGCAACGAACAGAGCTGTGCCCGCCGCTCCCGCCACCTGCTGGATGGTGCCGATGATCGCGCTGCCGTGCGAATAGAACCGCTCGGGCACGGCGCCGAGCCCCGCAGTGAAGAGCGGCGTGAACAGGAATGCCAGCCCGACGCTGAGCACGATGTGTGCGGCAAGCAGATACCAGGGCGACGTGTGCGCGCCGACGAGGGCGAGCATCCAGAGCGCAGCGCTCATCAGCACGGCGCCGGGCACCAGTAGCGGTCGCGTGCCGAAACGGTCGTACAGCCTGCCGACCAGCGGGGCGAGAAGCCCCATGATGAGGCCGCCGGGAAGCAGCAGCAGGCCGATGTAGAGCGGATCGAGTCCCAGTACCTGCTGCATGAAGATGGGCAGCAGTATGACGGTGCCCAGCAGCGCCGCCATGCTCACCGCCATCAGCACGATCGCCACCGAGAAGATCGACGAGCCGAACGTGCGCAGGTCGAGGAGCGCGCGATCGCGCTTCTGCAGGAAGAGCTGCCTGAGCACGAACGCGATCAGCGCCAGCCCACCGACCACGAACGCGGCGATCATCGGCATCGCGCCGCCGGAGGCCGCCTGATCCGTCGCGCCGATCCTGCTCAGCCCGTATACGACCCCACCGAAACCGAAGACGGAGAGAACCACCGAGAGCACGTCGATGGGTACCTGGCCCGTCGCGGAGACGTTGCGGACCCGCCAAGCGCCCACCAGCAGCATCGCGACCGCGATGGGCAGCACGAACCAGAAGATCCACCGCCAGTCCAGTGCGCTCAGGATGACGCCGGCGATGGTCGGCCCGATGGCAGGAGCGACGGAGATGACGATCGACACATTGCCCATCGTGCGGCCTCGCTTGGCCGGCGCGACGACCGTCATGATCGTGGTCATCAAGAGCGGCATCATGATTGCGGTCCCGGATGCCTGCACCACCCGTGCAGCCAGCAACACGCCGAACACGGGAGCCGTGGCGGCGATGAGTGTGCCCGTGCTGAACAGTGTCATGGCGGCGATGAACATCGCCCGAGTGCTGAATCTCTGCAGCAGGATGCCCGTGATCGGGATGACGACGGCGAGCGTGAGCATGAATGCGGTGGTCAGCCACTGACCAGCACGCGCATCCACATGGAAGTCGCGCATGATGTCGGTGATCGCCACCGACATGATCGTCTCGTTGAGGATGACGACGAACGTCGCCACGAGCAGGAGCCAGAGCACCCTCGAATCGCGTTGCGAAGCACCGTCGGTGGCGGGCTCGGTGTGCAGCGCGTCACGCTGAGTCGTGTCGTCGCTCGGAACGGCGGCAGGCTGTGCAGTCACCGGGACAGCGTAGCGAGAGCCGGCGACATCTTCGGGTCATTAATCTTGACGCAGGCGCGAACGGAAGGTGCGGCATGCGTGAACCGAAGTGGCGAGAGAGCGGCGAAGATCCGGACTACCGGTTCTCGCTGGCGAACGAGCGCACATTCCTCGCCTGGATTCGCACGGCGCTGGCCATTCTCGCGGGCGGTGTGCTGCTCGAAGAGTTCTCCACCCGCATCGGACCGCACTGGGTGATCGTCATCCTCGCGGTCGTGCTCGGTGCACTCGCCACCGTGCTCGCTGTGATCGCCTACCTTCGCTGGCGCGCGAACGAGATCGCGATGCGAAACGGCAAGCGGCTTCCGCTCACGGTCGCCGTTCCGCTCATCGCGGCCGTCATCCTCGCTGTGGGCGCCGTGCTCACGGTGCTGATCGCCCTCTACCAGCGATGAGCGGCGTCCTGTGAGCGCCGACTCGCTGCGCGATCCCGGACTGCAGGGCGAGCGCACCGCACTGTCATGGTCGCGCACGTGCCTCGCGCTGGCTGTGAACGGCCTGCTGGCAGTGCGCGACGGCTGGCAGTCCGGCGCCCTGCCGCTCACCGCGACGGGTGTTCTGCTCCTGCTCGCGGCCGCCGCGTTCGTCGTCTACGGCAATGCGCGCGGGCGGGCGCTGGCAGGTCGGGGCAGGCACCACGATCGGCTGCCGCAGGCCTCCCCCACCGTGCCCATGGCGCTTCTCGCTCTGGCGACCCTGGTCGCCTGCGCGGTCGGCATCGCCTCGACGCTCATCCAGCGCTGACTGGCTCCCTCTGGTCGCCGGAGCGGCGCGAACGTACGATTCCCCATGCGGTGAGCGCGGCGGCGGTGATGGTCAACGCGATGCCGCCGACGGTGACGCCGGTCTGGAACTCGGCAGCCTGGCCCGCAGCCCAGTGGGATGCCGTGATGCTTCCTACGAACACCGCAGCCAGGATGGTGCCCGTGACCGCGACGCCGATGCCGTTGGCGACCTCGGTGGCGGTGTCAGCGAGCGCCGCTCCGATCGTCGTGCGGTTCGCTGGCAGGCCGCGCAGCACATTGGTGGCGGCCACGACTCCGACGACGCGCAGTCCTGCCGCGACCAGCGCAAGGGCGATAGCGATCCAGACGTATCCGAATCGGTTCAACGCCGCATAGACGGCAAGACCGGCCACCACGGCGGTCGCACTCAGCCACGCGGCTCGGCGCAGGCCCACCCACCGCACCAACGGCTCGACGAAAGCACCGCCGGCGAGAAGCACGACGACCTGAGGCAGCATGCCGAGCGAGGCAAGGGCGGGCGGCCATCCCCACTGGAGCTGCAGCTGAAGCGTGACCAGGTATCCGAGACCGGCGGTGGCGAGGCCCGCGGCCGCCTTGAACGCGAGACCGCTGGAGACCAATGGACGGGAGATGAGGCCGAGATCGATGAGCGGGTGACGAGCGCGACGCTCCCGCCCGACGAAGAGCACGGCGAACAGGAGCGCCCCGGCGGTGGCGGCCCACGGCATCCAGGACGCAGCACCGTCGTCCACGAAGAGCGTCGGGGCGACGAGGGCGAACACGATCGTGAGCGTGCCCAGCACGGCACCCGGGGCATCCACAGGATCGCGATGAAGCTCCGCAGGGTCGTCGGCGGCAATGCCGACGCGGATGCCGATCATGGCAAGGATGGCGATAGGCACGTTCACCAGGAGCAGTACCTGCCACGGCGCGATGACGAGTACGAGTCCGCCGGCCGTGGGCCCGACAGCAAGCCCCACGAGACCGACGGTCGAGATGAGTGTGATGGCGCGTACGCGCAGCCTGTCGTCGCCGAACAGGCGGAACGCCAACGCCATCGAGCCCGGCGTCGTCATCGCGGCGGCCACACCCATCGCCGCGCGCACCGCGATCAGCTCGGCTGTGGTGCCGACGAACGCCGTCGCGAGGCTGGCCACGGCAAGGAGCGCGAGCCCGATGAGCATGATGCGGCGACGGCCGAATCGGTCGGCGATCGCACCGAACACGAGCATGAGACCCCCGAACACGACGGCGTAGACGCTCGTCACCCACTGCAGGCCGGTCGTCGAGGAGTGCAGTTCGCGCCCGATCGTTGGCAGGGCGACGTTGAGGATCGAGTTGTCGAGCATCTCGAACAGGAACACCGCCGAGAGCCCCGCGAGGGCGATCCATGCCTCGCGGAGCGAGCGCGGCGAACGACCACGCGACGCGGCTCTTGACGTCGACTGCTGCTCAGAGATCGGTCGGGCCGAGGCGGTCATAGATGCTCCCATCGAACGATGACGAACGGTGTTCGTCTAACGAACACCGTTCTATCAGCGAACAATGTTCGCGTCAACTGTTAGGCTCACCCCATGCCAGACCGGAGCATCCAGATCAGCTCGGATTCCCGCGACCGCTGGGCTGCCCAACTCGCTGCCCTCGACGGAGCGGACAACGGCACGCGATCGCGCAAGACGCCCATCACGGTCGACAGGATCGCCAGCACGGCATTCGCTCTCGTGGCGAAGGAGGGGTTCGACGCCCTCACCATGCGGCGGCTCGCCGCCGCGCTGCACACCGGGCCCGCGTCGCTCTACGGCCATGTGCGCAACAAGGCGGATCTCGACGACCTGCTGATCGGCCGACTGTGCTCCGAGGTCGTTCTGCCGAAGCCGAGCCGTACCCGTTGGCGGGCGCAGATCATCGACGTCTGCGAGCAGCTTCGCGATCAGTTCCTGCGGTACCCGGGCATCTCACGAGCGGCACTCGCCGCCACGCCGAGCAGCGTGGACACGCTCCGCATCAACGAGGGCATGCTCGCCATCCTCCTGGCCGGCGGCGTCCCTGCGCAGTCCGCGGCCTGGGCGATCGATGCCGCCTACCTCTACGTCGCCGCCTACAGCCTGGAGGCGTCGCTGAGACAGGCATCCATCGGCGGCCCCGACGAGCGGTCGCTGAACAAGGCGGAGATCGTCGAACGTCTGCGTATGCTGCCGGCCAACCGTTTCCCGAACACGGTGGCGCACGCGGAGACGCTTGCCGCCGGGGACGCGCACGAGCGTTTCGACTTCACCTTGCGCGTGCTCTTCGACGGTCTCGCCGGAACCGCGTCGCAGGACGCGGCTACGCGGCTCCGTCGAACATCGAGGTGACCGAGCCGTCCTCGAAGACCTCGTGGATGGCGCGCGCCAGCAGCGGAGCGATCGGCAGGATCGTGAGGCTCGGGAACCGCTTCTCCTCCGGCACCGGAATCGTGTCGGTGACGACGACTTCGTCGATCGAGTCATCTTGAAGCCGCTCGGATGCCGGGTCGCTGAACACCGGATGCGTCGCGGCCACGATGACGCGCTCCGCACCGTTCTCCTTGAGCGCCTGCGCGGCCTTCACGATCGTTCCGCCGGTGTCGATCATGTCGTCGACCAGCAGGCACACCCGTCCTCGCACGCGACCGACGATCTCGTTCACGGTGACCTGGTTGGCGACGTTCGGGTCGCGGCGCTTGTGGATGATCGCCAGCGGTGCCCCGAGGCTGTCCGACCATTGGTCGGCCACACGCACCCGCCCGGTGTCGGGCGAGACGACCGTGAGCTTCTCGCGGTCCTCGAGCGACAGGCTCCGCTTGAAGTGATCGAGCAGCACGGGCTTCGCGAAGAGGTGGTCGACGGGCCCGTCGAAGAACCCCTGGATCTGCGCAGCGTGCAGGTCCACGCTCATCACCCGGTCGGCCCCGGCGGTCTTCAGCAGGTCGGCGACGAGCCTGGCGCTGATCGGCTCGCGTCCGCGGCCCTTCTTGTCCTGCCGCGAATACGGGTAGTAGGGAGCGACCACCGTGATGCGCTTAGCGGATGCCCGCTTGGCAGCATCCAGCATGATCAGAAGCTCCATGAGCCATTCGTTGACCGGCGGCCCGAACGACTGGATGAGAAACACGTCGCAGCCGCGGATCGACACCTCGAACCGGGTGAGGATCTCCCCCGAGGCGAAGGTGCGGTACTCGGTGGGCACCAGCTCCGTTCCGAGTGCCACCGCGACGTCGTGAGCAAGCTTGCGGTGCGACATGCCCGCGGCAACGACAAGTCGCTTCTTCGTCTTGGCGACGATGCCAGGTGCTATTCCGCGCTCCCGGTCGAGATCAACCGTCTTGTCTTTGCGACCCATCGTCCGCTTCCTGTGCGGATCGAGCACGCTCCGCCACCTCCGCGGCCGCCGTGCCCGATCGGTTCTTCTCGACCCATCCCTCGATGTTGCGCTGAGGGGCGACGCTCAAGGCCAGTGCTCCTGCCGGGACATCCTTGCGGACCACGGCCCCCGCTCCGGTCTTCGCGCCGTCTCCGATCCTAACGGGCGCCACGAACACGTTGTGAGCACCGGTGTGCACGTGATCGCCGACCTCCGTGCGGTGCTTGAGGACGTCGTCATAGTTCGCGGTGATGGTTCCCGCACCGAGGTTCACGCCGCGCCCCACGGTGGTGTCGCCGACGTAGCTCAGGTGCGGCACCTTGCTGCCTTCGCCGATGTGCGCATTCTTCGTCTCGACGAAAGTGCCGATCTTGCCGTTCTCATCGAGCACGGTGCCCGGGCGCAGATAGGCGAAGGGACCGACGGATGCCCGTGCCCCGATCACCGCGAGCGTCGCGTCCGCGCGCTTCACCGTCGCATCTTCGCCGACCTCGCAGTCGACGAGCGTCGTGTCCGGGCCGACGACGGCACCCCGGGCGACGGTCGTGGCACCCTTGAGCTGGGTGCCGGGCAGGATCGTGACGTCGTTCTCGAGCTTGACCTTCAGGTCGATCCACGTCGTCGCCGGGTCTTGAACGGTGACGCCGTTCAGCTGCCACCCGCGCACGATCAGGGCGTTCAAGCGTGCGGCGGCCTCGCTGAGCTGAGCGCGGTCGTTGATGCCCTCGGCTTTCCACGGCTCGTCGACGGGCACTGCCTCCACCTCGCTTCCCGCTCGCCGCAGCAGTGCGATCACGTCGGTGAGGTACTTCTCGCCCTGTGCGTTGTCCGTGCTGAGGTTCGCCAGCTGGTCACGCAGCGCGTTCAGTCCGAAAACGTAGATGCCCGCGTTGATCTCGCCGATCGCGTGCTCCTCCGGCGTGGCATCCTTGTGCTCCACGATGCGGTCGAGCGACCCGTCGTCCGTGCGCACGATGCGGCCATAACCCGCGGCATCCTGGACGATGCTGCTCAGCACGGTGGCGCCTGCTCCACTCGCGCGGTGGCGGGAGACGAGGTCAAGCAGGGTCTCGGCATCCAGAAGCGGGACGTCGCCGTTCAGCACCAGCACCTCACCGGAGAAATCAGCGGGAAGCGCCGCGATCGCCTGCTCGACGGCGCGACCGGTGCCAGGCACCTCGTCCTGGTCGACGATGACCGCGGTGGGTAGCTCGGCGGAGATCACCTCCGCGAGGCGGTCGCGCTCGTACCGTACGACGGCGAGCACCACTGCGGAGTCGAGCGCGCCGGCCGTGGCGAGCACATGACTGACGATGGGCACCCCGGCGAGTTCGTGCAGCAACTTCGGTGTCGCGGACTTCATGCGGGTGCCCTGCCCTGCGGCGAGCACGATGATGGCGAGGTTCGGATCGGTCACCGTACAAGTATTCCCGACCGAATCCCGCCCTCGAGAACCCGGCTGACTCCTGACGCCTGAAATTCCGACTGGCCCTGCCCCGAAAACAGGCAGATCACGTGGGAACAGGCGAATCCTGCCTGTTCCCGCGCGGTAAGCGCATTCTTGCCTGTTATAGAACGCGGGAGGCATGTGCGAGCTCCGCCGGCCTGCATACCGCGAGCTCCGCCGCCAGGACTCGAACCTAGACTTCACAGCTCCAAAGGCTGTCGTGCTGCCATTACACCACGGCGGATCGCGCCCTCCAGTCTGCCAGAGACGCGAGCGCCCTCCGGCGCGCGACGGCTCAGCCTGCTGCCTTGCGCACCAATTCGGCGATGCGCTTCGCCACCGCGGGCGTCAGCTCGGTGAGCGCGAAGGACGTCGCCCACATCTGGCCGTCATCGAGTTGTGCCCCGTCGTTGAACCCGAGCGTCGAATAGCGCGCCTTGAACTTGCCCGCCGGCTGGAAGAAGCAGATGGTGTCCTTTTCCAGGGCGTAAGCAGGCATGCCGTACCAAGTCTTCGGCATGAGCTCGGGGACCGCTTCGGTGATGATCTGGTGCACTCGCTCCGCCATCGCCCGATCGGACTCCGACATGGCGGCGATCTTCTCTTGGATATCGCGCTCACCGTCCTCCCTCGTCGCCTTCCCGCCGCGCTTGGCGTTCGTCTTCAGCTCCTCGACGTACTCCTTCATCGCCGCACGTTCCCCCTCGGTGAACTGCGGCTTCGTCGATGTCTTCTTGGTCTGCGCCATAGCGTTGCGCTCCTCGATTCGCGGTGCGGTCCTCTCGACCCGGATGCCCTCATGCTAGGCAGCGCCGGTGAAGGCGGGCTTCTCAAAAACTGCGCGATGCTCACGTGGCAGGTTCGGGCATCCGGGCTACGGATAATGGAGGGATGGCGGAGCACGCTGACGAGGTGGACCGGATTGTCGACGCCTGGGAGCGCGAGCGCCCCGACCTCGACTTCGCCCCGCTGCAGGTGCTCTCCCGGGTGGACCGGCTCTCTAAGCACCTGGATCGTGCGCGCCGCGGTGCCTTCGGGCGCTCCGATCTGCAGCTGTGGGAGTTCGACGTGCTCTCCGCGCTCCGGCGCGCCGGAGACCCGTACCGGCTGAGTCCGAAGGCTTTGCTCACCCAGACGCTGGTCTCCTCCGGCACCATGACGAACCGCATCGACCGGCTCGTGGAGCGCGGGCTGGTGGAGCGGCAGACCGACCCGCATGACGGGAGAGGCATCCTGGTGCGGATGACGCCGCAAGGACTCACCCGGGTGGATGCCGCCATCACGCGGCTCGTCGACGCGGAAGCGGAACTGCTCCGCACCCTTCCCGCGAACGAGCAGACGCGGCTCGCCGGCCTGCTGCGCAAGCTCAGCCTCGACTTCGACTGAGGAGTGTCCGCGCGCTTCTACGGGGCGATGAACGGGCATCGAGACGGACTAAGACCGAGTTCACACGACTCCCCAAGTCGGCACGGATAGCGTCGCAGGCATGACCGCCGTGGAACCACAGCATGTGGCACGCCCGCTGCTCAGCGCCCGCACGCTCGAGCTGCTCGAACGCGCAGACAGCGGAACGATCTCCGACCTGACGGCGCTGCGCGACGAGATCACCCGCTTCCTGATGCGGTACAAGTTCGGCGTCTCCGAGGTGGAGACCAAGCTCGACATCCTGCGCGAGGAGTTCAACCTCACCGCCGGATACAACCCGATCGAGAGCATCTCGTGCCGGGTCAAGACGATCGAGGGCGTGCTGGAGAAGGCTGCCCGCAAGGGCGTCGATTTCAACCTCGACTCCATTCGGGAAGGCCTGTCGGACATCGCGGGCGTACGTGTCATCTGCAGCTTCGTCAGCGACGTGTACCGCATCGTCGAGCTGCTGACGTCGCAGGACGACATCACCGTGCTCGAGGTGAAGGACTACATCGCCCGCCCGAAGCCGAACGGATACCGCAGCCTGCACGTCATCCTCGAGGTGCCCGTGTTCCTCTCCGGCGGCCCCGAGCAGGTGCGCGTTGAGGTGCAGTTCCGCACCATCGCGATGGACTTCTGGGCCAGCCTCGAGCACAAGACGTATTACAAATACGACGCGCAGGTGCCTCAGCATCTGATCGACGGCCTGACCGAGGCGGCCGAGACCGCCGCTCACCTCGACGCGACGATGGAGCGGCTGCACCACGAGGTGCGCGGCTATCAGCCGTCCGCACCGACCATCGCCATCTGATGCCTGTCGTGTGAGGCCGACGCGAGCACGTCGAGCAGTTCGGCCGTCTCCTGCCAGCCGATGCAGGCATCCGTGATGCTCTGGCCGTAGACGAGACCCTCGCGTCCGGCGTCCGTCAGCGGCTGGTTGCCCGGCACGAGGAAGCTCTCGGCCATGACACCCGCGATCGGGTCACCGGCACGAACCTGGTCGGCGAGCTCGCGCAGCACGGATGCCTGCCTCACGTGGCTCTTCCCGCTGTTGCCGTGGCTGGCGTCGACGACCACACGCGGCGTGTGTCCGGCTCGCGCGAGCAGGCCTGTGGCGTGCTCCACGCTCGACGTGTCGTAGTTGGGGGCGCCCCGGCCGCCACGCAGGATGACGTGACCCGCGTCGTTCCCGCTCGTGGACACCAGGGCCGCTCGCCCGTCGTCGTCGACGCCGAAGAACACGTGCCGCTGGGCGGCGACCGTGCAGCCGTCGACCGCGACCTGCACGTCGCCGTCCGTCGCGTTCTTGAAACCGATCGGCATGGAGAGACCGCTGGCGAGCTGACGGTGGATCTGGCTCTCGGTGGTGCGGGCGCCGATCGCTCCCCAGCTGACGGCATCCGCGATGTATTGCGGGCTCGTGGGCTCCAGGAACTCGCATCCGACCGGCAGCCCGAGCTCGAGGATGTCGATCAGCAACCGCCGCGCCATGCGCAAGCCCTCGGCCACGCGGTGCGTGCCGTCCAGGTGCGGATCGTTGATGAGGCCCTTCCACCCGCCGGTCGAGCGCGGCTTCTCGAAGTAGACGCGCATCACGACGAGGAGGTCGTCGCCGTGCTCCCGCGCGAGGACCGCGAGGCGCCGCGCGTAGTCGAGAGCGGCATCCGGGTCGTGCACGGAGCAGGGGCCGACGACCGCGAGCAGCCGCGGGTCGTCGCCGCGCAGCACGGCCTCGATCTCGCGACGGCTGCTGGCGACGAGGGTCGCGGCATCCGCGCTCAGCGGCAGTTCTGCGCGAACCTCGGCGGGCGTGGGCAGCGGTTCCAGTGCGACGACTCTCGTGTTCGAGGTGCTCGGCGTTTGCCCCGTCTGGGCATGCCGTGACTGCGTCGCGACTGCCGGGGCCGGCTCGTGGGTGTTTCGGATGGCCGGATGTGCTGGCGGATTCATGGCTGGTCCTCTCGGTTTTCAGCGAGAGGCCTCTGCCAGGCCAACTCGCCGGTTAAGACGAAAGGCAGGATCCTTGCGGATCCTGCCCGTTGGCTCTGGAGAAGTCTGCTGGTCAGCGCATCCCGACCGTCGGCTCCTCCAGAGCCAACGCGAAATACGCATACCAGCGGGTTCTCATGCGGGTCACCGTATCACCGACGGCCGCGGTATAGCAATCGGTCGTCGCCGGAGCCGCGATAGCGTCTTCGGATGGACTTTTCTGCACGGGATGCGACCTTCGCCGACCCGGCCCTGATCGCGGACTGGGCCGCGCTCGCGGATGCCGGCTGGCCCGCGGTCGAGCGCCGCGTGATCGAGGTCGCGGGCAGCGCGCCGATCCGCCCGGACGGATCCATCGGATGGATCGCCCGGTTCGCGCACGGGGTGACCCGGCGTGCGAACTCGGTCTATCCCGTTCGTGAGATCGAGGACGAAGACGGTGCGATCGCGATGGTCGAGAGCTGGTACGGCGAACGCGGGCTGCCAACCACGTTCCAGATCACGGATGCCGACGCTGCTCTCGCTTCGAGGCTGCTCACGCGGGGCTACGTCGCCGACAGCGAGACGCCACTGCTCGCCGCGCGACTGCACACCGTGGCCGGAGCGCTGAGCAGCGCCGCAGCGCCGGCGTCTGGAACGAATGTCACCATGAGCGCGGAACCCGACGCCGAGTGGCTTGCTCTGTGGTGGGAGGTCGACGGGCGCGGTGGCGAGCCGGAGCTCGAGGTCGCGCGGCGCATCCTCACCGGCGGTCCCGCGCTCTACGCGACGGTGCGGGATGCGCGCGGTGCGGCATCCGTCGGCCGGCTCGCACTCGTGGAGCAGAACGGGGTGCACTGGGGCGGCCTCTACGCGCTCGCCACACGGCCCGATGCCCGTGGCCGCGGACACGCACGGGCCGTGATCGCGACGCTGCTGGAGCACGCCGCACGCCGGGGCACGACCGCGCTCTGGCTTCAGGTGATGGCCTCGAACGCGGTCGCGCGACGGTTGTACGACGGACTGGGGTTCCGGCAGGCGACGAGCTACCGCTACCTGTCGGCACCGGCCGGCTGATCGAGAACGGGCAGGATCAGGCGGCGGACTCTTCCGCTGCTGCGCCGCGGGCGTGCGGGTCGAGCCGGTTCAGCGTCGCGACCACAGAGTCGTACTCGCCGCGTGCCTCCGCGTAGCGCAGGAACTTGACGTTCTGCACCTGGATCTCGCGGGCATCCGGCTGCGTCTGAATGAGCTCCATCACCTCGGACACGTAGTCGTCCAGCGGCATCGCGAACTCGCTGTCCTCTTGACCGGGCACGAGGCCGGTACGCACAGCCGGCGGCACGAGTTCCATGATCTGCACACCGGTGTCGGCCAGCTGCAGCCTGATGCTTTCACTGAGCTGGTGGACCGCCGCCTTGGTGGCGTTGTAGCTGGGAGTGACGGCGAGGGGGACGAAGCCGAGGCCGGACGAGACGGTCATGATGACGGCATCCGGTCTCTTCTGAAGGTGCTCGATGAAGGCGCCGATCAGCCGGATCGGGCCGAGCAGGTTCGTCGTGACCGTCGCCTCCGCCGTCTCGATGAAGCCAGCTGCCGAATGCCAGTCCTCGATGCGCATGATGCCGGCCATCGTGATGAGCACGTTCAGGTCGGGATGCGCCGTCAGAACGCGGTCAGCCGCATCCTGGATGCTCCGCGGGTCAGCCGTGTCCAGCTGAACCGTGTCGATGCCGGGATGCTCTGCACGGATGCTCTGCAGCAGCTCGGCGCGGCGGCCTCCGACGATGACGTCGTTGCCGCGCTCCTGCAGGGCGATGGCGAGCGCGAGGCCGATTCCGCTGGTCGCGCCGGGGATGAAGACGGTGTTTCCGGTGATGTTCATGCCTCCAGCGTGGAACGGGGCTGCCAAGCGCGGCAGAGAGCGGTTATCGGGGGATCGCCGATCCCTGGATGCGGCTCTGCGGGGTCGAGCAAGATGGACACATGGATGCCGCAGCCCTCGCCGAGTTCCTCCGCCGCCGTCGCGGACAGCTCACGCCGCACGACGTCGGCCTTCCGGAGGGACCGCGACGCCGCACCCCGGGGCTGCGCCGCGAGGAGGTCGCGCAACTGGCGGCGATGTCGGTGGACTATTACACCCGCCTCGAGCAGCAGCGCGGACCGCAGCCGAGCGAGCAGATGCTGGCATCCCTCGCCCGTGCGCTGCGGCTCAGCCGGGATGAGCGCGACTACCTCTACCGCATGGCGGGCCACGGCATCCCGGATCAGGTCTCCACCGGAGCACACGTCGCACCCGCTCTGCTGAGGGTGCTCGATCGACTCGACGACTCCCCCGCGCTTGTGATCTCCGCCCTCGGCGAGACGCTCGTGCAGAACCGCATGGCCGACGCGCTTTTCGGCGATCGCAGCGCGCTCACCGGCTGGGAGCGCAGCGATATGTACCGGTGGTTCAGACATCCGCAGACCGAACGGATGCTGTATCCCGCCCACGACCGCGACAGGCAGAGTCGCGCTCTGGTCGCCAGCCTGCGTGCCGCGTACGGAGCGATGGGCGCGCAGTCGAGGGCGGGCGAGCTCGTGCACGAACTTCAGCGGGTGAGCGACGAGTTCGCCGACCTGTGGGACCGGCACGAGGTGGCGAAGCGGTTCGAGGACCACAAGGTGCTGGTGCATCCGGAGGTCGGTCCCATCGAGCTGGACTGCCAGGTGCTCTTCACCGAGGACCAGGGCCAGGCACTGCTCGTGCTCACCGCCTCGGGCGGCGACGCCGAGGAGAAGCTGCGACTGCTCTCGGTGCTGGGAATCCAGGCGTTCTCGCCCTCCTCGGCCGCTTCAGACCGAACGAACGTGTCGTTAGAGTGAGCGGGTGCGCGACACCACCGACCCGCGCGACACCGCCGACGAGGTAGTCGCCTCGCGATCCGTCTGGCGCAATCCGACATACCTGCGGCTCTGGTTGGGCGAGACGCTCAGCCAGGCCGGCGAGCAGGTCGGCACCTTTGCCATCCCGGTGCTCGCCGTGCTGGTCCTGGATGCCACGGCGCAGGAGGTCGGTCTGCTCAGCGCAGCTGAGACGCTCGCGTTCCTCGTGATCGGGCTGCCGGTCGGCGCGTGGGTGGACCGGATGCGCAAGCGCCGCGTGATGATGGCGGCCGACCTCGTGCGCGCGCTTGCGCTGGCATCCATTCCGCTGCTGTGGTGGCTCGGCCTGCTGCAGATCTGGTACCTCTACGTGGTCGGCGCCGTGGTGGGCGGTGCGACGGTGTTCTTCGACGTCACGTACCAGAGCTACGTGCCGCGCATCGTGCCGTCACGGCAGGTGACGGCTGCGAATTCGGGGCTCGAGACCAGCGCGCAGGTGGCACGTGTGGGCGGACCGGCGGCATCCGGGGGACTGCTGGCGATCATGCCGCCGCCGCTGGTAGTGCTGGCCACCTCGATCGGCTATCTGTTCTCGTTCGGGTTCGTCGCCTCGATCAGGGATCCCGAGCCGCGGCACGAGAAGACGGAGCACTCGTCCCTTGTGCGCGACATCGCCGAGGGACTGAAGTTCGTGTTCGGCAATTCGCTGCTGCGACGCATCACCATGATGACCGCGTCGTTCAACCTGTTCGAGGGCTTCGTGACGACGCTGCTGTCGATCTTCGTTCTGCGCACGCTCGGGCTCTCGCCCGCCGTCTACGGTGCGATGGCCGCGGTCGGTGCCGTGGGCGGCATCCTGGGCGCGGTCGGTTCGCCGGCGCTGTCACGGTGGATCGGCGAGGGTCGCGTCATCGTCGTGGCCGCGCTGGTCAGCGGCGTCGCCGTGTTCCTGGTGCCGCTGGCCGCGCTCGTTCCGAGATCCGCGGTCGCGTTCGGTGTGGTGCCGCTGCTCGTGGTGGGCGAGTTCTTCCTGATGTTCGCCGTCGTCGTCTACAACGTCGCCCAGGTGTCGTTCCGCCAGCGCATCTGCCCTCCCCCGCTCCTCGGGCGCATGAACGCGTCGATCCGGTTCGTGGTGTGGGGGGTCATCCCGATCAGCGGCGTCGTCACCGGTGCTCTCGGCGGATGGATCGGCGTCGTGCCGACCATGTGGGTCGGCTGCGTGTGCGGGCTGCTCGCGTGCGGCATCGTGGTGTTCTCGCCGCTCAGCCGCCTACGCCGGTTGCCCGACGCCGCCGCAACCCGATAGGTCGCCCGGACGACGCTCTGAACCGTTACCGTGGCCGCGGCGGATCACAGTGCCGGGAACGGATCGGTGAGCGCCGCGAGTGCGTAGTCGGCTCCTGCGGTCCGCAACTGGTCGGAGTCGTAGTGTCCGCTGGCGACACCGATACCGGTTGCGCCCGCGCCGTGCGCTCCGTCGATATCGCGTGGGGTGTCGCCGACCACGTACACGTCGTCTTTGCCCAGTTCTTGGCCGTGCATGCGGGCGCCCTTGGCGATCGCTTGGCGAGTGATTTCGGCACGGTCCGGGGAGTCCGACCCGTATGCGCCGAAGATGAAGTACCGGTTGAGTTTGCCCGGTTGCATCTTCAGATGTGCAGCGCCTTCCATGGCGCCGGAGATCACCCCGAGCATGACGCCTGCCGCGCTGAGCCGGCGCAGCAGATCGTCCGCCCCGTCCAGGACCCGGTACTCCTTCGACGTCCAGATGTCCTCGGACAGGTGCCACAGGTACTTGGCGTACAACCGGACCAACTCGTCGTGGGACGGATCCCGGTGCAATACCGCGCGGAACGTGGCACGCGCCACCTGTGGGTCGGTCTCCCCGGCGGAGGTGTGCGCACCGATATCGGCAGGGATGCCATGCAACTGATCGAAGGCCCACGCCCAACTGCGGGCACCGGCCCCGCCGGTGTGCACTAGCGTCTCGTCGATGTCGAACAGGACGAGTTTCGGCGCGGCCATCCTTCATTCCTTTCCGCGTCATGGGTCGCGCGATGAGCGCGGGTGTCAGGCAGAGGGTTTCTCGTCGTGGCCGCCGAACTGTTTGCGCATCGCCGATAGCGCCTTGTCGGCGAACTCGTCCAAGTGTCGGGAGGTGAAGCGGGAGTCCAGCGCAGCGGTCAGCACCGGTGCGGGGACGCCCTCCTCGATGGCCGCGATCGCGGTCCAGCGCCCCTCCCCGGAGTCGGAGACGCGCCCGGCGAAGTCGTCGAGGTCAGGCGACTGCTGCAAGGAGACAGCCATGAGGTCGACCAGCCATGAGCCGATCACGCTGCCGCGCCGCCACACCTCGGAGACGTCGCGCAGGTCGAGGTCATAGCGGTAGAACTCCGGGTCGCTCAGCGGGGCGGTCTCAGCATCGCCGATGGCCTGGGCGTCGGCGCCGATGTTCGCCTTGTGCAGGATGTTCAGCCCCTCGGCGATGGCGGCCATCATCCCGTACTCGATGCCGTTGTGCACCATTTTCACGAAATGACCGGCGCCGGAGGGCCCGCACCGCAGGTAGCCATTCTCGGCCGCGGCGACCTCTCCGTCCCGGCCGGGGGTGCGTTCGGCGGTCTGCACGCCGGGTGCAAGTGAGGCGAAGACGGGTTCGACTTGCGCGAACGCGTCGGCATCGCCGCCGATCATCAGGCTGTAGCCGCGATCCAGCCCCCACACACCGCCGCTGGTGCCGCAGTCCAATAGCCGGATGCCGTGCTCGGCCAACAGTTTCGCGTGTCGGACGTCGTCGCGGTAGTAGGAGTTCCCGCCGTCGATGACGGTGTCCCTGGGCTCCAGCGTCTCGGCGAGGTCGTTGATGACGGAGTCGGTGGCCGCTCCGGCCGGCACCATCACCCACACCGCGCGCGGCGCTGTGAGCCCGGCGGCCAGATCGGCGAGCGTGGCGACGCCGGTGGCCCCCTCGCCGGCGAGAGCCTCTACTGCGTCGGGGTTCGGGTCGTAGACGACGCAGTCATGCCCGTCGCGCATCGCCCGTCGTACCAGATTGGCGCCCATGCGCCCCAGCCCGATCATCCCCAGTTGCATTTCCTTTTTCCCCTTCGTGCATCACCCGTCCACCGCGCCACTTCTTCATCCTGCGCCCGCTGCTGCGGTCCGACTAACGGGCCGCGCGGGTTCACAGACAACGTGCGCGTTGCTGGAGCCCGGACTACCCCTGACCCTGTCCGATTCCCGGCCCCGAGCGTACGTTGAAAACAGACGCGACCCACCTCAGATCGCCGCGGGAGCGCACCGATTCTCATCGCGAAGGAATACGGCACATGAACCACACTGACGCGTCGGATACGACGCCATTCACCGATGAGCAACAGGAGCTCGCGCACCGGCTGGCGACCCAGTTGCGAGTGGATTCCATCCGTTGCAGCACCCAGGCCGGCTCCGGGCACCCGACATCGTCGCTCTCCGCGGCGGACCTCATGTCCGTTCTGCTCCTGCGCCATTTCCGGTATGACTGGGCGCACGCCGAGACGCCCGCAAACGATCATCTGATCTTCTCCAAGGGGCACGCCTCCCCGTTGCTCTACTCGATGTACCGGGCTGTCGGCGTCGTGGACGAGGACGAACTGGTGAACACCTACCGGCAGTTCGGATCCCGACTCGAAGGGCATCCGATGCCGGTGCTGCCGTGGGTGGATGTCGCCACCGGGTCGCTCGGGCAGGGCTTGCCCGATGCCGTCGGCGTCTGCCTGGCCGGGAAGTACCTGGACGAGCTGCCCTACCACGCGTGGGTGCTCTGCGGCGACAGCGAAATGGCTGAGGGGTCCATCTGGGAAGCCATCGACAAGGCCGCGTATTACAAACTTGGCAACCTCACCGCGATCGTCGACGTCAACCGGCTCGGCCAGGACGGCCCCACCGAACTGCAGTGGGAGATGGAGAAGTACGCCGGCCGGGTCGAAGCGTTCGGCGCCCATGCCCTGGTCATCGACGGCCACGACCTGGCTGCCATCGACACCGCGCTGGCCCAGGCTCGTTCCCAAACGGACCAGCCGACGGTGGTGCTGGCCCGCACGATCAAGGCCAAGGGCGTGCCGGAGATCGAAGACAAGAACGGGTGGCACGGCAAAGCCTTACCGCCGGAGATGGCGGAACGTGCGATCGCCGCCCTCGGCAGGGTGACCAGCCTGACCGTGACGACCGAATCCCCGGATGCGGGCACGCCGGCCATCCACGCCGACCCGTCGGCGACGGTGACGATGCCCACCTGGGACATCGGTGAGAAGGTGGCCACCCGGGCCGCGTTCGGCGCCGCGATCTCCGCTCTCGCGGCGCGCCCGGAGGTGGTCGTGCTCGACGGCGAGGTCGGCAACTCCACCCACGCCGGCGAGTTCCAGGATGTCTGCCCCGAACGGTTCTTCGAGATGTACATCGCGGAGCAGCAACTGATCGCCTCAGCGGTCGGGCTGTCGGTGCGCGGCTACATCCCGTTCGCCTCCAGCTTCGCCGCGTTCCTGATCGCCCGGCCATACGACTTCATCCGGATGGCCGGAGTGTCCGAGGCGAACATCCGCCTGGTCGGCACCCACGCCGGCGTCGAAATCGGGCAGGACGGCCCGTCCCAGATGGCATTGGAAGACATCGCGGCCATGCGCGCCGTGCACACCTCCGTCGTCCTCTACCCGAGCGACGCGCCATCGACCGCCGCCCTGGTGCGGACCATGGCCGACACGAACGGTGTCGTCTACCTGCGGGCGACCCGAGGCGCCTACCCCGTCATCTACGGCCCGGCGGAAGAATTCCCCATCGGCGGATGCAAGGTCCACCGGACGTCAGCAGATGACCAGGTGGCGTTGATCGGAGCCGGGGTGACCCTGCACGAATGCCTCGCCGCCGCCGAACAGTTGGCCCAGGACGGCATCGCCGCGCGAGTCATCGACCTGTACTCGATCAAGCCACTCGACCGCGACACGCTCATCGACACCTGCCGCACCACAGGCGGCAGGCTGGTTGTGGCGGAAGACCACTACCCGCAGGGCGGCATCGGCGGAGCCGTGATGGAAGCACTCGCCGACGCGGACCTACCGCAACTGCGGGTCGCGCTCTTGCGTGTCAGCGGCCTGCCCATGTCGGGGCAGCCGGCCGAACTGCTGGACGCCCCCGGCATCTCGGCACGGCACATCGCCGCCGCCGCGCGAGAGCTCGTGGAGGCCAAGGAATGAACCCGAACAAGACAACCGACAACACCGAGGCGCGGCCCCGCTTGAAGCTCGCATCGGCAGTGATGTTCGTGGCCGACCTGGACCGTTCGGTGGTGTTCTATCAGGAGCTTCTCGGGCTCGCGGCGACCAACCGCAACGACCAGGCCGCACTTCTCGTCAGCCCCGACGGGTACCAGTTGTACCTGCGCAGCATGGGGACGGGGGCACAGCACCCACTCGGTGGCATCGGCATCCAATACGTTGTGTGGACCGCCCCAAGCGAAGACGACCTCGCACGGTGCGAACAGGTCCTGAAAGCCCAGTCCCCGCACGTCACCCGCACGAGCGTCGACGGGTTCATCATGGTCGAAGGCCGTGGACCGGACGGGGTTCCGGTAGTCGTCACCTACCCAGGGCCCGACCAGGCACCGCGACACGAGATCCTGCAACGCATTTACGAGTGGTAACCCTGACGGTGAAAAGCCGTAGTGACTGACAGTGAATATCACGGTGAACCGGCGCCGCAACCGGTTACGACCCGGATGTTCGGCTGCGGCGCGGGGCGCGCCCGGCAGGTTGTGTCGGCCGGTCGCCTGCCGGCAGCGCGTCGGGGATCGGGAGCGTGAGGGAGCTCCCCGCGGACACGGTAGCCGGCTGGTCGTGGTGGACGAGTGGCAGCGGCGCGCCATCCTGGACGTCATACGTGGCTTGCGTGCCGACGATCTCGACACGCAGCGTGCGCCCGGCGAGCTGCACTCCGAAGGCGAGCCGGGTGAGCCCGGGCGGCAGCCGGGGAGCGAAACGCAGGCCGGCCTCGGTATGCCGCATCCCTCCATACCCGGCCACCAGGGCGGTCCACACTCCCGCCAGCGACGCCAGATGCAGCCCGTTCCTGGTGTTGTGCTCGAGGTCGTCCAGGTCCATCAGCGCCGCCTCCGCCAGGTAATCCTCGGCCAGATCCAGCTGCCCGACCTCGGCGGCGATCACCGCCTGCACGCAGGCGGACAGCGATGAATCGCGCACGGTCAACGCCTCGTAATAGGCGAAGTTACGGGACTTCTGCTCGGCGGTGAACGCGTCCGGACGCAACTGCATGGCCAGCACCAGGTCGGCCTGTTTGATCACCTGCTTGCGGTACAGATCGAAGTACGGAAAATGCAGCAGCAACGGATACTGCTCGGCTGTGGTGGCCTCGAAGTCCCAGACCTGGTGCCCGGTGAATCCCTCCGCCTGCGGGTGTACGCCCAGCGCCCGATCGTAGGGAATGACCATGCCTGCCGCCGCGTCCCGCCAACTCGCCAATTCCTCCGCGTCGACGCCGAGCTCCTGCGCCCGGTCGCGGTGCCGGGTCGCCGCGTCCGCAGCCCCCACGAGGTTCTGTTGCGCCATCAGGTTGGTGAACACGTTGTTGTCCGCCACGGCGCTGTATTCATCCGGCCCGGTCACCCCATCGATCCGGAACCGGCCTTCCTCGTCATGGTGTCCGAGAGAGCGCCACAACCGGGCGGTGTGCACCAGCAGCTCCACACCAACCGTTCGTTCGAAGTCGTCATCCCCGGTAGCGCGGACGTAGCCGATCACGGCGGCCGCGATATCCGCGTTGACGTGGAACGCTGCGGTGCCCGCCGGCCAATAGCTGGAACATTCCTCGCCCCGGATCGTGCGCCAGGGAAAGGTCGCACCTTTGAGTCCCAGTTGGGTTGCCCGGTCGATTGCCAGCGGCAGCGTGCTGTGCCGCCATCGCAACGCGTGCGCTGTCGCATCCGGTGCCGTGTACGTCAGAACCGGCAGCACGAACACCTCCGTGTCCCAGAACGCATGCCCGTCATATCCCGGCCCGGTCAGTCCCTTGGCAGCGATCGGCCTGCCTTCGGCGCGCGAGGCGGCCTGCAGCACGTGAAACAGCGAAAACCGGACCGCCTGCTGAATGGTGGTGTCACCGTCGAGTTGTACATCCGCTCGCGACCAGAAGCCGTCCAGATACGTGCGCTGCTCGGCCAGCAACCCATCCCAGCCGGTCTGCATCGCACCGGCCAACGCCGCGTCGGCCTGATCACGGACCGCCGGCAGGGACCGGGAGGCGGACCAGCCGTACGCGACAACCTTGACCAGCCGCAGACGCTGACCGGGCTCCAGCGTGGTCGAGACCATCGTCCGGCCCAAATGGGGGAAACTCTCCGACTGTACCTGCGTGCCGGGCGGCCCATCCACGACATGGTCCATCACCGCGGCCACGATCAAACCGCTCGTGCGTGTGGAGTGCACCAGACCGGCTCGAGCACCGCGCGCGGAATCGGCCCGTTCCACGAGCGGCGACTCCAACGTGGCGGCGACCCGCGGATCCCCACCGGGATCGGGAAGCTGCTCATTGGCCACCACCTCCGACTGCACCACGATCCGTGTCGTCTGGTCGACAGCCTCGACTTCGTAGCAGATCGCCGCGATCGCCCGTTGCACCAAGGAGACCATCCGGGTGGAGGTGACCTTGACGGTGCAGCCGGCCGGGGAAACCCAGCTTGCCTGCCGGTTCAGCACACCGGCACGAAAATCGAGGATGCGCTCATGGGAGCGCAGCTGCCCGTAACGCACATCGAACGGTTCGTCGTTGACCAGGAGCCGCACCAGCTTCCCGTTGGTCACGTTGATGACCGTCTGCCCGGACTCCGGGTACCCGTAACCGCGTTCGGCGTAGGGCAGCGGCCGCTCCTCGAACACCCCGTTCAGGTAAGAGCCCGGAAGTGCATGCGGTTCCCCTTCGTCCAGGTTTCCGCGCCAGCCGATGTGCCCGTTGGACAGCGCGAAAACCGACTCCGTCTGCGCCAGCACATCCAGATCCAAGCTGGTCTCCCGCAGACACCACGGCTCGACGGCGAAACTCGGATGATCGATCATCGTGTGTCCAGCAACTCCGCCAGATCGGAAATCACGATGTCGGCACCGTGCTCGGCCAGCGCCGCAGCCTGCCCCACCCGGTCCACGCCGATGACCTGGCCGAAGGCGCCGGCCCGACCGGCCTCCACCCCCGCAAGTGCGTCCTCGAAGACGGCGCATTCGGCCGCTTTCAGCTCCAGTGCTTCCGCCCCGGCCAGGAACATGTCCGGGGCCGGCTTGCCTTTCAGATGATCGCGCTTCGCCGTCAACCCGTCGATGCGCCGATCGAAGAGGTCCTCGATGCCGGCCGCCGTCAACACCGCCCGACAGTTCTCGCTGGAGGAGACGACCGCGCAGCCCAAGCCCCGAGAGCGCACCGCGCGTACGTAGCGCACCGACCCCGGATACACCTGTACGCCGTCCTCGTGGATTCGCCGCAACACGATCTCGTTCTTGCGATTACTGAGTCCGGACACGGTTTCCGCGCCAGCCGGGTCATCGGCGGCGCCCTCGGGCAGGGTTATGCCCCGGGAGTCCAGGAAAGAACGGGTGCCGTCTTCGCGAGCTTTTCCGTCAACGTACGCGTCGTAGTCGGCGACGGGGTCGAACGGAACGAAGCGTTCACCGCTGCGCTCAGCCACCTGATGAAGGTAAGCGTCGAACATCTCCTTCCACGCCGCCGTGTGCACCGTCGCCGTCTTGGTGATCACACCGTCCAGGTCGAACAGGCACCCCCGCACTCCATCGGCCAAGCCGACAGCGGCAACGTTCCTTCGCCCGGCATTCGTCGACTCGGTGTTCATCGGCCGGTGTTCATCGGTTCAGGATGTCGGCGAGGACGGTGGCTTCGCTGATTTCGGGCTCCTTGGTGCCGGTCAGCAAGGTAAGCCGCTTATCGGTGGCCAGGTCGCGCAGATGTTGGAGAGCCTTGCCCCGCTTGACCTGGCGCAGTTCCGTGCGGTATCGGTGCGTGAACTCGGTGAATTTGGCGGGATCGTGACCGTACCATTTGCGCAGCTCGGTTGAGGGCGCCACATCCTTGCACCACTCATCCAGGGCCGCCCGGGCCTTCGTCAGCCCGCGCGGCCAGATGCGGTCGACGAGAACCCGGACACCGTCCTGATCCTCAGGCTCGTCGTACACTCGGCGCACCCGCACATCCGGGCTTTTCGTCATGGCCAGACCTCCTCGGCGATT
This sequence comes from Humibacter ginsengiterrae, assembly GCF_054780115.1. Classification (NCBI taxonomy): domain Bacteria; kingdom Bacillati; phylum Actinomycetota; class Actinomycetes; order Micrococcales; family Microbacteriaceae; genus Humibacter; species Humibacter ginsengiterrae. Next base: position 196,883 of record NZ_BAAGWY010000007.1, read on the forward strand.
CATGCCACCAGTGGATGCCGCACGAACCGCGAAGCACCAGCGGAGTGGGCCGGCAGGCGGCCCCAGCCTTGCTGTCAGTATGCGCTTGGCGAACGAAACGGGACACCCCACGCGAACTGCAGCGATGGTCTGGGGAAACAGATCGACGACGAGTCAGTGACCGACGACGAGACGACACCCGGTCTGTAGCGCTCAGATGAGTTTGGCAACCGTGAGCAGCACAACTGAGTCCTCCAACGCCTTGAGGGTATGGCTGGCGTTCGGGATGATCAGCAGGTCACCGGTCCAACCAGGCCAGGACGTGTCCCCGCTCTCCAGCACGACCCGCCCAGCGAGCACATAGATGGTTGCTTCGCCAGGGCTGGGATGTTCGTCGAGTTGTCTGCCGCCGTGCAACGCGATCACGGTCTGCCGCAGAACATGCTCGTGGCCGCCGTAGACAGTCGTTGCGCTCCGGCCGCTGGACGCGGCACGAGCGAGCTCCAACTGCTTGCGCGCCAGTGCGGTGAGCGACGTCTTTTGCATCATTGGCTCCCTCGTAAGTCGGCGACAAAGATCCGTCCTGGGCGGGCCTGCATCGAGCATCGACGACACATCACTCAGATGGACATGCTGTAGCCGAAGAACTCGTGGTCGCTGTTGTAGCTGCCGTGCCCGCCGCCGATGTCGGAGAAGTGCTCGACGAACTCGATGCCCTTGATCCACTTGACCATCTTGAAACCGAGCTGCACTTCGTTGCGCAACCGCAGCGGGGCCCCGTGGCCGAAGCTGAGATCTTCACCGTTCATCTCGAACGCGAGCATCGTCAATGCGTAGCTCATCTGCTCGATCGGTTGCGCGTCGTAATAGAGTCCGCCGTCGGACCCTTCCGCGAAGGAGTAGAAGACGACCCACTTCGCCCCCGGCTTGGGTTTGACCAGGTCCAGAATCGTCTGCATCGAAACGCCACCCCACTTGGCCACGCCCGACCACCCCTGGATGCAATAGTGCTGCGTGATCTGCTCATGGTGGGGCAGCGCCCGCAGCTGTGCCAGGTCAAGCTCGACGGGGTTCTCGACGACCCCGTCGACCCGTAACCGGTAGCCGGCGAAGTTGCCATCGCGCAATGCCTGGTACTCGTCTGAGGTCGGGAAGGTGCCGTTTGTCCAGAAGTACGGAGAAATGTCTTTCTCCGTGTACTCGCCGGGCTTGGAATCAAGGTGCTCGAACAGCCTCTGGGCGGGCCCGATCAAGAGGTAACCCACTCTTTGGATCGTCCGCGGGAAGCGCATCGTCGCCGGGCTGGCCGCGACCCAGGCAACGACCGTGACCAGCATCGCCACGGCGAAGACGCCGAAACCGACCCACGATTCATTGTTGCGGCTGGCGAACATGTGGTTCAGGTTCTGCAGTGCGCCGGTGGCCATCACGAGGGTGACGTGGACGATGATGAACGCCAGGAAGTACACCATGATCAGGAAGTGCAAAGACCGGGCAACCTGCACGCTGAAGTATTTGCTGATCCATCTGAACTTCGTGGACAGTGCCGGGGACATCCCCAGCCCGGTGATCAACGCCAACGGCGCCGCGATGAAGACGGTGATGAAGTAGGCGATCAGTTGCAGACTGTTGTAGTTCGTCCACCCGGTGTCGGCCGGCCAGTTCATCGACAGATACTGGATCGCGACGGAGATCGCATTCGGGAACACATCCCAGTGCAGCGGTACCAAGCGCACCCACTGACCCGTACTGAACAGAAGGACGTAGAAGACCAGCCCGTTGGCAAGCCACAGCGTGTCCATGCCGAAATGCCACCACCTGGCCAGACCGATGGTGTGGCGGCGCCCAGGCAGTCCCACCCCCGCCGGCAGCGTGATCGAGTCGGCCTTCGCCGTGTACAGCGGGTCATCGGTCGGTATCGGGTTCTGCATGCGGAACCAGTTGCGGCCCGGTCCGCTGTGCCGCGTCCAGTACAGCCGAGGGTGGTCGGCGAGAATCTGCCACCCCGCGCGGATGATGAAGAACATGAAGAAGAAGTTCAGGAAATGCTGCCAACCCAGCCAGGCAGGAAGCCCGACCGGAGCCCATGACGGCAGCTCCGACATGCCCGGGTAGGTCTTCATGAAGTCCTGCACTGCGGGGACGGTACGCAGACCGCTTGCGACGGCGATCGCCGCCACCAACAGTACGAAACCGATCGGGATCAACCACAGCAGGTTGAACCACTTCGTGTGGCCGATCCGAATCCGCGGCGCGACACCATATTGCGCTGGGATGCTTCCCGCCCACTCCGCACCCACCCTTTCGTGGGCTCTGACCGTGAGCTGGGACCGGAAGCTGTTCGTCGCCTGAAGGGGGATACCGCTTGTCGTCGCCGTTCTGTCTGCTGCCGGAATGAGTTCATTCTCTGCACGAGACCGTGCGGGGATGTCCTCCGGAGCAAGACTTTCATCCGCGTTCACTGTGCTGTCCTTCAATCCATCTATTCGACGAGTTTGCCGACGACCGTGTTCTCGACTGACGGGATCAGCCGGGCGATCTCCGTGGGTGTGTCGGCAACAGGCTCCTGCGTGAGGCCGCCGGTGAGAGACCACACCATGTTCACCTTCAGCGCCGGGTCAAGCGCCGGATAGTCGCAACGATTGTGGGCGCCCCGGGTCTCCGTGCGGGCGAATGCGGATTCCAGGGTGGCGCGGGCGGCGAGCATGGACCCTTTCAAGTCGAACGCGTGCGCGAGATCGTCGAAGCCGGCGATATCCGGATGCACCGCCAAGTTCGGCATCCGCGCCTCGACCTCGTCCAGCTTCACCAGGCCGGTGCGGAGCCCCTCATCGTCGCGGATCACTCCGCCGTGTTCGCTCATCAGATTGCGGAGGGCTCGCTGCATGCTGCGGACGTTGTCGTAGCCACGGCCGGCCAACAGCGTGTCGACCTCGCCCCGTGCCTCGACCACCGCGCCTGTGCTGCGCAGCTCCGCGGGAAGCCGGCGGGAGTATTCGGCGGCAGCCTGCCCGACGATGCGCCCGTAGACCAACAGCTCCGCGAGCGAGTTGCCGCCCAGCCGGTTGGCGCCGTGCGTGCCGGAGGATGCCTCTCCGATCGCATACAAGCCGGCAATGTCGGTGCCGTGATCCTCCGGCCGCACCCGCACCCCGCCCATCGAGTAATGCGCGGTCGGCGCGATCTCGATCGGGTCCCGGGTGATGTCCAGCATCTGCAGATCCAGCATGTTGCGGTTAGTCACCCGCGAAGCAGGTGCGCCGGTAGGTGTGCGCGCCGAAGAACCGTTGCGAGAGACGCCCATCCGCTTCGCGGGCGAACGGCATCCCCCATGCTTCCAGTTCTCGGATGCCATCGGGCGCGTTTCTTGCCAGCGTCTCCACGATGCGCGGATCGGCCAGATCGTACGATTCCCTGATCGTATCGGCGGCATGCTGCTGCCAGGAGTCTTCGGGGTCCATCGTCCCCAACGCAGCGTTGATCCCGCCGGCGGCCAACGTGGTGTGAGCGTCGTACTTGCGCCGCTTGCCGACCGCCAGAACGTCCACCCCCTGCTCGCGCAGTTCGATGGCGGCACGAAGCCCGGCACCTCCGGTGCCAATCACGAGCACGGAGGTGGCCAGGGTGCGTTCGATCATCTCGTGAGGGCCTCGTGGATGGGCGGCATCGGGTTCCGCTTGTGAGTCGTGGACATTGTCATGGAAACCTCAATCCCGGCCCGCAGCCCGAAGATCGGGCGCGGACCGACTCCGCAGTCGCAGTCCCCGGTCAGCACGGCCAGACGCGTACTCCGTCATGGTGCGCCCGGAGTCTGATTCCGACAACGGCGGCACCCGATCTTCCACGAGCGCCCCGCCACTGGCATCGACGAGGACCGGCGGTTGGGATTCGCGTTCGGCCGGAGATTCCATGAATCAGCCTCGTGGCCTATCCGGTGATCGGTTCGGGGCGTAGATTAGGGGTGTTGCTCCAGACCTCGGCGGCGGTTCGTCCCTGACGATGTCTGGAGCATTCGCATGAGCGACATTTTCAACCCGACGGGTCGCAGCGCTGACGTGCTCGGCGACGCCGACGGTGCGCCCCTCCGTTCGCGCGAGGGTGAACCGGCGGTCACGCAACCGATCGAGATCATTGATCTGACACCAGCGGAGATGCCGCAGGAGATTCAGCGCTGGTACTGCGACGGCGGGTCCGCCGGTCCTTCCGCGACGGCAGGCGGCATGTCATGACCGGCCTCATCGTGATCATCGTGGTGGTGGTCATCCTGTTGATCATCACCGCCGTTCTGGCCCTGCATATCGTGACCCAGTACGAGATGGGTGTCGTGTTCCGGTTCGGACGGGTCTCCCAGGTGAAGAAGCCGGGCCTGGCGGTGATCATCCCGATCGCCGACCGGCTGACGAAAGTGTCGTTGCGGATCATCACGATGCCGATCCAGTCCCAGGGGATCATCACCAAAGACAACGTCACTGTCGACATCTCCGCCGTCGCCTATTTCCGGGTGGTCGACGCGGTCAAATCGGTGGTCGCGATCGAGAACGTGTACTCGGCCATCAATCAGATCGCCCAGACCACGCTGCGAAAGGTCGTGGGCCAGCACACGCTCGACGAAATGCTGGCTGAAACCGACGTGATCAACGCCGACATCCGGAAGATCCTCGACGTCACCACCCTCGTCTGGGGAGTGGAGGTCACTCTCGTTGAGCTGAAAGACATCCAGCTGCCCGACTCGATGAAGCGGGCGATGGCGAAACAGGCCGAAGCAGAGCGGGAGAAGCGGGCGAAGATCATCGCGGCCGAAGGCGAATCTCTCGCTGCCGCCGCTCTCGGCGACGCCTCGGACACGATGATGGCACACCCGTTGGCGCTGCAGTTGCGCAATCTGCAGACCCTGGTCGAACTCGGCGTGGACAAGAACACCACGGTCGTCTTCCCCGCCCCCCTGATGTCCACCATCAGCGAACTCGGCGCGTTCCTGGCACGAGAGGCCGCGGGCGCCGCGATCGCGCAGGACGCCACCGACCTGACCGTCATCCCACTGCCGGCCGAGCACCCGACCTCACCGTCAGCACGCCGGGCGCGACGCCCGGTGCACTCATGATCCGTTCTGCGGTGCTCAACACGATTCCTATCGGGACGGAGAGAGACCGTGACTGAAACAGACCGCGTCAAGTTCGTGAAATTGAGGGATAGCGGCGAAACGATCGCCGACCGGGGTTCCGACATCCGGGGCCGACGCGTCATCGACAAGGACGACCAGACGACTGGAAAGGTCGACGCACTCCTGCTCGACGAGAAGGAGCAGAAGATCCGTTTCCTCGAGGTTGCCCACGGTGGGTTCCTCGGCCTCGGCCGAACCAGATCCTTCCTCCCCGTCGATGCGATCACGACGATCACGGACGAGGAGGTCCATATCGATCAGACCGCCCAGAACCTCGCGGGAGCACCCATCTACGATCCCGAACTGGTGGATGAAGTTCACTTCTTCGAGGAGACGTACGGCTATTACGGGTTCCCGCCCTTCTGGGGTGGCACCATGCCCGTCGTGGATTCCATCAGGCCCCGACCGGATGGCGGCGGTCTGCCCGTCGCATCGGCCGGGGGTACAAGAAGCAGGACCCATGGAAAGTGAAACGTTCGTGATCGTCGGCGCCATGTTGGCCGGGGCGAAAACGGCAGAGGCACTCAGGGACGAAGGGTTCGACGGACGCGTGATCCTCATCGGCGACGAGGCCGAGCGTCCTTACGAGCGGCCGCCGCTGTCGAAGGACTACCTGCAGGGCAAGTCGGAGAAGGAGAAGATCTACGTCCACCCGGAGGGTTGGTACGTCGAGCACGACGTCGACCTGCGGCAGGGCATCCGCGTGACCGGAATCGATCCGTCCGCACACCAGGTGAGCATCGAGGGCGGTGAACAGATCCGGTACGAGAAACTGCTTCTGGCCACCGGCTCCTCACCGCGGCTGCTGCCCTTGCCAGGGGTCGAACGTGAACGGGTGTTCATGCTGCGCCGGCTCGAGGACTGCGAAAAGCTCAAGACGGCATTCGCGTCCGTATCGCGGGTCGCGATGGTCGGGGCCGGATGGATCGGCCTGGAAGTAGCCGCAGCGGCACGGGCGGCCGGTATCGACGTCACCGTGCTGGAGACGGCCGAACTGCCGCTGCTGAAGGTGCTCGGTCGAGAGGCCGCTCAAGTGTTCGCCGACCTGCACACCCGCCACGGGGTTGACCTGCGTTTCGGCGTGCACGTGTCCGAGATCACCGGGGACGACCCGGCACGTGCCACCGGTGTACTTCTGGCGGACGGCGCCCGGATCGACGCTGACATGGTCGTCGTGGGCGTCGGCGCCACTCCCAACAGCCAGCTGGCCGAAGCAGCCGGACTCGCGGTGGACAACGGCGTGCAGGTCGATGAACATCTGCGCACCTCCGAGCCTGACATCTACGCAGCCGGAGACGTCGCCAACCAATTCAACCCGCGTGTGGGCAAACACATCCGGGTCGAGCACTGGGCCAACGCGCTGAACCAACCGGCGGTCGCCGCCAAGTCGATGCTCGGCGTCGATGCCGTCTACGACACGCTTCCGTACTTCTACAGCGACCAGTACGAGTTGGGGATGGAATACTCCGGCTATGTCGAACCGGACGGGTACGACGAGGTCGTCTTCCGCGGAGACAGGGACGCCCTGGAATTCATCGCATTCTGGATGAAAGACCACAAGGTGCTGGCCGGGATGAACGTGAACGTCTGGGACGAGACAGACCACATCCGGGCCCTCATCGAGTCTGGCCAGCCGATCGACAGCGCCAGGCTGGCAGACACCGGTACGGCGCTTACCGACCTGCTGAGTTCTGTGGCGGCCGCTTAGCTTCGGCAGGCGACTCTTACGGCTGCTGGATGCGGTCTGTCAGCTCATCTGCACGAAGGTAGCGTCGCAGATTCTCGATGAAAACCGCGACGACCCGTTCGTTCTCCTGCAAGGACAGGTCTGCCTTGTGCGGGCTGATCAGCACATTCGACATCTGCCAGAGCGGACTGTCTGACCGAAGCGGTTCGGTCGTGAAGGCATCCAGGACCGCCGCTGCCGGCTGACCGTTCTCGAGTCCGTGGATGAGCGCTTGCTCGTCGATGACGCTCCCGCCACCGACATTGACCACGACGGTATCGGCGCGCATCCGGCTGATCTGTTCGGTGCCGATCATGCCGACGGTGTCCTCGGTCGATGGCAGCGCCACGACGACAGCATGAGCGGTCGGAAGTAGGTCGCCGAGGAACCGCGGCGGCCGGATCGTCTCCACCCCCGGCACCGTGCCACGCCCGGTGCGGTTCACGCCGGCCACGTGCATCCCGAACGCGCGGCCCAGCCGGGCGACCTCGGTGCCGATCGCGCCCAATCCGATGACCAGCAGAGTGCTACCGGAGAGTTCGGCCATCGGAAAGGGGTCCCAACGTCGGTCCCGCGCGTCGGCGATCAGCCGGGGAAGCCGCTTGGCGAAGGCGAGGATGCCGAACAACGCGAACTCGGCCAGCGGCCCGGCGTGGATACCGCTCACGCCGGTGATCTGCACCCGGTCGAGCTCCTCCCCGGTCAGCCCGGCGCCGTGCACCTGCTCGTTCGCGTCGCCTCCGGTGGCCTGCACCCACCGCAAGCCGGTGTTCGCCCGCACGAGCTCGACAAGTCCTTGCGCGGAGTCCCTGGCACCCCCAGCACGACCTCCGCGTCCGCCAGCAGTCGCTGCCAGCTGACCTCCTGTTCGGTGGTGCGCTGGAATCCTTCGACTCCGCGGTGGTCCCCCGGAAACCGGGCGGGAGGCAGAAGTTCCGGTTCGTAGCGCACCTGAAGCCTGTCATCGACGGCTGCGATGCGCGCCGCGAGGTCCGGTTCCAACGGCGTGGTGACGGCCACGATAATGCTTCGATCCGGGGTGCTCATCTCTTCACCATTTCCGCTCTCCACCATTTCCGCCCCGCGTGTGACGCCTGCCCAGCCAGCAGCACGACCCGCAGATTCGCGAGTTCCCGTTGGGGTTCGGATGGTGCCCGGCTGAGCATGCTGCCAGTGTGCGCCACCCCTTCTCGCTCGACAAGGAAAGCGGATGGGCCGAGGAAGAAGCCGATGCGATCGTCGGTTCGATCGCCCCGACCCTGTACGGGGCGATGATCGGCAACAGTACCGGCCGTGGACCACTCGCCGCCGGCTACTACCTCGGTGCCTGCATCATGATCGTCGGCGGGATCATCGCACTGATCTTCGGCGTCAACACCGAACGCCAATTGTTGGAGACCATCACCGCCCCTCTCCGCAGTGTCGTCGGGCAAACAGGGCAGCGCGAGCGGCTTAACCGCCGCCCGCGATCTCAGCGGAACGCCTGGAGGTCCGGCGACCGCAGCCGCTGCAAGGCTTGAAGCTCGAGCTGCCTGGCGCGCTGCTTCGACACGCCGAGCTTTGCGCCGATGTCGCCGTGGGTCATCGGGTCGCGTCCGTCGAGCCCGAAACGCATGCGCACGATCGCGCCCTCGCGATCCGGCAGTGCTCGCACGTGCGCGCGCACGGCCTCTCGTGTGATCTCCGCGTCGACGAGCTCTGAAACGGAAGGTGTCGTGTCATCGACGATCAGATCACCGAACTCCGTGTCCGCGTCCGTGCCGATCGGGATATCGAGCGAGATCGGCTCTCGACCCGTCGCCGTCAGGCGGTGCACCTCCTCGACGGCCATCGCTGCCGCCTCGGCCAATTCGTCATCGTCCGGTTCTCGTCCGAACTCGACAGCGAACTCCCTCGCCAGCGCACGGAGCCGGTTGACCTTCTCCATGGTGTGCACGGGGATGCGGATCGTGCGGGCGTCTGTGGCCAGGCTCTGCCAGATCGCTTGACGAATCCACCAGGTGGCATAGGTCGAGAACTTGTAGCCGCGGGTGTAGTCGAACATCTTCACGGCGCGATCCAGGCCGAGGTTCCCGTTCTGGATGAGGTCCATCAGCGCCAACCCACGCCCGATGTACCGCTTGGCGATGCTGACAACGAGCTTGAGGTTGCAGCACACGAAACGCTCATACGCGAGGCGCCCGTCGCTCACGAAGTACTCGAACTCCGCCGCGGTCGCCACGGCCCTGCCGTTCGCGCTTTCCGGGTCCGCGGCGATGTTCACCTTGAGATCGGCGAGCCGATCGGCGGCGATCAGTCCGAGCTCGATGCGGATCGCGAGGTCGACCTCGCCGTGTGCCGTCAAGGTCGGGATCGGCCCGATCCGCCCGAGATAGTCGCGCACGGCATCCGTCACCATTCGCGATGACCTTGTCACGGGTGTCATTTCCGTCCTCCAGACACGGCACACTTCGTCGGGCATCAAGCACCGGACGATTCGCGCTCCAGGGTCTGGGGAGGACGATCACTGAACGTACTCTTCCGAGTGTCCGCCTGTCGTCACGTCGGTGCAATCCCCGTGGTAGCCCCGCCGCGACAGGAACGACGACGACCCCGATCGGCCCGACGCACCGACGGTTACGCCACTACTATGGATTCCATAGCTGTTCATGTCTCACCAACGGGAGCACACATGCCAGACGTGCCCGCGTGCCCCGCGTTCCACGATGCCGTCGAACTGATCGGACGACGGTGGAACGGGCTGATTCTGCACGAGCTCTTCGACGGCCCGCGCAGGTTCTCGGAGTTGCGCACCGGCATCCCGGAAATCACCGACGCCATGCCGTCTCTTCGACTCAAAGAACTGGAGACGGCGCGCATCGTCGTGCGGGAGGTCTCGGCGGATCATCCTGTTCGGGTGCGCTATACCCTCAACCGCGTGGGATGCCGCCTGGCACCCGTGCTCGAGTCGATCGCACGCTGGGGCGAGGAGTGGGCGGCGATGCGCACGGAGGCGGCGAGTGCGGGCATCCGCAGCATCAGTATCCTCGGTGCCGGAAGACTCGGCACGGTGCTGGCCAGGCTCGCGGTGGCCGCGGGGTATGACGTGCTCATCGCCGGCTCCGGCGATGCGTCGAAGATCGCCCTCATCGTCGACGTTCTCGTGCCGGGAGCCGGTGCGGTGAGCGCGGCGGAGGCGGCGGAACGAGCGGATGCCGTCATCCTCGCCCTGCCGCTGGGCAAGCACGAGACGCTGCCGACCGACGCGCTGCGCGGCAAGCTCGTCATCGACGCCATGAACTACTGGTGGGAGGTGGACGGCATCCGCGACGACCTCAACGATCCGCTCACGTCGACCAGCGAGATCGTGCAGCGGTTCCTGCCGGAATCACGAGTGGTCAAGGCGTTCAACCACGTGGGCTACCACGACCTGGAGGAAGAGACGCGTCCGAAGGGCGCCGAGGGGCGCAAGGCCATCGCGGTCGCAGGAGATCGCGACGAGGACGTCGCCGCTGTTGTCGGGATCGTCGACGCGCTGGGGTTCGACGCCGTCGTGGCCGGGCCGCTCGCCGAGGGCATCCGCATGGAGCCGAACACCGAGCTCTTCGGAGCGGATGTCGACGCCGAGCAGGTGCGCTACCTGCTGTCGACGTTCCCCGAATCGGCCAGAGGGCGCGTGGTCGCCAGGGCAAGGGCGGAGCGGGCCGCGTAGTCTGCGCACCGGTCAACCTGAGCGTCCTCTCAGGCGGCGGTAGGCTGTCGGGGTCGCCGCGACGTCGTCCCCGCGTCGGGCGCGCTCGCCCGCGTCGGCCGTTCCACGCTCCCACCTTGATTGGAGACCTCCGTGCCCGAACTCGACCCGAACCTGCTGACGGTCTTCGACGAGGTCGTGCGCCGCAATCCTGGAGAACGCGAGTTCCACCAGGCGGTGCGTGAGGTGCTCGAGAGTCTCGGGCCGGTGGTGGCGAAGCATTCGGAGTACGCGGACGCCGAGGTCATCCGGCGCCTGTGCGAGCCGGAGCGGCAGATCATCTTCCGCGTGCCGTGGACCGACGACGCCGGGCACGTGCAGCTGAACCGCGGTTTCCGGGTCGAGTTCAACTCGGCGCTCGGGCCGTACAAGGGCGGACTGCGCTTCCACCCGAGCGTGTACCTGGGCATCGTGAAATTCCTCGGCTTCGAGCAGATCTTCAAGAACTCGCTCACCGGTCTGCCGATCGGCGGCGGAAAGGGCGGCAGCGACTTCGACCCGAAAGGCAAGTCCGACGCCGAGGTGATGCGGTTCTGCCAGTCGTTCATGACGGAGCTGTACCGCCACATCGGCGAGCACACCGATGTTCCGGCCGGCGACATCGGCGTCGGGGGCCGTGAGCTCGGCTACCTGTTCGGCCAGTACAAGCGCATCACGAACAGGTACGAGTCCGGCACGCTGACCGGCAAGGGCCTGACCTGGGGCGGGTCCCAGGTGCGCACGGAGGCGACCGGCTACGGTGCCGTGTTCTTCGTCGACGAGATGTTGAAGGCATCCGGAGACTCCTTCGAGGGCAAGCGGGTCGTCGTTTCCGGATCCGGCAACGTGGCGATCTACGCCATCGAGAAGGTGCACGAACTCGGCGGCACCGCGATCGCCTGCTCGGACTCCGACGGCTACATCGTCGACGAGGCCGGAATCGACCTCGACCTGCTCAAGGAGATCAAGAACGGCCACCGGGGCAGGGTGAGCGAGTACGCGCAGCGGCGCGGAGCATCCGTTCACCACGTGCAGGGCGGCTCGATCTGGGACGTCGCCTGCGACATCGCACTCCCTTGCGCCACGCAGAACGAACTCGATGGGCCCGCCGCGGCGCGCCTGATCGTCGGGGGCTGCCGCATCGTGGCGGAGGGCGCCAACATGCCAACGACGCCGGATGCCATCCGCTTGCTGCGCGACGCCGGCGTCGCCTTCGCACCGGGCAAGGCCGCCAACGCGGGAGGAGTCGCCACGAGCGCGCTCGAGATGCAGCAGAACGCCTCGCGGGACTCGTGGACGTTCGAATACACCGAGGAGCGACTCGCCGAGATCATGCGATCCATCCACGACCGGTGTCTGGCGACCGCCGACGAGTACGGAGCCCCGGGCAACTACGTGGTGGGGGCGAACATCGCCGGCTTCACCCAGGTGGCCGACGCGATGCTCGCCCTCGGACTCATCTGAGCCTATTGCGCGCCGGTCCCCGCCCGGCGCGCCGCAGTCGGCTACTCGAGATGGTTGCGTTCGGCGCCGTCGTGGCCGCCGCTTCGTAGAGCGGGTCGCCGATCCGGCATCTGCCCGCAATGTGGCACGCCGCCGTCGTCGGCACGAGGGGAATGTGTGCCGACGGCGGACGGTGGCCTTGCCGGACTGCCCGTTCGGGTTGACCGGATTCGGGTGACCGAGTCGGATGGGCGTGTATTCAGTTGACGAGGTGCCAGCCGAGGGAGAAATCGAGCGCCACGGAGATCATCAGGTACATCAGCCACAGCCCCGTGACGAGGTGCCAGAAGCCCAGCGCCCTCTCCCCCCACTTGCGGCCGAGCGCGGCGAAGAAATCCGACGCGTAGATCAGGGCCAGTCCGACGAACAGCAGACCCACCGCCCAGTCTCCGGCCGCAAAGAACACGATGAGGCCGGTGACCGAGATGATGAAGAACGCCACACACATGCCGGCGTTAGGCCGGGGATCGGCGCCGCGGTAGCGGTTGAAGCCGATCGCGAACCAGTGGATTCCATATGCGGAGAACGCGAGCGCGGCCATGTACAGCGGCGGGCCCTTGAACACCTGGAACCAGGTCAGCCCGACGAACAGGATGATGCCGGTGACCAGCTGACAGAACCCGGGCAACCAGATGCCCCAGACCCCTGTCGCTCCGTCGACCGACTGGTCGCGCTTGGGCCATCCGAACAGCTCCTGTGGTCCGTAGATCAGGTAGCCGGTGCCGAGGCCGAAGAATCCGAGTGCCAGAGGTGGGAACATCGACACTGCGAAATGCATGGTGAACCTTCTTCTACTCAGTTCCCCTCCATCTCATAGTGACCCTGTTCCCAGACAACTTCAAGGGACTGCCGCATGCGGCGGCACGACTACCCTCGAAGCGAGGGAATCGCCCATGGCAGGGCGTTCCCGACCCGGCATCACGACCACTCGAGTCGAAGGAGCACGCCGTGACGAACACGCTTCATCGCGACGGCGAACCGCGTGCCCTCCGTCTCCCCTCGACCGGGCTCCCGGCCGATCGTCTCGGCCGTCCGCTCACCGATCTGCGCGTCTCGGTCACCGATCGGTGCAACTTCCGCTGCGTGTATTGCATGCCGCGCGAGATCTTCGGCCGCGACTACGTGTTCATGCCCCGGGCGGAGCTGCTCACGTTCGAGGAGATCGTGCGGGTGGCGCGGATCGGGACCGAACTCGGCGTGCGCAAGGTGCGTCTCACCGGAGGCGAGCCTCTGCTGCGCCGCGGCATCGAGGAACTCATCGGGATGCTCGCCGTGCTGCGCACGACGGAGGGTTCCCCGCTCGACATCGCGATGACGACGAACGGCTCCGCATTGGCGGTGAAGGCGCAGTCGCTCAAGGATGCCGGCCTGCACCGGGTGACCGTCTCGCTCGACTCGCTCGACGACGCCACGTTCCGGCGGATGAACGACGTGGACTTCCCGCTCGAGCGCGTGCTGCACGGCCTCGAGGCGGCGCACGAGGTCGGGCTCGGCCCGATCAAGGTCAACATGGTCGTCAAGCGCGGTCAGAACGACGACGACGTGCTGCCGATGGCCGAGCACTTCCGGGGGACCGGATACGTGCTGCGCTTCATCGAGTACATGGACGTCGGTGCGACGAACGGCTGGCGGCTCGACGAGGTGGTGCCCTCGCGCGAGATCGTCGAACGCATCGGCGCCGTGCATCCGATCGAACCCGTGGCCCCGGCCGCTCCCGGGGAGACCGCGGCGCGCTGGCGCTACCTCGACGGTTCGGGAGAATTCGGCGTGATCTCGTCGGTGACGCAGCCGTTCTGCGGCACCTGCAACCGGGCACGCATCTCGGCCGACGGGCGCCTCTACACCTGCCTGTTCGCCAGCGAGGGCACGGATCTGCGAGCCCTGCTGCGAAGCGGCGCGGGCGACGGCGAACTGAAGTCTGCGCTCACCGGCCTCTGGTCGAACCGCGACGACCGGTACTCGCAACTGCGGTCATCCGCCACACCGGACATCGCCTCGCACGGCCGCAAGGTCGAGATGTCGTACATCGGCGGCTGACGACCTCCAGGAGCGGCCGGTGAGCGCCGCCGGCCGTGTTGCGATCGCGGGGCCACCGGCGTATTCCTGAAATATGGGCAGAGTCACGACCCGACGGAGAGTCGCCCGGCTGACACTCGGCGCCGGCATCACGAGGCGCGAGGACACCCTCGTCGTCGAGGAACCACTCGAGATCCGTGTCGGCGGACGCTCGCTCGCCGTGACGATGCGCACGCCGGGGCACGATGTGGAACTCGCCGCAGGGTTTCTCGTCTCCGAAGGCGTCATCAGCGGTGGCGAGCAGTTCGCCTCCGCGAGGTTCTGCGCGGGCGACGCCGGCGTCGACAACACCTACAACGTGCTCGACGTGACGCTCGCACCCGGTGTCGCGCCGCCGGCACCCGAGCTGGCTAGAGCGTTCTTCACGACGAGCTCGTGCGGGCTGTGCGGCAAGGCGAGCATCGACGCGGTGCGCACGACATCCGCCTTCCGGGTGCAGGATGACCCGCTCCGCGTCTCAGCGGAGACGCTCGCGGAGCTGCCTGACCGGCTTCGTGCAGCCCAGGACGTGTTCGAGAAGACCGGCGGCCTGCACGCCGCAGGGCTGTACCGGGTCGCCGACGACGAGCTGCTCGTGGTGCGTGAGGACGTGGGCAGGCACAACGCCGTCGACAAGGTCGTCGGCTGGGCGCTCACACACGACCTACTGCCGCTGACCGGAACTGTGCTCATGGTCTCTGGCCGGGCGAGCTTCGAGTTGACGCAGAAGGCGCTCATGGCGGGCATCCCGATGCTGGCTGCCGTGTCGGCTCCGTCGTCGCTCGCCGTCGAGCTCGCGATCGAGACGGGCATGAGCGTTGTCGGATTCCTGCGCGGGGAATCCATGGTGGTGTACGCCGGGACCCAGCGGGTCGTGCCGGCGCAGGAGAGAAGGCCGGCGCAGACGGAAGGAAGTGCGGCATGACGATCCACGAGGCCCCCAGCGAGCACAAGACGGCGCATCAGGACGAGCACCTCAGCGAGCGCAAGGTCGACGACTCGGAGCACCTGGAGATCTCGCATCCCAAGCACTGGGCGGCGGGCATCCCCGGCATCATGCACTCGGTCGGGCCGGCCGTCCGTGAGATGGGTCCGTCGCGCGCGGCGAAGCTGCTGACGTCGATGAACCACAAGGACGGCTTCGACTGCATGAGCTGCGCGTGGCCCGACCCCTCGCACCGCAAGATCGCCGAGTTCTGCGAGAACGGCGCGAAGGCGGTCACCTGGGAGGCGACGCCGGTAACGGTTCCCACCTCGTTCTGGGCCGAGCATCCGATTCCAGTGCTGCTGCAGAAGTCGGAGTACTGGCTGGGCATGCAGGGGCGACTGGTCGAGCCCGTCTACAAGGCCGCGGACAGCGACCGCTACGTGCCCGTCGGCTGGGACGAGGCGTTCCGCATCATCGCCGACAAGCTGAACTCGCTCGACTCCCCCGACCAGGCCGCGTTCTACACCAGCGGGCGCACGTCGAATGAGGCTGCGTTCGCGTACCAGTTGTTCGCGCGCGCGTACGGCACCAACAACCTCCCCGACTGCTCGAACATGTGCCACGAATCCACCGGTGCCGCGCTCGGCGAGGTGATCGGCGTCGGAAAGTGCACCGTGACGTACGACGACTTCGCCAAGGCGGACCTGATCGTGATCATGGGGCAGAACCCGGGAACGAACCATCCCCGGATGCTCACCGCCCTCGAGGAGGCGAAGGAGGCGGGAGCGAAGATCGTCGCCGTGAACCCCCTGCCGGAGGCGGGGCTGATGCGGTACAAGAACCCGCAGAAGGTGAGCGGTTGGATCGGCGAGGGCACCGGGCTGGCGGACGACTTCTTGCAGATCAGGCTGAGCGGCGACCAGGCGCTCGCGCAGGCCGTGGCGAAGCGCGTGATCGAGGCGGAGGATGCCGCCCCCGGCGCCGTGCTCGACCACGACTTCATCGACCGCTACTGCCAGGGATACGACGAGTACGCCGCGAGCCTGCGGTCGCTTGACGAGGCAGAGGTGCTCAAGGCGACCGGTCTCACGAGCGCAGAGATCGACAAGCTCGCCGATCGGTACATGAAGGCCGACCGGGTGATCATCACCTGGGCGATGGGACTCACGCAGCACAAGCGCGCCGTCGCGACGATCAAAGACATCATGAACCTGCTGTTCCTGCGCGGGAACATCGGCAAGCCCGGCGCCGGAGCATCCCCGATCCGCGGGCACAGCAACGTGCAGGGCGACCGCACGATGGGCATCTGGGAGAAGATGCCGCCCGCGTTCCTCGACAAGCTGCAGAACGAGTTCCACTTCGACCCGCCGCGCGAGAACGGAGTCGACAGCGTCGACGGCATCCGCGCGCTCGGCGAAGGACGCATCAAGGTCTGGTTCGCGCTCGGCGGCAACCTCGTCGCCGCGATCTCCGACACGGATGCCGCCGAGTCGGCTGTGCAGAAGGCGGAGCTGACCGTGCAGGTGTCGACGAAGCTCAACCGGTCGCACGCCGTCGTGGGACGCGAGGCGATCATCCTGCCCACCATGGGGCGAACCGAGATCGACATGCAGGCATCCGGCGAGCAGTTCGTCTCTGTCGAGGACACCGTGTGCGCCGTGCATCCGTCGTGGGGCAAGGTCGATCCGGTGTCGCCGAACCTGCTGTCGGAGATCTCGATCATCACGCGGCTGGCCAGGGCAACGCTCGGCGACAAGGTGGAGGTCGACTGGGGCGGGTTCGAGGCCGACTACGACCGGATCCGCGATCACATCGCCAACGTCTGCTCCGGATGCGACGACTACAACGTCAAGATCCGGCAGGAGGGCGGATTCGTGCTGCCGCACGGTCCGCGCGACTCGCGCACGTTCCCCACCGACACCGGCAAGGCCAAGTTCACGCTGAACGAGTTGCAGTACGTTCAGTGCCCGCCGGGGCGCCTGCTGCTGCAGACGGTGAGGGCGCACGACCAGTTCAACACGACGATCTACAGCCTGAACGACAGGTACCGGGGTGTGAAGAAGGGTCGCGACGTGGTGTTCGTGAACCCGCTCGACATCGCCGAGCTGGGCTTGCAGGACGGGCAGCGGGTGGACGTGCACAGCGAGTACGACGACGGCGTCGACCGGGTGATCCGCGGGTTCCGGCTCGTGTCGTACCCCACCGCCAGAGGATGCGCCGCCGCGTACTTCCCGGAGGCGAACCCGCTCGTTCCGCTGGATGCGACGGCGGAGGTGAGCAACACTCCCGCGTCGAAATCGGTGGTGGTGCGCATCGAGCGGGCGGCGTAGCGTCGGGCGCTACCGCCCGGGCCACCCCTAGGCGACGTCATCCACGGCCAGGAACGGCTCGCCGCCGACCGTGGATGGGGTCAGGCCGGTGAACGCGGCGACGTCCCGGTGAAGGTGCGACTGATCGCTGAAGCCGGCCTCCGCGGCCACTGTCGCCGGTGCCTGCCCGACGGCGAGCCGGTGAACGGCATGGTCGAAACGAACGAGCTTGGCCGCGCTCTTCGGGGTCAGCCCGACCTGCGATCGGAAGCGGGCCCACAGCTGTCTGCGACTCCATCCGAGCTCTGTCGCGAGTCGATCGACTCGCACAGAGCCGTGTGACTCCGCGATCTGCTCCCACGCCCACGCGACCTCGGGCGTCGTGGCGACGCCGGTCGAGACTCGTTCCCCGAGCCAACGTTCCACCAGAGCGAATCGGGACTCCCAATCACGGAGATCACCGAGCCGATACGTGAGCCGCTCGGCGTCTCGACCCCACAAGTCGTCGAGTTGCACGGCGCCGTCGAGCGCGCCGACCGCATCGCCGATCACGGCCCTGGCGACGGCGGGTGACAACCGAATCTGCAGGCAACTGAACGATTCCAGTTGCCGTGCCCGGAGCACCCGGCCGTACCCGGGTGCCAGCACGAAGCTGCCGCGCAGCCGCCCGCCTGCAGGGTCGTCCACGGCGAGCGCGCCTCCGAAGACCAGGATCAGGGTCACGGCCGGATGCGGGATGAGCCGCAACTGCGGAGGCGTGATCCCGCGGTCGGTGAATCCTGCCGCCTGCACACCGGCAAGCCGGATCGGGCGCGACGGGGAGCTGACATCCCACAGCAATCCGTCGCCGGCCATGCCCGCCATGGTAGGCTCGGAACATTCGTACAAGCCAGGGCGCACGTGCTCAGCGACGCTGGCAGCATGACTGAATACCCCTCGAATCCCTCCGAGACCGCCGTCGCCGGTGGCTCCGGCCTTCACTCGCTGTCGGCAGACGATCGCGTTCTCACCGTCGACGGAATCGACTTCGCTGTCTATCAGGACGGCCCGCCCGATGCCGATCCCCTGCTTCTCCTTCATGGCACCGCCGCATCGGCGCGATCGTGGGAGCCGTTGCTTCCGCTGCTGGTTCCGGCTCATCGAGTCATCCGCATCGACCTTCCCGGCTGCGGGCGTTCGACACTGCCGCACGGCGCGAGCTACGACGTATCGGTCGTGGCCCGGCGCGTAGGCGGCGTCCTCGACCAACTCGGTGCCGGCGCGACCACGGTCGTCGGTCACTCCAGCGGCGGTGTCTTCGCGACCGGGCTGGCAGAACAGCGGCCGGACCTGGTGTCGGCCCTCGCGCTGATCGACACCGGGCCGCACATGCGTGCCTACATCGCCGAGGAAGTCGACCTTCGCGGCGCATCCTGGACCGAACTGACCGACGACCAGCTCCGGCAGGCGATGCGGGATGGCTTCCATGCCGGCTTCGCGATTCCGAAGGACTATGTCGACCAGTTCCGCGAACTCGACTTCGGGGTCTTCGGCGCGGTCTCCGTCTCCATCCGCGGCTATCTCGCCGAGCGATCGCTGCCCGACCGGCTGGTCCCGATCGGCAAGCCACTGCTGGTGATCTTCGGCGAGCAGGACGTTCGATGGGACCCGGCGTCGGCACAGGACTACCGGATCGTCCCCGGCGCGCAGATCGAGTTGATGAACGGCCTCGGGCATTCGCCGAACCTCGAGGACCCTCAGCGCGTCGCCTCATCGCTGTCGTCGTTCCTGACAGGTCAGCTGCCGAGCGTGGGCAGCTGAGCCACAGGCGCCGGGCGTCACCCGTCGGATGCCTCGCCTACCCTTGAAGGCGACATGGCGCATCTTCTCGGGGCCGAGGCCCTGCATCTCGAGTTCCCCACCAAGGTCGTCTTCGGCTCCGTCTCGCTCGGCGTGGACGAGGGCGACCGCATCGGCATCGTCGGCCGCAACGGCGACGGCAAGTCGTCGCTGCTGGCGATGCTTTCCGGCCGTCTGCAGCCCGACAGCGGGCGGGTGACGGTGCGCGGAGGCATCCGCATCGGGGTGCTCGATCAGGCCGACGTGCTCGAGGACGCGCAGACCGTCGCACGCGTCGTCGTCGGCGACACGCCGGAGCACGAGTGGGCAGGCGATGCGCGCGTGCGCGACGTGATCGCGGGACTGCTGCGGGACATCCAGTGGGATGCCGCCATCGGCTCCCTGAGCGGAGGCCAGCGTCGACGCGTCGCCCTTGCTGCATTGCTCACGGGCGACTGGGATGTGCTCGCGCTCGACGAGCCCACGAACCACCTCGACGTCGAGGCGATCACCTGGCTCGCCGAGCACCTGAAGCGGCGGTGGCCGGCCAGCGCCGGCGGTCTGCTCGTCGTCACGCACGACCGCTGGTTCCTCGACGAGGTCGCCACGGCGACGTGGGAGGTGCACGACCGCCTCGTCGAGCCGTTCGAGGGCGGATACGCGGCCTACATCTTGCAGCGGGTCGAGCGCGACCGGATGGCCGCGGCATCCGAGGCGAAGCGGCAGAATCTGGCGCGCAAGGAACTCGCCTGGTTGCGCCGCGGCGCACCCGCCCGCACGTCGAAGCCGAAGTTCCGCATCGACGCGGCGAACACGCTGATCGAGGATGTGCCGCCGATCCGCGACTCGGTCTCGCTGAAGGCTCTCGCCGTGGCGAGGCTCGGCAAGGAGGTCGTGGACCTCGTGGATGCCTCGGTGTCGTATCCGGCACGAGAAGCGGCCGACGCGGGCGACCGTGAGGTGCTGCACGGCGTGGAGTGGCGCATCGCACCCGGCGAGCGCACCGGCATCCTCGGGGTCAACGGTGCGGGCAAGTCGACGCTGCTCGGCCTGATCTCAGGCACGGTCGAGCCGACGAGCGGCCGTGTCAAGCGCGGCAAGACCGTCAAGGTCGCCTCGCTCACGCAGCGCATGGACGAGCTCGACCAGCACCTCGACGACCCGGTGCGCGTCGTGCTCGGCAGGCTGCGCACCACGTACACGATCGGCAGCGGATCCAAGGCGCAGGAGCTCACGCCGGGACAGATGCTCGAGCGGCTGGGCTTCTCCTCCGCTCAGCTGTCCACGCCGGTGAAGGACCTCTCCGGTGGCCAGAAGCGGCGGTTGCAGCTGCTGCTCATCCTGCTCGACGCCCCGAACGTGCTCATCCTCGACGAGCCGACCAACGACCTCGACACCGACATGCTCGCCGCGATCGAGGACCTGCTCGACTCATGGCCAGGAACGCTGCTCGTCGTCTCGCACGACAGGTACTTCATCGAGCGCGTGACCGACCAGCAGTACGCCATTCTCGACCACCGGCTGCGGCACCTGCCGGGTGGAGTGGACGAATACCTGCGGTTGCGGTCGCTTGAGGAGCGGCGTGATGCCGGTGCTGGCGCAGGTTCCGCCAGTTCGGGCGGCGCGGTTTCGGCAAGCTCGACCGGCGGGAGCAGCCTGACCGGCGCTGCGCTGCGCGATGCGCAGAAGGAAGTGGCGTCGATCGAGCGGCGGCTCGGCAAGCTGACCCAGCGCATCGACGCCGAACGCACCGCGCTCGCCGATCACGACCAGTCCGACTACACGGGCCTGGCGGCGAAGACGGATGCCATCGCCGAGCTCGAGCAGGAAGCGGAAGCCCTCGAGACCCGCTGGTTCGAGCTCACGGAGGCTATCGGTTGAGCAACCGCCTCCGCAGTGCGTAGGCGCCGGCCAGCAGAGCGGCGAGCACCGCGAGCCCTGCAACCAGGCCGACCGTCGCACCCCAGCCGGCGGCCGCGAAGACGAAGCCGCCCAACCAGCCGACGATGCTCGACCCGAGGTAGTAGAAGAGGTTGTACAGCGACGCCGCCTGCGCTCTGCCGACCGTCGCTCGGCTGCCCACCCATCCGGAGGCGATGGCGTGCGCCGCGAAGAATCCGGCGGTGAAGATCACGAGGCCGACGATCCCCCATGGGAGCGAACCGGCCAGCGTGATAAGCACACCCGCCACCATGACGGTAACGGATGCCAGCAGCACAGCGGTGCGTCCGAAGCGACGTGCCGCCCCACCGGCCTGCCGCGAGGAATACGTGCCGGCGAGGTAGGCGAGGAACAACAGCGAGACCTCGAACGGATTCAGTTCGAACGGCGGCCGCTCCAGCCGGAAGGCCAGGTAGTTGTAGACCGTGACGAAGCCGCCCATCAGAAGGAACGCCTGCGCGAACAGCACGAGCATGCCGGGCGAGCGAAGATTCGCAAACGAAGCCTTGACCACCCACGCGATCGTCGCCCTCGACCGCCGGCCGCCGCGCGGCTGCGGCGTGACCAGCATGAAGCCGACGGTCGCCGCCGAACACAGCAGGATGACCACACCGACACCGACCCGCCAGCCGGACAACGCGGCGAACGGAGCGGCGAGGATCCGTCCTACTAGGCCACCCACCGTCGTGCCAGACACGTAGGTCGCGGCGGCGACCACTGTGTGTACCGCCCGCAACTCCTCGTGCAGGTACGTGATCGCCAGTGCGGGGACGCCGCCGAGCGCGAGCCCCTGCAATACGCGGAGCACCAGGATGCCTCCGAACCCTGGAAAGACGGCGCCGCCTGCTCCTAGAAGCACGGCCGCGATCAGCGCGATGCGCATCGAGGGCAGGCATCCGATCCGGGTGGCCAGCCACGACCACGGCAGCACTCCGACGGCGAGACCTATCGTCGCTGCGGAGATCAGCAGTGCGGACTGCGCGGCCGTGACGTTCAGGTCGCGCGCGACGAGCGGAAGTATTCCCTGTGGGGAATACAACTGGGCGAAGGTCGCGACGCCCGCGAATCCGAGGGCAATCAGGATGCGGCGGTACTCGGGAGTGCCACGATAATGACCGCGCCAGGCGATCTCAGCAGAGCCCGCGCTCATCCTCCGAGCGGCATCACTCGGGCACCGTGTACCGGCGCTGAGACGCGCACGGCCCGCAGCTGGCCGGCACTCAGCGCGATCTGCAGATCGATCGCCGACTCGCGATCCTCGGCGAGGAACGCGACCGTGGGCCCCGACCCGGAAACCAGTCCGGCCAGCGCGCCGTTGTTCTCTCCGAGTTCCAGCACATCGGCGAGCTCATCGGAGAGGTGGATCGCCGGTGCCTGCAGGTCGTTGGCAAGGTTCTCGGCGAGCAGCGCCGGATCCCCCGCTCGCAGCGCCTGCAACAGCTCCATGCTCACCGACGGATGCTCCGCCACCGGCCCGAGCTCGCCCGCGTGCCGTTCGCGATGCGCATCCAGCTCACGGTAGACGGCGGGAGTGGAGAGCTCGCCGCGCGGCAGCACGAGCACCCAGTCGAACCGGCCCTGCGTGAGCACGGGGCTCAGTTCGTCGCCGCGGCCCAACCCGATCGCCGTGCCGCCGGCGAGCGCGAACGGCACGTCGGCGCCGAGCTGAGCCGCCAGCTCGTGCAGCTGCTCGCGCGGAAGCCCGGCGTTCCAGAGCGTGTCGCACGCGACCAGCGTTGCGGCGGCATCCGCCGACCCGCCGCCCATGCCGCCGGCGATGGGAACGTTCTTCTCGATCTCGATGCGCACACCGGTGCGCACACCTGCCGCGTCGGCCACGAGCTGCGCGGCCTGCACGGCGATGTTGCGTTCGTCGGTGGGCAACCCCGAGCAGTCGGTCGGACCGCTGAAGTTCAGGGTGATGTCGTCGGCCGCCCAGACCCGCACATCCTCGTAGAGCGAGACCGCCTGGTAGACGGTCGCTACCTCGTGATACCCGTCGTCGCCGGCAACTCCGACCCCGAGGTAGAGGTTCACCTTGCCAGGGGCGCGAGCGTGCACAGGCAGACCCAGGCTGGCGGACGTCATGGTTCCAACCTACGGTGTCGGTCCGCCGACGCGCGCCAGGGCCACGAACTGGTCGGCCGTCAACTCCTCACCGCGCGCCGTCGGGGCCAGGCCGGCCGCCTCCAACACGGCTGATGCTGCCGCCGAGTCCCCGAACACGCCGGAGAGCGACTGCCGCAGCATCTTGCGGCGCTGGCCGAACGCGGCATCCACGATGGCGAACATCCGCCGCCTCAACGCCTCGTCTCCCGGGTGCTCGTGCCGTTCGAACGCGACGAGGATCGAGTCCACGTTGGGCACCGGCCAGAACACCTGCCGGGAAACCTGCCCTGCCGTGCGCCACGAGCCGTACCACGCGGCCTTCACGCTGGGTGATCCGTACACCTTCGAACCGGGCTGGGCGGCCAGCCTCTGTCCCACCTCGGCCTGCACCATCACCACGCCGGACTGCAGCGTCGGCACGATCTGCAGAAGATGCAGCAGCACGGGCACCGACACGTTGTATGGCAGGTTCGCCACGAGTCGTACCGGCGGGGCGTGCAGAGCGCTCACGGCCATTGCGTCGAGCGCGAGAGCATCCTGATGCACGACGTCGAGCCGATCGGATGCCTCAGGTGCGAGCTGCTCGACCGTCACCGGAAGCTGCCGGGCCAGCCTTCCGTCGATCTCGACGGCGACGACGGATGCCCGCGCCTCCAGCAGCCCCAGGGTCAGCGACCCGAGCCCCGGTCCCACCTCGATCACGACGTCGTCCGGCTGCACGTCGGCGACGCGCACGATGCGTCGCACGGTGTTGGCGTCGATCACGAAGTTCTGCCCGAGCTTCTTCGTGGGCGTGACGTCGAGCAGCTCGGCGAGGTCGCGGATCTCCGCCGGCCCTAGGAGTTGCATGGCCATTGCCGGTTCACGCGATGATCCCGATCGGCGTCGTGGGCGGTGCCGCGACCGGTTCCGAGTCCCACTTGCCGTAGACCAGTTCCGTGTTCGAGACGAGCTGCGCCGCCAGCAGCGACACGTCGGTGCTGGTCACTGCCGCCATTCCGCGTACGGTGTGCGGAATGAGATAGGGCGCGTTCGGACGGCCGCGGAACGGCGACGGCGTGAGGTAGGGCGCATCCGTCTCCACCAAGAGCAGGGATCGCGGCGCGATCTCCAGCGCGTCGCGCAGGTTCTGCGCGTTCTTGAAGGTCACCGTTCCCGCGAACGACATATACCAGCCGTTGTCGGCGCAGACCTCGGCCAGCCCGGCGTCGCCGGAGAAGCAGTGGAAGACGACGCGTTCTGGCGCCCCGACCCGCTTCAGAGTCGCGATCACGTCGTCGTGCGCGTCCCGGTCGTGGATCTGCAGGGCCAGGTCGTGCCGCTTCGCCATCTCGATATGCGCCTCGAACGACCGGAACTGCGCGGCGCGACCGTTCTCATCCGTTCGGAAGAAGTCGAGACCCGTCTCACCGATCGCCCGCACCCGTGGACGCGAGGCAAGCGAGTCGATCACGGCCAGGGCGTCGTCGAGCTCGCCGGCGGCATCCAGCTCGGGCGCATCGTTCGGGTGGATGGCCACCGCCGCCAGCATGCGCGGCTCGACCGCGGCGGTCTCCGCCGCCCAGATCGACGACGCGACATCTGTTCCCACCTGCACGACGCCGCGCACCCCGACGGACGACGCACGGTCCAGGTGCTCGCGGTAGTCCAGCGCGTGCCCGTCTGCGATGCGGCCTGGCCGGGCCGACGGATCGATGTGCGTGTGGTTGTCGTACACCGGCACCACGAGCGGTGTCGGCAGCGGCGGATACGTCGGATCGCTGGGCATGACCGCTACGCGACCACTGCCTGCTCGATGCGCGGGAACAACGCTTCCAAGGCGGAGACGCGGATGCCTGCGGGCAGCTGCCCCCACCTTCCCGCGTCGCGAAGCGGTTGCGCGGTGACGTCGCCGAGCGCATCCTGCGCACCGAGCGCCCGCCACAGCGTGCCCGTCGCCTTCGGCACCACGGGCGACAGCAGCACGGCGAGCGCGCGCAGCCCCTCCGCCGCCGTGTAGAGCACGGTCTGCAGGCGCTCGCGGTTCGCGTCGTCCTTCGCCAGCGACCACGGCTCCTGCTCGGTGATGTAACCGTTCAGCTCGTCCACGATCGTCCACACCGCGGCGAGCGCGTCGTGGATCGCGAAACGCGAGATGGCGGCATCCGCGTTCGCGGCGGCATCCGCGACCGTGCGCTGGATCAGACGGTCGGCATCCGTCGTGGCACTCTCCACCGCAGCCGGCACCTCGCCGCCGAAGTAGCGCAGCAGCATGGCGATCACGCGCGAGGCGAGGTTGCCGAAACCATTGGCGAGCTCGGACTGGTAGCGGGCCGAGAGGTCTTCCCAGCTGAACGAGCCGTCCTGACCGAAGCTGATGGCTCGCATGAAGTAGTAGCGGAAGGCATCCGACCCGAACGTGTCGGTGATCTGCGACGGCGCGATGCCGGTCAGCTTGGACTTCGACATCTTCTCGCCGCCCACGAGCAGCCAGCCGTGGCCGAACACCTTGTGCGGCACCTCGAGTCCCGCGGCAATGAGCATGGCCGGCCAGATCACGGCGTGGAACCGGGCGATGTCCTTGCCGACGAGGTGGTAGGCCGGCCAGCGCCGGTCGAACAGCTCCTGATCGGTGCCGTAACCGACGGCCGTCGTGTAGTTGAGGAGTGCGTCGAACCAGACGTAGACGACGTGCGACGGATCCCACGGCACCTTGATGCCCCAGTCGAAGCTGGAGCGCGAGATGGAGAGGTCGCTGAGCCCCTGCCGAACGAACTGCACGATCTCGTTGCGAACGCTCTCGGGCTGCACGAAGTCGGGGCGCGACTCGTAGAGGTCGAGCAGTTGCTGAGCGAACGCGCTCATGCGGAAGAAGTAGTTCTTCTCCTTGAGGATCTCGATCGGCCGGGAGTGGATCTTGCACACCAGCTGACCCTGGTACTCGCCGCTGAGCGGTTCGTCGAGCTCGTCGCGCTGCTTGTACTCCTCGCAGCCGACGCAGTAGTAGCCCTCGTATTCGCCGGCGTAGATGTGTCCGTCGTCGTGCAGCTTCTGCAGGAACCGGGTCACGGCCTCCTCGTGCCGCTCGTCGGTGGTGCGGATGAAGTCGTCGTTGGCGATGTCCACGGTCTCCAGCAGCGGCTTCCACGCGGATGCCACGAGCCGGTCGGCCCACTCCCGCGGCTCGAGCCCGTTCGCGGTCGCGGTGCGCAAGATCTTCTGCCCGTGCTCGTCGGTGCCGGTCAGCAGCCAGGTGTCGTCGCCGGCCTGACGGTGCCAGCGGGCCAGAACATCCGCAGCGACCTCGGTGTAGGCGTGCCCGATGTGAGGGACATCATTCACGTAGAAAATGGGCGTGGTGATGTAGAACGAGGCGCCGTCGGACATGCGTTCCATCCTAAATGGAGCGGATGCCACGCTCCGGCCGCGTTACGGGCAACAGCTCCCCTCGTCAGCGCAGCGCGGGCGGCAACAACTCTGCGCGCAGGGCATCCCGTACCGCGACCATGCCGTTGTAGGTCTCCTCGAAGGATGTCGACAACGGCGACAGCCCGATGCGCAGGCCGCCCGGATCGCGGTAGTCCGGGATCACCCCTCGCTCCCACAGTGCGGCGGTGACCTGTCGCATCGCCGGATGCTGCACCGTCACGTGGCCTCCGCGTCGTGCACCGTCCCGCGGTGACGCGAGCGCCGCACCGAGCGGCACCAGCCACTCGTCGATCAACTGGATCGCGAAGTCGGTCAGCGCGAGCGACTTGGCACGGATCGCCTCGATTCCCTTGTCCCCGATCATCTCCAGCGTGTCCTGCATCGCGAGCATGCCGACGATCGGCGGGGTTCCGCTGAGAAAGCGGCGCATGCCGGCGGCGGGAGCGTACTCGGGGCCCATGGTGAAGACATCCGCCGAGCCCATCCAGCCGTGGATCGGCTGCTGCAGCACCCGCTGCAGGTCGTCGCGCACGTACGCGAACGCGGGAGAGCCAGGGCCGCCGTTCAAGTATTTGTAGGTGCAGCCGACGGCGAGGTCGACCTCCCAGGCATCGAGCTCGATCGGCACGGATCCGGCCGAATGGCACAGGTCCCAGAGCACGAGCGCTCCCGCGTCGTGTGCGATGCGAGTGATGCGCCGGGCATCTGCGAGGTACCCGGAGCGGTAGGCGACGTGGCTGAGCACGACGAGCGCGGTCTGCTCCCCCACGACGGCGGCGACCTGCTCCGGGGAGACGCCGGATGCCGGGTCCGCCTCGATCCAGCGCAGCGTGAGTCCGCGCTCTGCCGCGATCCCGTCGAGAACGTATCTGTCGGTCGGGAAGTTGTCGGTATCGAGCACGATCTCGGTGCGACTTCCCGAGCTACGCGGAGCATCCACCGCGGCCCTGGCCAGCTTGTACAGCAGCACGGTCGTCGAGTCGCCGATCACGGTCTGGCCGGGTGCCGCGCCCAGCGCCACGCTGCCGATGCGGTCGCCGATCGCGAACGGCAGCTCCATCCACTCCTCGTCCCAGCCCCGGATGAGCCGGCCGGCCCAATCCTGGGTGAGGAACCGCTGGATGCGTTCGACGCTCGCCGTGGTCGGCCGTCCGAGCGAGTTTCCGTCGAAGTAGGCGACAAGGCCGTCCGATGGCACGAACCTGGACCGGAAGTGCGCGAGGCCGTCACTTCGGTCGGCCCTCCTGGCGTAAGCGAGGAACGGGTCGGGGGCGCTCATTGCAGGGTCTCCTCCAGGTAGTCGATCGTCGTGGCGCGCGCGGTCGCCAGCCAGTGCGCCGTCTCCATCGGGCTCTCCGGCGGGGTGCCCGGCACCCAGGCGAATCGCGGACCGATCGCATCCGCGTGCGTCGCGCCCGCGATGCCTGCAACCAGGGCGTCGCGCTCCAGTGCCGCTTCGGCGAGCGCTTCCAGCTCCCTCGAGTTCACGCCGAGCGGCAGTGGACCGTTTCCGAGGTCGGTGCCGTACAACACACGCACGCCGGCGGCCGCGAGGTGCCGCACGTTATGGAGCGCAGTCTCGAAGGCTGGCGTGCGGTCGCCCCAGCCGTGGATGTCGAGGGTCGAGATGACCGCGGTGCCTGCGCGGGACATCCGCGCGATGAGCGCCGGCTCGAGCCGTTCGGTGAACGGGGCATGCGCGATCACGTTGACGCCGGCATCCAGCGCGCGCTCCGTCATGCGCTCGCCCTCGACGTGCGCTGCAACCGGCACGCCTTCCGCTCGCGCGGCCGTGACGATGGCGACGAGCAGCTCCGACGTCGGCACCGGGCCGGTGTCGCTGTTGAGAGCGACCTTGATGACGGATGCCCCGGCAGCCGCCTGCGTGCGTACCGCCGCCTCAGCCTCGTCGGGGTCGCGCAGCTCGACGACGGCCGGGTCGGGCGCCCAGTCGCGGCCCTTCGGATACCCGCCGGGGCAGGTGAGGAAGGCGCCGGCGATGTGGATGTCGGGCAGCGTGGATCCGGGGAACGCCGCGTCTCTGCGCAGTCGCCCGGTCAGTGCCGGGTCTCCTCCGAGGTCGACGACGTGCGTGATGCCGCCGGCGAGCAGCGGTTCGGGATCGACGAGCGTCAGGTGCACGTGGTGGTCGGTGAGGCGAGGGAAGAGCGTGCCGGGCACCTCGATGTCGGCACGGGCATCCGGCCCGACCGGTTGCAGAAGACCGTCGAGCAGTGCGTACGCGGTGCGCCCGCGGAACGATCCGGTCCACGCCGCGTCGAACGCGACGATCTGGCCCTCTTCTAGCATCGGCCGCTCACGCCGGTGCTCCAATCTGCGTGCGCACGGCGTACAGCTCGGGGAAGAAGGCGATGTCGAGCGCCTTCTGCAGGAAGGGAACGCCGCTGGATCCGCCTGTTCCGGTCTTCATGCCGATGGTGCGCTGCACGGTCTTCAGGTGCCGGAACCGCCACAGCTGGAAGTTCTCCTCCAGGTCGACCAGCTCCTCGCATGCCTCGTACTCCGACCAGTGCTCTTCGGCGTGATCGTAGATATCGCGGATCACCGGCATGAGCTCCTCGTTCATGCGGTACGCCTGCGTCACATCGCGCTCCAGAGCGGATACGGGCACCTCGAAGCCTGCTCTGGCCAGGTAGCGCAGGAACTCGTCGTACAAAGTCGGCTCGTGAAGGATGCCCGACAACAGCTCGTGCGCGGCTGCATCGTTCTCGAACACCCGCAGCATGCGGGCGTCCTTGTTGCCGAGCGTGAACTCGACGGCCCGGTACTGCCAGGACTGGAATCCTGACGAGTTGCCCAGGAAGCCGCGGAACTGCGCGTACTCGGTGGGTGTCAGGGTGGCGAGCACCGACCACTGGTCCGTCAACGTGCGCTGAATATGCTTCACCCTGGCGATGCGCTTCAGCGCCGGTTGCAACTCGTTCTCGCGCAGCAGCCTGCAGGCATCCGTCAGCTCGTGCAGCACGAGCTTGAACCAGAGCTCCGTCGTCTGATGCTGCACGATGAACAGCAACTCGTCGTGATGCTCCGGAGTGCTCACCGGATGCTGCGCCGACAACAGCTGCTCGAGCCCGAGATACGACGAGTAGCTCATGCGGCGGCTGAAGTCGGTGACGATGCCCTCTTCGTAGCGGTCTGCGGTCATCACGCCTCCTCGCGTCCGCTCCATTGTCGCGTGGCGGTCGCGGCGGGGTCGAATCGTCCGCACGCTGCTGGCGCGCAGGGATCCTGCTCACCCGCTCCGACGAGGCGGGCACGGTCGTGCGCTCCCTTGTGCAACATCGAGCTACTCGCGGCCGTACGGCTCAGTGGCCGATTCCGGACTCCCACGCGGTGATCGACACGCTGCTGCCGTCGGTGATGTCCGTCTGGGTGTCGAGCGCCGACCGGATCGCGCCCGCGTAGGGAGCGACGAGTATCGAGTTCGCGGTGTCGCCCTGCGTGCCTGCTCCCCATGACAGCGTCGCCTTTGCGGTCGTTCCGGGGCCGAGTGTCACGGCGTGCGGCCCGGGATCCTGTGCCAGGTACGAGCTGCCGTGCACGACCGGCACATTCAGCTCGCCGCCGTTCGAGGAGGCGAACGCGATGTCGGGGTAACCGTCGACGACGCACGAGGTGCCGGACCTGTTCACCAGCACCAGCGTGATGGCGCGGTGGCCCAACGCGCCCTGCGTGCCCGAAGCGCTGATGCTGATATCGGCATCCGTGCACCAGCCAGCGGCCGGCGCAACGGGCGTAGGCGCCACGCGAGACGGAGGTTGAGGGCGCGGCGTCGGGCTCGGGGTGACGGGGTGATACACGGGCGACAGCCCTTGCGCGGCGCGGTCCTGGCGCGTCGACGCCGGCAGGCCGCTGACGATGACGACGGATGCCGCGACCGCCATGACGACGGCTGTGACGCTCGTCCACACTGCGACCCTGCGGCCGATCGGATTGCCGAAGTTGGCCAGCACGAGTGCGGGGAGCCATCCCCAGACCAGCCCGACGATCGCACTGGCCAGAAACTCGGGCAGATGCTCGCGGAAGACCCATTGCAGGCCGAGAGGCTCCTGCTCGGCCTCGGCCAGCACGGCCGCGAGATCCCACACCCCAGCTGTCACCACGCCCGCGACGGCACCCACGAACCAGGCGATGATCACTCTCATCAGCCGAGTCGCCGAGGACCAGTTGCGCATCCTGGCGGCCAGGGTGTAGCCGCAGGCAAGCAACGTACCGAACAACACCGCACCGAGAACTGGCAGCACGGTTCCCCACGGCGCTCCGCGCTGCCAGATTCCCATCGGCAGAGTCGGAACCACGACCACGCGGATGAGCGGAGCCAGGCGAACCGACGACAGGGCGGCCGAAGCGCTGCCCAGCCCCAGGAGGACCCAGCACACGGCTCCGACGAGCGCACTCCCGATGATGACGAGGCTTCCCCTGCTGCGCACCGACCCAGGCTATAGGGCGTCGTGTACTGGCCTGTCTTCCCAGAGCACGCCGCGAGTACGCGATTGTGCATGCGCTGGCTCTCAGCGGCTGCAGCCGAAGCGTCACTACGGCCGTGCCGTTTAGAAGGGTGGTGGGTCGCTGTCGTATCCGGTGGGGGTGCGGACGCGGATGCCGCCGTCGGGTTTCGGGTCCAACCGGATCCCGGTCACCGTCTTCAACCGGTGCAGCCGGGGTTTCAGCGGTGCCAGGTTGGTCACGTTGGTGGGTCCGCCGTGTTGTCGTTCGATGACGTGGTCGATCTCGGCACCAGTGGTAACCCCGACCGGGAGGTAGGGGGCGGCGTCCTCATCCAGCCCGTACCTCAAGGTGAGCCAGGTCCGCTGATCCGGGGTTGGACGGTACCGTTTCGTGTCCAGGTTCAACTGTGCCGGCCGGATCGGGTCCGCCAGCACTTTCCGGAATGAGGGTGCGTCCCGTAACGCTTTCGCTGCGGCACTGGGCGGGATCGGACCGTAGCCCAGGAGCTCGGCGAACCGGCCGTCCGCATCGATCAACACGAACGGTTGGACACCGGTCTTCACCGGTGCGACACCCGTTGCGTCGCCGTCGTCGCCGCAGGT